>DATBDG010000158.1:0-17835 GCA_036270055.1 Chthoniobacterales bacterium
CCACGATGGACCCGGAGAAGCGTAAGCTGCTCAAGGTCGACCTGAACGACGACAACTCGGTCGAAGCCGACCAGATGTTCTCGAAACTGATGGGCGACGTCGTCGAGCCGCGCCGCCAATACATCGAGGATAACGCACTCAACGTGCGCAACCTCGATGTCTAGACAGGATTAACACGATTTACTGGATTGGATTTGGACGAGAATCACGCGCTTACGGAGAAGATAATCGGCCTGGCAATGAAAGTGCATCGGACTTTGGGACCAGGGTTTCTTGAATCCGTCTATCTCAACGCGCTTCTTGACGAACTGCGACGGGCGGGAATGGCAGTCGAGGCAGGGCAACGAATTAAAGTTCGTTATGGCAATGTGGTCGCAGGCGACTTTATCGCCGACCTGGTGGTCGCCGATTCGCTGATTTGTGAATTGAAGGCGATTTTTTCCCTAACGAAGGCCGACGAAGTCCAACTCGTAAACTATTTGACGGCAACAAATCACGACATCGGACTGCTCCTGGATTTCGGAAGCGCGAGTTTGCAATTCAAGCGCAAATATCGCCAACCGGTACCGGCGTCGGAATCCGCCGACCTGCATTTCAATCCCGTAAATCCTGTTAATCCTGTCTAACTCATGGGGGGCCTCTTCCATAAGCTGCGGCACCCGCGGCGCTGCTATGTCGTTTGCGCAATCGCGCGCTCCGGAAGCAACCTGCTGACCGACGGTCTGCATGCGACGCGGCGGGCGGGGCGGCCGAAGCAGTTTTTCCTCCGCAAATACGAGGCGCATTACGCGGCTAAGAGCCGACTCGAGGCGACGGATTTCGCGGACTACGTGCGTGGCATTATTCCGGCAACTGCCACTTCAAACGAAGTTTTCGGTTTCAAGCTGATGGGCTGGTACTTGCAGGAATTTCTCGGCCGTTTGCGTGAAACGCGTGAGTTTGGGGGCGGTGAGCCGGGGGACGATATCGAGATGCTGCGGAACACTTTTCCCGAGCTGCAATTCGTTCAGATCGTCCGCCAAAACAAGGTTCGTCAGGCGATCTCCAAGGCACGCGCCGCTCAGACCGGTCTCTGGAAAATCCAGGAGGGAAATTCTGCCTTGGGCGAACCCGCGTTCGATCCGGAATTGATCGCCAGTTGCATCGAAGATGCGCTCCGCGAAGAAATGATCTGGACGCGCTTTTTTCAGCGCATCGGCGTAGAGCCATTCCGGGTCGAGTACGAGGATTTGACGAACGAGTACGCGGACACGATCGCGGGTCTGCTGCGCTTCCTCCAAATCCCGCCGCCGCGCCGGGCGAGCCTGCGCCCGACCACCGTCCGGCAAACCGACGCGCTCTCGCGTGAATGGGAAGAGCGATTCCTCTCCCTGCGCTCGCCTAACGAACTCTTAATTTTCTGATTCATGTATAACGCCAACGAAAAAGTCGAACCGATCAATGTCGCGGAAGAGGTCTCGCGGTCGTTCCTCGATTATTCCATGTCAGTCATCATCTCGCGCGCCCTGCCCGATGCGCGCGACGGGCTCAAGCCCTCGCAGCGCCGCATCCTCTACGCGATGCACGACCTCTCGCTGTTCCCGAACCGGCAGCATCGGAAGTGCGCCAAGATTTGCGGCGACACGAGTGGTAACTATCACCCGCATGGCGAGGCGGTGATTTACCCGACGCTCGTCCACATGGCGCAGCCGTGGGCAATGCGCGAGAGGCTGGTCGATGGCCAGGGCAACTTCGGCTCGGTCGAAGGCGATCCGCCGGCCGCGATGCGTTACACCGAGGCGCGCATGACCCATCTCGGGGCCGCGCTCATGACCGACATGGAGAAGGACACGGTCGATTTCGTCCCGAACTATGACGAGACGCGGACCGAGCCGACCGTTTTCCCCGCTGCTTTCCCGAACCTGCTCGTTAACGGCGGCACCGGGATCGCGGTCGGAATGGCGACGAACATCCCGCCGCACAATCTCGGCGAAGTGATCGACGGCATCTGCGCCCAGATCGACGATCCCGACATCGATGTCGACGGCCTGATGAAGTTCGTGAAAGGGCCGGATTTCCCAACCGGTTGCGCGATCTGCGGTGTTTCAGGCGTTAGGCAGTACATCCAGAGCGGCCGCGGCAGCATGAAGGTCCGCGGGAAGGCCGGGGTCGAGGAATTAAAAGGCAACCGCGAGCAAATCGTCATCACGGAAATCCCCTACAACGTGAACCGGGCCACGCTCGTCGAGCGCATCGCATCCCTCGTGAACGAGAAGGTCTTGAGCGATATCACCGCGATCCGCGACGAGTCGGACGAAAACACACGGGTCGTGATCGAGCTGAAGCGCGACGCGATCCCGAAGGTCGTGATCAACAATCTCTACAAGCACACCGCGATGGAATCCTCCTTCGCGGTCAACATGCTGGCGATCGATCACGGCAAGCCGAAGCTGCTCTCGCTCAAGGAAGCGAACCAGGCCTTCATCGAGCACCGGCGCGAAGTCGTGCTCCGCCGCACCCGCTACGAATTGCGGAAGGCGGAAGAGCGGGCCGAGACGCTCGAAGGTTATCTCATCGCGCTTGCCAACCTCGATGAATTCATTCGCATCATCCGCGGGTCGGCCAATCGCGAGGAAGCGCGGGTGAAATTGCTCGCCTTCGAGTTCACCCGCCGCCAGGTCGAGCAGATCGGGGTTCTGATTCGCGACGAAGCGCGGCTGACGGAAGGTCGTTATGCCTTCAGCGAACATCAGGCGAATCAGATTCTCGATCTGCGCCTTTATCAACTGACCGGGCTCGAGCGGGAAAAGATCGTTAACGAATACAAGGAGCTGATCGAGACGATCAAGGACCTGCGCGACATCCTCGCGAAGGAGATTCGGGTTTTCCAGATCATCAAAAAAGAACTGCGCGAAATACAGCAGAAGCATGCCGGCCCGCGGCTGACCCAGCTTGTGCCCGACGAAGGCGAGATCAACATGGAAGATCTGATCGCCAACGAAGGCACGATCATCAGCATCACCCATGGCGGCTTCATCAAGCGCACCGCGGTTAGCGCCTTCCGGGCGCAACGACGCGGCGGCAAAGGCGTCATCGGCATGACGACGCGGGAGGGCGCGACGCAGGAGGACGAGGGGGATTTCATCGAACATCTCTTCACCGCCACGACGCACGATTTCCTGATGTTCTTTACTGAATCCGGGCGCTGTTACGTGGAGAAAGTTTACGAAATTCCGGAGATGGGGCGCGCTTCGAAAGGGCGCTCGATTGCCAACCTGCTCGAGTTGCGCACGGGCGAGAAGATCGCCGCCACGATTCGCATCCAGTCGAAGAGCAGCGGAACGGGGCCGAACGCCGTCGATGAAACCTGGGACGAAAAACTCCACATCGTCTTCGCGACCCGGAGCGGGATCGTCAAGAAGTCAAACCTTTCTGATTACAGCAACGTGCGCAAAGGCGGCATCATCGCGATTAACATCGAGGAAGATGATTGCCTGATCGACGCGGTCCTGACGAATGGCGACAACGAAATTGTGCTCATCACTTCCGAGGGCATGAGTCTGCGTTTCCACGAGGATCAGTTGCGCGACCAGGGCCGAAACACCGTTGGCGTCTGGGGCATTCGGCCGGAGAAGGGCGATCACATTGTCGGGATCGCGTTGGTAAATAACGACGCCATGCTCCTGGTCGCGGGGGAGAACGGGATCGGCAAACGAACCGCCTTCGATAACTACCGCACCCAAAAGCGCGGCGGCAAAGGCATCATCACGATGAAGACCGGCGACAAAACCGGCCGGGTCGTGGGCGCGCTCACCGTGACCGACAAAGACGAGCTCATGCTCATCACGACCAAAGGCCAAATGGTGCGGACGCGGGTAAAGGAAATTCGCGAAACAGGCCGCAACGCCCAGGGGGTGAAACTCATGGACCTGCGCGGCGCAGAAAAGCTGCAGGCGATCGCGCCGGTCGTTAGTCAGGAGACCGAAGAAGCGGTCGAGACACCGGCTTTGTAGCGCAAGCTCCTGGCTTGTATCAACGATCGACGGCGCAGCCCGGAAGTTTGCGCCACAACAAGAAAAAGGGAGGCGCATGGCGCGTCTCCCTTTCCCGGAAGGAATCGAATTACGTCCTAGTAGCCGCCGGCGCTCTGGCGGGTCACCGTTGTGCTCGTGCTCGTGGGCGTGCGTTCCACCTCAGTCGTCCGCGTCGTCGTGGTCGTGGTCGGCACCGGCTCCTTCACGACCGTGGTGCAAGAGGAAAGGACCAGGGCAAAGGCCGGAAGCGCCGGGATTAGGAGAATAAGCTTTTTCATAATAGATTGGTTGCTATCCAACTGGATTCGAGGCAAGCGCCGGTCGCGGATGGATTAGAAGCGAAGATTTCTCAGACCCGCGCGATCGGCACCTCACGTCCGGTGCTGCTCGAAAGGTAGATCGCATCCAGCATTTCCATCAGGTAAACCGCCTGCTGCGCGTCATTGACGGGCGCGGTCCGGCCGGCGACTGCATCGACGAAATTCTGCATCTGCAGCTCGAAGGAATCGGCGGCATCGGGCGGCTCGAGCGGCTTGTCGATCAGCTTTCCGTCCTTGTCCTGGAAAAGAGTGAGCGGCTTCAGACGGATGGTCGCTTTGGTTCCATAGAGGGTGCAGTTATTCAGTTCCCGGCCGAACGTGCTTCCCTCCGGGATTTCGTCGGTCAGGTTGCCGGCCCAGGATGTTTTCAATTGCACGATGGCGTCATTCCCAAAACGAATGAAAGCAAAGGCCGCGTCCTCGACATCGTTGACCGGCGTTTTGACGAGGTGCCCGAAGTTTTGAAAAACCGAAGCCGAGACCGAAACCGGACGCGGCGTTCCCATCAGATACCAGGCCGAATCGAGCGCATGCACCCCGATGTCGATCAGCGCCCCGCCGCCGGAGCGTTTCTTTTCCGTAAACCAGCCGCCAAGCCCGGAGGGAATCCCGCGCGAGCGCACCCAGACTGCTTCCGCGAAGTAAACTTTCCCCAGCTCCTGGCGCGCGATCAGGTCGTGCGCGAGCCGCATCGCGGGCGTGAATCGGAACTGGCGGCTGAAGAAGTAAACCAGCGCGCGCTTCTCCGCCTCTTCCTGCAGGACGCGCATCTCGGAGCCGTTCATGGTTGGCGGTTTCTCGCAGAGGACATGCTTGCCGGCGCGCAAGGCGGAGAGGGCGACCGGAAAGTGCAAATGATTAGGCAGACAAATCACGACCGCATCGACCGCCGGATCGCCTAACAATTCCGTGTAATCGGCGCAGCTCTTCTTTGGTCGATAAGCCCGGCTAAATTCTGTCGTTCGCTCCTCGTTAGGCTCAGCCAGCGCCTCCAGCACCGCCCCGCGGGCGGCCCGGATCGCGCGCGCGTGCTGCTGCCCCGGCCAGCCGCCGCCGATCACTCCCACTCGCAACTGCTTCTTCACGAGCGGACGAATAGCTTAATCAACCGGATTTGCCCGCAGTTTCTTGAGGGCCGAGCGCTTCCGTTTGCTCTCGAGAATTTTCTTCTTCAGGCGCGGCGGACGCGGTGAAGTGCGCCGTCGCTCCAGCGCGGCCTGGGCGCGCCTGCGCTGGCGCGCCTCCTCCTTTTGCCGTTGCACCGCGTCGAACAAACGCTCGCGGGCCAGTTGCCGGTTGCGCATTTGCGACCGCGAATCCTGCACCGTGACGCTGAGGCCGCTCGGACGATGCCGCAGGGTGACCGCAGTCGAGACCTTGTTCACGTTCTGTCCGCCCGGCCCGGAGGAACGCGCGAAAGTCTCCTCCAGCTCATCTTCCGGGAGACGGTTCGTCGGCCGGCGGGAGTTCATTCGCCCACCTTCACCTTGATCCCGAGAAGCTTCCAGGCGGGATGTTCATAGATGTATTTGAGGCGGAAATAAACCTTCGACGGGTGCGTCGGGTAGTAGCCTTCCAGGACTAGGATGCCGTCGGAATTGATCGTCGGCGCCTCGGTCAGGACCGGGTCCACCTCCTTGATCGAAGAGATGTCGATCTGCTTGTTGATGAAATCGGCGAAAATTTCATCCAGCTTTTGCGGCGTAACCTGCTCCTGCCAGAGACGCGAGATCTGTTGATAAAAAGAGACGAAGCTGCGGGCCTGCACCGATCGGTTGAAGGCGAGGAGGGAATCGAGTCCGAGCCGCTTGACGGCGTCATCGCTCGGGAGCGTTTTGCCGGCCTGCTCCGTCGTTACGCCGGCGCGCGGGGCGGAGAGATAAATCACTTTCCAGTCGCCCGCTTCCTTCACCAGCTCCATCGTTAGGGGAACTTTTCCGCCGGACCGGGTCGTGACCGAGCCTTCGAGGTGAGCGCGATCGTTTTTCACTTCGCGGTGCGACCAAAAGACGGAGGCAAAATCCGTCAGCCCCAGCTCTTTCACCGACTCCCCAAAGGAGGCGAGGGTTTGTTGCTTTCGGAGGGTGGCAGAGGTCTCCTCGTAGGCGGCCTCGATTTTGCCCGCGCCGATTTGCGCGAGAAAATCGTCCGCCGATTTGACCGCCCCGCGGGTCAGAGCAAAAACAAAAATGAGAATAGCCGCGGCCAGCACCACGGCCACCCCGAGAGCAATCAGGCAACCTTTTTTCATGCGATAACCTCCAGAACTAGCGTGTTTGGGTGGGCCATGGCGAGAGCGTTTCAAATTTCCCGATGCGTCGCCGTGTGTGGCTGAGCTATTTTACCGGTGGTGTGCCGCATCCGACGAACCCGAAGATCTCAGCCTGGAAGCAGGCTGCGAAGTCTAACAAACTCAGTCGCGATCTTTGCTCTCGCGACAGTCTTGACGACGTCGATTCTCGCCCAAGAATTACCAAGCCCGGAAGAGTCGTTCGAGGTCGAACCACCCTTGCTCGTTCCGCCTGACGAGCCGCATCAATCGGCCGCGGGGCCGGAGGAGCTTCCAGTTACCCGCGAGAAGCTAAAGAAACAATTGGAGCGCGCCAAAGAAAGCGCGGCCTCGGCCGAGCGTCTCGTCAGAATGGGTGTCCTGGCCAAGACTGAAGCGGAGCAGCGAGCATTACGAGCGGCGAGTTTGGAGGCAGAACTGGCAAATGCGGAATTGGCAGCCGCGAAGGAGCAGGTCGAAGCCGGGAAGAAACGTCTCGAAGCAGGTGAGATCGGCAAAGGCGAACTGGATGTCTTGGCAGTTTCTCTTGCCCGCGCCAGCGCAGCCGCCCAGGCCGCGAAGGCAGCGTATCGACAGGCCCAACTCGATGCCGCGGCGCTCAATCTTCGCCGGCAAAAACAACTCCTCGCCGTAGGCAGCGCGCGAAAGTCGGACGTAGCCCGTGCCGAAGAAAAACTCGCCACCCTTCAGCGCGGCGAGCAGGGGGAGCCCTGATGCCTCGGATTCCTCGTCGTTAGGCTGGTGCCTCCAAAGAAAGAACGCCGACAGACGGCCTCCATCAGATTGCCGATGGCCGGACTCGAACCGGCACGGGCCGTTAAGCCCAACGGATTTTAAGTCCGTTGCGTCTGCCATTTCGCCACATCGGCGGGGTCGGCGCACTCTATCGCAAATCGCTGCCGCCGCATCGGAATTATCCCTTTGCGCAAATGTGTAGCGTGCGCTGTCTGAGCGCATCCCGCCGCACGCTTTTCCAATGAAGAGAGCTCACGCTCGAATCTTCCTTCTCGCCCGCGCCGTCGTTTCTCTACTAGGATCGAGCGCGTGAAACCCAGAATCGTTCTCGTCGTCGGCGTCGCTGTCATTAGTCTGGTTTGCCTTTCTGATGCCAAACGGCGCGGCCCAAGCCGCAGGCCGCCGGGAAGTCGACCAAGAATTCTCCAGCCGTGACAGCCTATCAGAAGGCGGTGGAAGACCGGCTGGGGCCGATCTGGTACGAACTGGCAAAAATCCACGGGAACGATCTTCATCTCGGGACGGTTGACACCACTTTTGAAATCCCCGCGGCGGGCGGCAAGATGCGCAACGTCAGGGTCATTTCAAACACCGGCGGTCGAATGGACCGGTTGATCGCGCTCCGGGCGCTAGACCAGCTGCGCGCTCCACCGATTCCACCGCAGGTTCTGGCCGAACTCCGTCAGGACTACATCGAAGTCGAAGAATCGTTCACCGTCTTTCCGAATCCATAACCGTGCCGGTAGGCGACTTCCAACATTGCGCAACGCGCACACCGAGACGTCTTCGCTCGGTGTATTTTTCTTGGCAGACCAGAGTTTTTTTGTCAACCTTGCACCAGCTCTCGATAAGCGATGAGCCGTCTCCTCACCGAGACTAAACCGAGAAAGTTCAAACCCATGCACCTCACCCGGAAGCTTCTGTTTGCTCTCACTCTTCTCGCCGCGATCGCCGGCGCACCCCCGGCCCAATCCGCCGGCCAAATCCTCAACATCAGCACGCGCGTGGATTCCCAGACCGGCGATGCGGTGGTCGTGACCGAATTCATCGCTTATGGGCTCGGGACTGAGACTTTCGTCCTGCGCGGCCTCGGCCCGTCACTTGGCGCCTTGGGAATTCCCGATCCGCTCGCCGATCCCGTCCTCAGCCTGCTCGATGCGGGCGGGAACCGGGTGGATCGCAACGACAACTGGATGGACAACCGGGATGCGCAGGAAATCGAAGATAGCGGCTTGGCACCCACAAACGCCCTCGAGCCAGCCGTCATCCACGAGCTCAAGCCCGGGGTCTACACCAGTGTCGTGCAAGGCAAAGCTCACGGGGAGGGAGTCGCACTGGCGGACATGTACGACTTGGGGGGCGACCTCCAACTTTCTGCCGTTGGCACGCGTGGATTCGTCGGCACGGCCGATCACGTGCTCATCAGCGGGGTCATCATTTCGGGGAGTGTGCCGCTTCGGGTTCTGGTGCGGGCCCTCGGGCCCTCGCTTACGGATGCCGGGCTGCGCGGTGCATTGGCGGACCCGACCGTAGAACTTTTCAATTCGAATGGCCAGCTGATCCTCTCCAACGATAACTGGAAGGACACTCAGCAATCAGAAATCGAAGCGACCGGCCTGGCTCCGACTGACGATCTCGAATCGGCCGCCGTCGTTACCCTCAGCCCCGGCGCCTACACCTCCATCGTTGCAGGTGTGGACGGAGGCACGGGCCTTGGTTTCTTGCAGTGGTATTCCCTTGGCGCGCCCAGACGGGAGCTCAACCCGGCGCCGCCGCTGCGGCCTCCACGGTAGCGAGAGCGCGCAGAACCGCGCATTCGCGAAGGGCAGATGGATCAACTCGATCCTGAATTGGCCCCCGGCAAGGAGGTTGGAAACGACAATGCGATAATGCGGTCTGGAGCGCGGCAAGCTCCATTCTACGAATCCAAAGCCAACAACGCAGGAAGAAATCAGGGTCGCCCGTGCACGCGAAAATGTACATGCCAGTACACCCGTTTTCATCTATTCGATCGAGCTGATTGCGACCCGGCGTACGACCTCGTCTTCTATGACTTCCGAACTTTGATATGCTCGCGCCGCTCCCATACCCTCCGGGCTTCCCGTCTATGTCGCGGCTTGACAGTCCACTCCATTCACCCGCTGCCACGGGCGCTTTGATGTGTTCGCACCCGCTCACCCACCGCTACCCTCGCGGCTGTTCCGTCTATGTCGGAGGTCCCCAACCTCCTCCATTCGGTCGCAGCAGCTCATCTGGTTGTCGTTAGGCCTATGAATGTTGCCGAAGCCCAGCGAGAAGTTCGGACGATCTACGTCGGTGGGTTCTACGGCCAACTCGTTTCCGGCGCGATTTGGCTTGCCTCGACGGCCTTAACGACATGGGTCTCGCAGCGCGCCGGGATTCTTGCACTGGTTTTTGGTGGCATGTTTATCTTCCCGTTTACGCAGCTCATGCTCCGGGCAAGTGGGCGCTCTGCCTCGCTCGCCCCCGATAATCCGCTCCGCGAACTCGCCATGGAGATTGCCTTCTTGGTCCCGCTGCTTCTGCCGCTCGTTGGCGCCGCCACACTCCACAAAGTCGCCTGGTTTTATCCCGCGATGATGATCGTGGTTGGCGCTCACTATCTACCATTTTCGTTCCTTTATGGTATGCGCCAGTTCATTCCGCTTTCCGGTCTGCTCCTTTTCGCGGGTCTTCTCCTTGGCCTCTATGCTCCAGGGATGGCGGTCTGGGGCGGCTGGCTTACGAGCCTTCTTCTCGTTGCCTTCGCCTTTATCGGGCGAGCCGTGGCCTAACCATACATGGAGCCGACCGCGAGCCGCCGTACTATCCAGCTTCACATGACTTCAACCCGTCAATCCGCCGCGAGGCCCGCTCTCGCTCGCGGCAGCTCATCGTGTTCTCGTTAGGCGCCGTGATCCGCTGCCGGTGAGGAAACTTTACGTTGTTCTTCTGAGCCTGCTCGCGGCATGTGCTTACGGCGTCGTTCACGACCAGGTCACCGCGCGAATCTGCCTCGAGTACTTCACGGTTGCCCATCCACCCTTGTTCCCGACTTCCTCCACGACGCTTCTGGCATTGTGCTGGGGAGTGGCGGCCACAGCAGGAATCGGTCTCGTGTTCGGCAGTGTCTTGGCGGCTGTCTCTCAGTCAGGAAGCTCGCAACCTTGGCCTATCACTCGCCTGGTGCTCCCGGTTCTTTCCCTCCTCGTCGTAATGGGCGCTGCCGCCTTCAGTGCCGGCTTGGTCGGCTATACGCTCTCGGCCCGCGGCCTCCTCCACCTTCCGACGAGTCTCGCCGTCGCCGTATCTCCTCGTGACCATGACCGTTTCATGGCTGTTTGGTTCGCCCACGGCGCGAGTTACCTTTTCGGGTTCGTCGGCGCTGGGGTTCTCTGCTTGAGAGTTTGGGCGGCACGCGGTCGTCCTTCGGTTATCGCTGTCTTCCCGCGCACTCGCGCTACCTGGCTCCGCGCGTTTGCGCTTGCGGCAGCGGTAGGTTGGATTTTATGGTTTCGCTTCGCCGCCCGTTAAGATGCGACATACGCCTAACCAGACGACTCAGCTGACTGCGAGCCGGCGTGCGATCTTGCTTTCCAGACCTCAACCATTCACCCCGCAGCGAAGCACGCTTTGATTCGCTCGCGCACTCGCTCAGCCTACGGCCTTCCCGTCTATGTCAGGGCTTGCCAGTCCCTTCCATTCGTCCGCCGTCGCTCATTGGGTTCTCGTTAGGCGCAAAGATGGCCTTCATGAAGCTCTTGCGGTTAAAGGCGCTCGGGATTGTGGTGCTGCTGTTCCTCGGCGTGTACGTTCCGACTTTCTTTGTAATTGGGCTTGTCAAGCCAAGACCGCAAACGGCGATCCCGTTAGCTATCGGCCTAAGCCTGGGTATGGCCCTCACGATGATTTATTTCCTCTCATCGCGTGCGCGCAATTTCTCGCAATTCGGATTCCGAGGCTCAAGCTTGCGCTACACATGGGCCGCAGTCGCGCTGGGCGTACCGGTCGGACTGGCGCTCACGTTTGTTGCGAGTCGTTTCCACTCGACCAATCCGTTTGGCGACGTATCGCTCCGACCATGGATGATTGTTTTCTACTTCATCGTAGGCACGCCGATTCAGGAAGAGGTGATTTTCCGCGGGTTGCTACAGACGATTTTAGAGCGACGGCTTGGGACACATTTCGTGCTCTTGGGCACATCGCTCTCGTTTGCCGCGCTCATGATAGCGGTTCTGTTCGGGCTGATTCATTTAGCTATTGGTGTGCCCACGGCGATCGTCGCATTCGTACTCGGATTATTGGCCGGTGAGCTGAGACGGAGGAGTTTGAGCCTGGTCCCTGCGATCGTGCTGCACGCGATTTTTAATGCATTTTCGGCTATATGGTAGCTAGTGACCACGCGCGTCGAACCAATCGTCGCTGGAGCGAATCGCCAATCGGTGCGCGTTTACATTGCGATGATTAAAACAGCTTCAGATAAAATCGAGCTTGCCGACTCCAGCGGTGGCTGAGCTTGATCTCGTTGACCTCAGACGCGCTGTATTGTAGAACGGATAATCGTTTCAACGAGCCTTAAGATGAACACGAAGATAATACGATGGATAGCCTGTGGTGTGGTGGTATCTGAACTGTCGACTATGGCCTTCGGCCAGGAAACCCTGCCGTCTCTCTCTGTTCCCGCAAAGAGGATTCCTGTGCCAAGTTCGGTTTCGCCTGAACTGCAAAAGCGATTAGCCATACCCGTTCCTCCATTGAGACCGACACCAACGACCAGAGAAGGATGGAAGAAGTGGCAGGCCGAAGCGGATGCACCTTGGGAGAAGGTGGCCCGTGCGACTGCCAAGCTGCTTGGCGCAAAAGTGGAACCCACAAATGTCGCCGGCGTGAAGTGCTACCTGGTCACGCCCAAGGTCGTGACTTCCGACCAAGACCTTATCATCCACGTGCATCGCGGCGCGTATGTTTTCAACGGAGGAATGGCGGCCGCCGGTGAAGCAATCCTGCTGGCCGACGCCTGCAAGATGCGGGTACTTTCAGTCGACTATCGCATGCCGCCAGATCACCCTTTCCCGGCGGCGACGGATGACGTGCTGGCGGTCTGGAAGGCGGTGTTGAAAGAGCATGATCCCGCGAAGGTCGTCATGGGTGGTACATCCGCCGGTGGTGGATTGATCATGACCACGATGCTTCGCTGCAAGGCGGAGAAGTTGCCGATGCCGGCTGCGCTTTTCCTCGGCACACCTTTTGCCGATCTCTCGAAAACGGGAGACAGCCTCTACGTCAATGCAGAAATAGATCAAGTGGTAGGCCGGTACGAAGGTAGGATCGAAGCATGCCTTAAACTTTACGCCGCCGGACATGATTTAAAGGATCCGCTCCTGTCGCCCGTGTATGGCGATTTTTCCGGCTGGCCGCCCACGATCCTCATTACCGGCACACGGGATTTGCTGCTCAGCGCGACGATTCGCACGCATCGAAAACTGCGGGCGGCAGGCGTTGAGGCCGAGCTGAACGTATTTGAGGGCATGCCGCACGCCGACTATGTGGCTGCATTTCCCGCTCCTGAATCGCGAGATGCGCTTGCAGAAATCGCCGCGTTTTACCATCGGCATTTGAAACATGAAGGGGGCATTCCAAAGTATATTTCGCGTACGCATTAGGCCTAGCCATGCGAGCGAACGGCGCCCCGTCTTGTGTTCACGCCGAGAGTAGCTGGAAATGCTTCTTGTGTTATCACCGCGCGCTGTCGGTCGCAGCAACTCATCTTATTCTCGTTAGATGATTTTGTCGGCGCCGGCCGCCGCCAGATCGGGAGATGGGCCGACACCCGCCTTAGGCGGGTCGTGCCCCCGAGGGCTGACCGGATTTTGCGAGCGAAACGTTCTGCGCACGAATGTAGCTGTATCTCGCGAGCTCCAAAGCCTCCGGTTTCTCGACCGACTGCAGATGGTTCAGGAGCCGCTCGCGCCGCGCCTTTTCCAGCGGGTCGGCGCCGGCGGCGGTAATCAATCGGCGCAGGTCCTCCTCGGTTTGTTCTTTGTTTTCGTTCTTCAGGGAAAGCAAAGCCAGCCCCGCGAGCGGAAAGCGGTCAAACGCCTTGAGCAGGAAATCCCGCAATGCGGGACTGTGTCGCAGATGGAACCGGATGGTTTGCTCCACCCCGCGGATCGGATACTGCGGAAAGGCCGCGGAATGAATGATGGCCGAGGCGAGATTGTCGAGCAGCAGCTCCGCCATCGCTTTCACTTCGTCGCTGGAAGCCTGGTCGCCGGCAGCCCAGGTCTTGTTTTCGTAAAAGTACGGCCGCAGATACGGCCGCTCCACGAGAACCTTGAGATGGTCCGAGGTCTCGGTCATGGCGCGCTGCACGAGTTGGATCTCCGGCCCCTGCCGCGCGTTCTCGAGCAGGCGTCTGGTCGTCTCGAGCTGCTCGCGACCGGCGCGTAATTGTCGGACGAAAACCGAGAAATTCAGGAGACCGGTCGCGACGAGGAGCAAGGTGCCGCTCGCCGCCAGGACCGGGATGATCGTGTCCAGATTCACGTCCAGTCCCTCGTGGAGAAGCGCTCGGCGGTCAACCTGCGCCCGCTCCAGGCGTTTGCCCCTGACAGGGCGCGCGGTCTCTTTCGCCCTCCACTTCGGTAATCGGAGCCCGAGCGGGAACGCGACCTCCAGAGGGGCGATAAATGTTGTCGGCTTGGGGCGAAGAGGAATAGAAGGGGTGGTCCATGATTTCCTGCCGCGCAAAATTCTTTAGCCTAACGAGGAGGACCGATGAAAAACTTCGACCATAACGCGACAAAATTCAGCGCCCAGAACGCGCTCCTTCTGGCCCAACTCTGCAACCTCGCCTATGGCTCGGAAGCGGAGGCCCGCCAAGCCACTGGCCAGATGGGCTTCACCGATTTCGAATGGATCAATCTCGAGCAGCCAACCGAGAACACCTCCGCCCTCATCGTTGGATGCGACGAGTTTGCCGCCATCGCCTTTTGCGGGACGAAGAATCTCAAGAACTGGATGACCGATCTCCACTCGGCGCCGGGCCGGTTTGCCTGGTTCTTTCGCGGGGCGCCCGATGTGGGTGAAGTCCATGCCGGCTTTGCTTTCGCGCTCCGCCATTCCTGGGAGAAAATCGTCGGGGCCATGAATCGGGTTCTCCCGCCGGTCGCGACGGCGGCGAAGAATCTGGAGGGTGTCTCGACGAGGCCGCAGAAGACGCTTTGGATCACCGGCCACAGCCTCGGCGGCGCCCTTGCCGCGCTTGCCGGCGGAGTTTTCTCGATGCTGCCGGGCGGAATCATTCGGCCGGTTGGCGGCGTTTACACGTTTGGCCAGCCGCGGATTGGGTTGCACAATTTTTGTGGAGCCTACGACCGTCTTCTTGCGGAGAAGACTTTTCGTTTCATCAACCGCGAGGACCTGGTTCCGCGGGTGCCGTTTCGCGGCTGGAATTATTCCGACCTCGGTCAGATGATTCATTTCGACAGCACCGGCACGCCGCGGCGGGAGAGCCGCGAGTGGAGCAATTTCCTCGCGCGCACCTTCGAGGGGTTCAGCGATTTCTTTCAGATCACGACGCATTTCACGCCGGATGTGGGCGATCACAGCCGGCAAGGCTACGAGCAGCTCGTGCGCGAGCATCAACACGATCTCGAGGCGCTTTTTGCCTAACGATGGAGGGACGGGCGCGGTGCCGTCCGTGGTTCAGAAAGGCGGACGACACGGCGGTCATCCCTCCAATTCTACATCCACGAGCGGCGGCGGGAGCGAAAGAAAACTAACGGACGGCGCGCACCTCGCCGCTCCCGAGAAATTCAACGGAGGAACGATTTTATGGCGAACCAACTGGATGGAAAAAGAGTGGCGATCCTAGTCGCGACTGGTTTCGAGCAGGTCGAAATGACCAAACCGCGTGAGGCGCTCGAGGAGGCCGGCGCGGAGACGAAGATCGTCTCGACGAAGTCGGGAAAAATCCAGGGAATGAACCACGCCGAGAAGGGCGACGAGTTCGATGTCGATCTCACTCTGGACGATGCGAACCCGAAGGATTTCGACGCGCTCCTCATCCCGGGCGGATTGCTCAATCCCGATGAGCTGCGACAGGAGGGGAAGGCGCTCGATTTCGCGCGGCATTTCTTCGCCACCGCCAAGCCGGTCGCGGTCATTTGCCACGGTCCACAGGTTCTGATCAGCGCGGATCTGGTGCGCGACCGGACCATGACCTCGTGGCCGGCCATACAGGTAGATATGAGAAACGCCGGCGCGAACTGGGTCGATGAAGAGGTGGTGGTCGACAACGGTCTCGTCTCCAGCCGCAAGCCAGACGACATCCCGGCCTTCAACCGCAAGATGATCGAGGAGTTCAGCGAAGGAAAACACTCCGGGCAGCGGGTAGCGCCGCCGGAAAAGAGGGCTGAGATTACGCTCGAAACCTGAGTCGTTAGGCGTAAAGCGTCGGTTTGTGGACCGAGATTCCGTCGCGGCGGAGGTAGAGCCGTCGTTTTTCAAGCTGGCGCGCTTTCCCCGGCTCGACCGAGTCTCGCCCTACCAAGAGTGAAGCCGTCGGCGACCGCTGCGCACTTTTCTTTTCCACCCATCCGTCGAGAGTGACCGGTGCGCCTATGACGACCGCCAACAAGATCACGCTCATCAGGATTTTGATGATCCCGGCCTTCGTCCTGATGGCCATTTATTACGGCGAGAGCATCAAGCGCGGGGAACCGGTCGAGTGGCAGCGCTTCGCCGCGATCGTCATCTTCCTCGTCGCGGCTGCGAGCGACGGGCTCGATGGCTACATCGCGCGTCGTTACAATCAGAAGAGCGCGCTCGGTGTGATCCTCGATCCGATTGCCGACAAGGGCCTGCTCCTCAGCGCCATTATCACGCTCAGCATCAGCAACTGGAGCGATGTGGATCCGCAATACGGCCGGTTCCCGACCTGGTTCCCGGTGCTCGTGATCAGCCGCGACGCCGTTATCCTGATTGGCAGTGCGGTGCTCCATTTGCTCAATGGCACGGTGCGGGTGCGGCCGGCTTGGACGGGTAAAGTTGCCACCTTTCTGCAGATGGCGGCGATTGCCTGGGTGATGTTGCAGATCATGTTTATCCCGCTGATCTATGTGGTCGCGGCGGCGGGATTTTTCACCTTCGTTTCCGGCGTCATCTACGTCATGGATGGCTTCCGGCAGCTCGGCGCGCAGGGACACGCCAACGCGGGCGGGAATCAGAAACGTCGTTAGGCATGGAAGCAACCAGCAGCCGCCAGGTCGCGATCGTGGGCCGGCCTAACGTTGGCAAATCGGCCCTCTTCAATCGGCTCGTCGGGCGCAACATTGCCATTGTGCATGATCAGCCCGGCATCACCCGCGATCGGATCTCCGCGCCGAGCAGGCGCGGTCAGTTCGTCGTCTGGGACACGGGCGGCATCGGCGGCCACGGCGAAACCGAACTGCTCCAGGAAGTGCGGGCGGCGGCCGACGCCGCGATGCGCGAAGCCGATCTCATCCTCTTCACAGTCGACGCTCAACAGGGCCTGAGCCCGATCGACCAGGAACTGGCCCGGCTCCTGCGCCGCTCGCAGCGGCCGGTCATTCTGGTCGTGAACAAAATCGATCATCCGAAGCATGAAGATCTCGATGTCGATTTCCAGCGCCTCGGCTTCGACGCCATCTCGATCAGTGCCGCGCACGGCCGCGGCATCGATTCGTTAGTCGAGGCGATCGAGCGTCTGCTCCCAGAATCAGAAATCAGAAATCAGGAATCAGAAATTCCTCCGCTTTCCCTCGCCATCGTGGGCCGGCCTAACGTCGGCAAATCTTCCCTCATCAACGCCATCCTGAGCGATCGGCGCGCGATCGTAAGCAGTCTGCCCGGCACGACGCGCGACGCGGTCGATATCGCCTACCGCCGGGGCGCGGACGAGTTTCTCCTTATCGATACGGCCGGCATCCGTCCGCGCGGCAAGCACTCCAGTTCGGTCGAAGTTTTCAGCGTGATGCGTTCCGAGCGCACCATCCGGCGGGCCGATCTTTGCGTGCTCGTGATCGATGCGACGAGCGGAGTCACGGCGCAGGACAAAAAAATCGCGACCCTGATGCAGAAGGCGCATAAGCCGTCGCTCATCGTGGTCAACAAGTGGGATCTCGTGAAGCCCGAGCGGGGTGCGAAGGAGACACTCGCGCGGGTGCTGCAGGAGACGCGCGAGCGCCTTTTCTTTCTCCCCTACGCGCCGATCCTGGTCGCGTCCGCGCTCACGGGCGAAAACGTCGATCGGCTTTTCAGCGCGATTCGCAAAATTAGGCGGGCGGCGCGGGAGCGGCTGAGCACCGGCGTGCTGAACCGGCTTTTGCGCGAAGCTTTCGCGGCCAATCCGCCGCCAACCATCGCGAACAAGCGCCTGAAATTATTTTATGCGACCCAGGCGCGGGGGAAGGAGGAGAAGGCGCTCGCCACCCCGGAGTTCGTCCTTTTCGTG
>DATBDG010000159.1:0-6183 GCA_036270055.1 Chthoniobacterales bacterium
GGACAAGTCCAGGTGCCAAACGAGCGCCAGCGCAGGTTGCAGAGATTGGTCACGACCTGGTTCCAGGCCGGGCCGATGAAATCGATGAACTGCAATTCGAAGACCGGCCGTTTGCCATACGAAGCCAAGCCAATGGCCACGCCCACGATTGTCGATTCCGCGAGCGGCGAATTGAAAACCTGATCGGGAAATTCGCTCGAAAGCTTTTGCGTGAGGCGAAAGACGCCGCCCTTCGGATCTTCGACATCTTCGCCAAAGATGAGGCGACCCGAGTCCCTGGTGAGGCCGAGGCGCAGGGTCTGATTCACCGCGTCGCCGATGCGATACTTGCCGGCCGGCAACACTTCGTCGTTGAGCTGCGGAAGTTTGCCCGTCACCTCCAACTCCAGCTCGTCGGCCGATGGATCCTGTTCGCGTTCCGCGTCGATGAATTCCTGGCGAATCCGCTCCTTGATTTCCTGGTCGAGCTTCCCGTACTCCTCCGCGGTCAGATCGCCGTCCGCGATCAGCTGGTCCCTCCATTTCGTCAGGGGATCGGCTTCGCTCAGGCCCGCGATCTCTTCCGCGCTCCGATAAAGCTTGTGATCATCGGAGCTGGTGTGACTCGAGAGCCGCTCCATTTTCACCCAGAAAAAAACCGGTCCCTTGCCCGCGCGCAGATGGGTGATCGCTCCCTGCCCGGCCTCGTAGACCGCCCTCACATCGCTGCCGTCGATCTCCCGCCAGTCGTTAGGCTGAAGGACGTCGAGAGCGAGGGGATTGATCTCGCGCGTTGGGCTGCTGATGCCGTAGCCGTTATCTTCGACGAGAAAGAGGACGGGTAGTTGCCGTTCCTTGGCGAAGGAAATCGCCTCGTAAAAATCGCCCTGACGAGTGGCGGCGTCGCCGACCGTGGCGATGACGAAATTCGGTTTCCCATCCAGCTTGATCCCCCAGGCGATGCCGCAGGCGGGCAAAAGCTGCGAGCCGGTCGGAGTCGGGACGCTCCAGATGTTTTTCGAGGCGTAGCTGTAATGCGACGGCATTTGCCGGCCATGACTCTGGCCTTTGCGCTTGGCGAAATAATCGAGCGCCAACTCCGCTGAAGTCACCCCGCGGCCGAGAACCAGGGCACGGTCGCGATAATAACCGCAGATGTAATCGCCTTCTTCGGTCGCGAACGAAATCGCGGCCAGTGCCTCGTGCCCCATTCCGGAGACGTGGAAATGTCCCTTGCCCTGGCGGTTGAGATTTTGTTCGCGAAGATCGCCATGGCGGCTATCGAGAATCGTAGTGAGGAGACGAAGTTTGTCTTTTTTGCCCAGAGCCATCTTAGCGGTGTTGAGAATCGTTAGTTGAGAGAACAGATCGAACCGGACCTTCCACTCGACGGGCCGAAGTCTCAACCCCCGTTGTCGGCCTCGCGCGGTGCCCAAGTCCGCGCTCCCAGGATCGAGAACGGACCCGCAAGCCCGGACTACATTGGCGCCACAATCGCATCCGCCGGCTTTTTGAATTTCGAGTGGTCAGGCGATTCCTTCAGAAAATGGACGTTGTCGAACTGCAGGGTCGCGAGCGGTTCTCCTTCGATTTGGTCGCCGCTCCATCTATAGAACGGCGCCGTTTTTGGGACGACCAACCCATCGACCGTCTGCCACTCGTCGAAGACGATCGCGTGCGGCTCGAGTTCATCCATCCGCCGCCCTTTGCGCAGCGCGGGATAGGTCACCACATAATAGACCATTTTCAGGTGCGCGGTCGTTGGGTCGATGTAGGCAACGTAATAATCCTCCGGCGTATCGCCCGTTCCCTTCGTGAAAGTGATTTTAACGGCGTCGTATTCCTTTCCCTGAAAACTTTTCTTGCCTAACGACTCTTGTTTCGCGCCGGGATCAGCGAAGACAAATGGCATCCCGAAAAAGTAGAAGGGCGTACCGAAATAGAATCGGGGTGGCGTGCCCCCGAGAGCATCAGGTCCGGGCTTGATCCAGACCGCGCCCTGGCTTCTCCCGAGCGTGTATTTGTCGCTTGTGATTAAACCCTCCCGGGTTTGGAGGTTGAAGAGCTGGTGATCTTTCTTCTCCGTCTTCGCTGATTTCCAGATCAGGTCGTATTCAACCCCGGCGAAGCTGTGCCACTTTCCCAGGCCGCCATGAGCCTCGAGACAGCGATCGAGTTGGGCGAAGGCCGGAGTAGCGAGCGCGATCAGGCCAGCCACGAGCGCGAAAGGGATTTGTTTTTTCATCAGAGCCGATAGCGCGACCCGCCGCCTCGCTCAACCTCTCGCGAGAACGATTTCCGTCGCCTAACCCGCTCTCTAGCCGCCTCATTGCGTGGAGGCGAGGGGCCGCGGCCAGAGAAGCCGCGGCTTCAGACAGGCCGCGCCGAGTTGACCAGCGCACAGGATGCGTTCAGGTCGTAAACGTGTCGACCGACCATGCGCCCGAGGGCGCGCCGCCTCTTCGCCTTGGTTCGCTGCGCCGGCTCAAGTGGTGGGTTTGGTTCACGGAGGTCATTCACCCGAGCGATCTCCAGGTCACCCTCGCGTGGGCGGGCGTGATTGGGTTCGGCGGCGCGCTGACATCGATCGGCTTTCGCTATGTCACGAGCGAGCTGCACAAACTCATGACCGGCAGTAGCACGCCGGGTCTGGTGGAAAGTTTCATGGAGCTTTCGTGGTGGGCCCGTCTAACGATCCCGGCCGTCGGCGGTCTGCTCGCCGGTCTGGTTCTCTATTTTGGAATGCGCTGGCGGGGCGGAGTGACGACGGCGGATTACATGGAGGCGGTGGTGCTGGGCGACGGCAAGATCTCCACCCGGCGCAGCATCGTGAAATGTCTCTCCGCGATGTTTACGATTGCCTCCGGGGGATCGATCGGACGGGAGGGTCCGCTCGTGCAATTGTCCTCGCTCGTCGCTTCGATCGCGGGCCGGCTGCGCGGTTGGTCGACCCCGCGCCTGCGCCTGCTCGTCGGTTGCGGCGCGGCGGCGGGCATCGCGTCGGCTTATAACGCCCCGATCGCGGGCGCGCTCTTTGTCGCCGAGATCGTGCTCGGCTCGGTCGCGATGGAAATTTTCGGGCCGCTCGTTTTTGCCTCGGTCGTCGCGACCCTGACGGTGCGCGGTTTTGTCGGGAGCGATCCGATCTACGCTATCCCGCATTTCCAGCTCAACTCAAACTGGGAGATCGTGCCTTATCTGCTCCTCGGGCTCTGCGCCGGTGTGGTCGCGCCCTGGTTCCTGCGGCTCCTGAACGTGAGCGAAGAGCTCGCCGGTCGGGTGCGGGTGCCGGGATTTCTCAAAATGCTGGCCGGCGGCGCGATCGTGGGTGCGCTGGCCGTCTTTAATCCGGAGGTTTGCGGCAACGGCTACAGCGCGGTCAACACCATCCTGGCGGGGACCTGGGCCTGGCAAATCGTGGCCGTGATCCTGATCAGCAAAGTGTTGGCGACGGCCGCGACCTTCGGCTCGGGCGCGGTCGGCGGGGTCTTTACTCCGACGCTTTTTGTCGGGGCGAGCCTCGGGTATTTGTTCGGCGTCGCAACCAGCCAGATGGGCTTAACGATTAACCCGAGCGCCTTTGCCCTCGTCGGGATGGGCGCGTTTCTCGCCGCCACGACGCACGCGCCGATCATGGCCATTATCATGATCTTCGAGCTGACCCTCGACTATCAGATCATTCTCCCGCTCATGCTCGCCTGCGTGATCGGCTATTACGTCTCGGTCAGTTTCGAGAAACGCTCGATTTACAGTGAAGCGTTGAAGCGCAAAGGGGCAGGGGATTACCGCCATCAACTCGCCGAGCTCCACGTGCGCGACCTGATGAAGCCCGATCCTCTGACCGTCTCGCCGGCCGCGCGCTTCGCCGAGATCGGGCAAAAATTCATCGCCAACCGGTTCAATTATCTTTACGTGACGGAGGGCGGGCGCTTCCTCGGCGCGATTTCATTGCACGATATCAAGAACTACCTGAACGCGCCGGAACTGGCCGAGGTGGTGATCGCGGGCGACATCCTGCGCGAGGATATTCCTTTCATTCATCCCTCCGCCTCCTTGAACGAGGCGCTCGATCGCTTCACCCGGCATCAGGGCGAGCGGCTCCCGGTCGTGACCAACCATGATGCGCATCGGCTCGTCGGAAGCCTGGCCAAAACCGACGTCATTCTCGCGCTCGCGGGCAGCGGCCGCCGCGGCGGCCCGGATCGAGCGGGGACACCCTGACCATGCCTAACGACTTGGATAATTGGGAGGGCAGGGGAGTGATCGCACGTTATCGCGCCTGGCTTCCACTTTCTGACGCGACGCCCGTGGTGTCGTTAGGCGAGGGGAGCACGCCGCTTATTTCTTCGTCGCGCCTGAGCGCGATGGTCGGGCGCGGCTGCGAGGTCTTCGTGAAATACGAAGGGCTCAACCCCACCGGATCGTTCAAGGACCGGGGCATGACGGTGGCCGTCTCCAAAGCACTTGAGCGCGGGGCGCGGACGCTCATCTGCGCCTCGACCGGTAACACCTCCGCTTCCGCAGCCGCCTACGCCGCGCGCGCCGGCATCCGCTCTGCCGTCGTCCTGCCGGCGGGGAAAATCGCCAGCGGGAAGATGGCGCAGGCTTTCGCCTACGGCGCCACCGTGGTGGCGATCGATGGCAACTTCGATCAGGCGCTCGAGATCCTCAGGCTGCTCGGCCGGCGCGACGATTTCGCGATCGTCAACTCGATCAACCCCGACCGGATCGCCGGACAGAAGACGGCCGCCTATGAAGTGGTCGACGATCTCGGTGACGCGCCGGAATTGCATCTCCTCCCAGTCGGCAACGCTGGCAATATCACGGCTTATTGGGCCGGGTATCAGGATTATGAGACCGCGGGAAAAGCGACCCGGCGTCCGCGCATGATCGGATTCCAGGCGGCCGGCGCCGCGCCCATCTTCCACGGCGCAGCGGTCGCCAAACCGGAGACGGTCGCGACCGCCATCCGGATCGGGAATCCGGCGAGTTGGGCGCAGGCCAATCAGGCCCTCGAGGAATCAGGTGGCCTGATCGATATCGTGAGGGACGAAGAAATTCTGCAGGCGCAGCGCTGGCTCGCGAGCCACGAAGGGATCTTCGTCGAACCGGCCAGCGCCGCGCCCATCGCCGGTCTCCTGCGCGCCTGCGATCCGCAAGCGCGCGCTCGCTTTTCCGCCGCCTCCATCCCGGAAGGCAGCCGGATCGTCTGCACCGTGACCGGCCACGGCCTCAAGGACCCGGAGATCATTTCCGCGGCCATCACGATCCCGGCGCCGATCGTGCCTAACGAGTCGGATGTCCTGCGCGCACTCGAGACGGCGCAGAGTTGACAGCGCGCCCAGAATGGAGAAAACGGGGCGGCGCGCTTCATCATGGGTTTGATCGTTCAGAAATATGGCGGCACCTCGGTCGGCGATGCGGACCGCATCCGGCGCGTGGCGCAACGCCTGATCGCGACGAAAAAAGCGGGACATGATGTGGTCGCGGTCATCTCCGCGATGGCCGGGGTGACCGACGGGCTGATCAAACTGGCGCGCGAAATGTCGGCCCAGCCGAGCGAGCGTGAACTCGATCTCTTGCTCGCGACGGGCGAGCAAAGTGCCAGCGCGTTGACCGCGATGGCCGTAAACGCGCTTGGCGGAAAGGCCGTCTCTCTAAGCGGAGCCGCGGCCGGGATCGTGACCGACGGCGTTCACACCAAGGCCAAAATCTCGCACATTTCGCCGCGCCAGATTCACGAGTTGCTGGCGGAGGATTACATCGTCATCGTGGCCGGCTTCCAAGGCCAGAGCCCGCAAGGCGCGATCACCACGCTGGGCCGGGGCGGCTCCGACCTGACCGCGATCGCGCTCGCCGCGGCGTTGAAGGCCGACGATTGCCAGATCTTCACCGACGTCGACGGCGTCCACACCTGCGACCCGCGCGTCGTGCCGGAGTCGAGTAAGATCGACGAGATCGCTTATGACGAGTTGCTCGAAATGGCTGGCGCCGGTTCCAAGGTGATGCAGTCGCGCGCGGTCGAGTTCGCGAAAAAATTTGGAGTCGGCTTCGAGGTCCGGCACAGCCAAAAGGAGCTGCCGGGCACGAGGGCGACGGAGGTGACACCGAGCATGGAGGACGTGGTCGTGCGCGGCGTCAGCCTCGATCGCAACCAGGCGAAGGTGACGATCTGCGGAGTACCCGATCGCCCCGGCTGCGCCG
>DATBDG010000160.1:0-22840 GCA_036270055.1 Chthoniobacterales bacterium
CTGGTCCTCCAGCCTTGAGGACAAGCTCCCGGCTCGCCGGAGTCTCGCCCTACCAAACAATCGGCAATCGCAGGTTGCCTACCCACCGCAGGCGCAACCGCTTCCACAACCGTCGCCCTGCTCCTGCACGATCACCTCGACGTGAATGCCCTGAAGCGCGAGCTGGTCGTGGATGGCACTGAGGAGATCGAGCGCGCGACCTTCCGGCATTTCGACGCAGCGTAATTCGATCCGCGCATTTCTTCCCGCCAACTCCGGATGCGCTTCCGCCAGCTCACCGTCGAGCAGGAAGGAGACGTAGGCGTTGAACTTTTCCTGGAGCTGAAACAGTTGCAGCTCCGACTCGTCCCACGGCCGCGGCTCAAACATGACGAGGAGGAGTTCATCCTTCTTCGGGTCGTGCGCGAAGAAATCGATCACGCCCGCCTGCTCGACCCCGGCGGGCTGGGAAGGCTGTTCGGCCATGGTAGCGCAAGCTTCCAGCTTGCCATCCCCGGCGCAAGCTGGAAGCTTGCGCTACCGCCGAAATGCGAACCCAAATTCTGCTTGCGCTGGGTTTTTTCGGCGCTGGTCTGGCCAGCGTCTCCGGCCAGTTCGCACCCAGTTTCATCCAGAACGCCAGCTATTGGAACGACGGCAAAGCCGAGTTCGACATCTACGACGCCCGGATCATGCGTTACGGCCAGCCGCGCCAGAGCGAAGTCCTTCACATCCTCGTGCGCGAGCCGTTTGATTACCGGCAATTCGTTAAGCCGGACAACTGGCAACGCCCGGGAGTCATCCAGGTCCTGAAGCTCAACCAAATCCTGCACATCCCGACCGGCCTCTACGTTTATCAGCAGATGCATTCAAATTTCTGGCGGGCCGACAACGGCCGGCTCGCGAAATTTTCCCTAACGAGCAACGACAGTTGCGGCAACACCTACAAGGAAGGGCGGCGCGGCGGGGAGCTGATCCATTATCAGTGGCACACCTACTGGGATGGAATGGCCGGCGGGGCCGAGCGGGTGAAGTTGCCGCCTAACGGATTCTTCTACGACGAGCTTCCTCTGCGGGTGCGGACGATCGATTTCTCCAAACCCAGCGGCGATTTCCAGATCCAGCTTGCCCCCGGCATCATCAACTCGAAGAAGGACAAACTGATCTGGAAACCGGCTCAGGTGCACTACGAATCGACCGAGCGCGCCATCTACGTCACGGTGGAGGGCGACCTTGGAACCGATCGTTTCATGCTCGATCGCGATTTCCCGTTTCTGCTTCGAAAATGGGAGGCGGCCGACGGCAGCCAGCTGCAATTGAAGCGCAGCCTCAAGATCGACTACTGGAATTATCACGCTCCGGGCGATCGCAAGCGCGCCCTCCTCAACCCGCGCGCGCAGCACCCCGACTAACGAACGGCGTCGTTCGGGATGCGGACGTTTCGCTGCGCGAAACGCGGGTCTGCTGTGACCAGCGGGCTCAACTCTCGCGCTTCGCAGAGCGAAGCGTCTCCAACCCGAAGCGCTAGGGAAAGACATTGAATCACTCGCACGAAACCCCTTTAGTGACATATGCCAAAACGCCGCCAACCCAAAGGTCTTACCCTGCTTGGCCGCAGCGAAACCGGCGTCCCCGCCAAACCTTCGGTCTCCATCCTCGAGACCTTTCCCAATCCGGCGGCGCGGCCCTATTGGATCCGCTTCGAGTCAGCCGATTTCACTTCCCTTTGTCCCATCACGGGCCAGGCCGATTTTGCGGAAATGACGATCGAGTACCAACCGGCGAAGCGCTGTCTCGAGACCAAGTCGCTCAAATTTTACCTTGCCTCCTACCGGAGCGAACGGGCTTTTAACGAAGAGGTCACCAACCGCATCCTCGATGATCTCGTGGCCGCCTGTCACCCGCGAAAAATGATCGTGCGCGCGGAGTTCGCCTCCCGCGGCGGCATCTGCCTGACCGTCAACGTTTCTTACCCAGACGAGCTCGACGCCGCCGCGCCATGAAGCGCGCGGTCGTCCTCTTGAGCGGCGGGCTCGATTCCGCCACCGTTCTGGCGATCTCCCGCGCGGAGGGTTATGAGGCATATGCTCTCTCCTTCCAGTACGGCCAGCGTCACGCGCTTGAGCTGCTGGCCGCGAAAAAAATAGCGGAATCGTTAGGGGTAACGGAACATCGCATCGCCGTGATCGATCTGCGCGTCTTCGCCGGCTCTGCCCTGACGGCCGCGATCGCGGTGCCGAAAGCCCGCTCCGAAACTGAGATGGCGAGTGGCGTTCCCATCACCTACGTCCCGGCGCGAAACACGATTTTTCTCTCCTATGCGCTCGCCTGGGCCGAGATCCTCGGCAGCACCGACATTTTTCTTGGCGTGAACGCGGTCGATTACAGCGGCTACCCTGATTGCCGGCCTGAGTTCATCCGCGCTTTCGAGCAACTGGCCAATCTCGCGACCTGCGCCGGCGCAGAGGAAGGGGCGCGCTTTCAGATTCACGCCCCTCTCCTCTCGCTCTCCAAGGCGGAAATCATTCGGCGCGGCGTGTCGTTAGGGGTGGATTATGCGCTCACCCATAGTTGTTACGATCCCACTCCCGACGGGCGCGCCTGCGGGGGCTGCGATTCCTGCCAGTTGCGCTTGAAAGGTTTTCGCGAAGTGGGGCTGACCGATCCGATCGCCTACGCGCCATGAGCGGGCACGGGAAATTTGGGCTTTTCGTCCTCACGCCGGAGGAACAGCGCGCCATCGCCTTTCTGGTGCTCGCGCTCATCCTCGGGCTCTGGACAAAACATTATCGCGCCACCCATCCGCGTTCCTCGTCTCGCCCTAACGAACCAGCAGCCGCCATCGCGTCCGCCACTCCCTCCCCGATACGAACCCCCTGATCCACTCGTTAGGTCGCCGGGCTCATAGAAAGCGCCGCGCAACCCTCATCGCTCCTCCTTTTCCTCCCCCAGCCCTGGGATTTTCGCGTAGCCGACAAAGCGCGGTTGCTTCCCCGAACTGCTCGCGCCCTTCGCCCGCGCCGTCTTGAAATCAAACACGCTCACGCCGAACTGCTTTTCCCCTTCGTAGGTGCGCCCGTCGCTCGCCCCAACCATGACCGGCTTGCCCGAGTCCTTCTCTTTCCCCACGTAAATCATCGTGTGGGTCACTGGCGGGTCGCGCTCCACCGCGTAGGTGCCGGTCCAGAAAAGCAGATCGCCGGGCTTGAGTTCGTCCAGCTCGAACGACTCGATGTCGCGGCTGAGAACGGCGCGAAAATTTCCGGCTTTGCGCACCCAGACGTATTGCTCGCTCGCGCTCCGCGGCACGTCGTCAATCCCGTTTTGGCTCAGAACGTAGTAAATGAAACCGGAACAATCCATCCCGCCATTTTCTGGGTCGGCCGAGCCATAGGTATAATCGAGATTGCGCTTCGTTAGGGCGAGGGCCTCCTCGAGGAGCTTGCGCACCGGCTCCGGGTTCTCCTCAAAGTTTTCGATCTCGTCTGGCGAGAGCGCCGTGACCTTCGCCTCCGGCGTCGGGGTCGGCGACGGTGAAGCCGAAGGCGAGGGCGATTCCTCCGGCGTCGGTAACGGGCTCGCCGTCGAGCTCGGACTCGGTGTGGGCAAGCTTTTGTCTTTTGTCTTCTTCTTTTTCTTTTTCGGCGAAGCGCTTGGAGTTGGGGACGGCGTTGAACTGCTTTGTTTCCGCTTATGTCGGCGATGACTCGGCGTCGGTGTGGGCGTGGAAAAGAATTTTTTCATTTTCTCGCCTAACGACGGCTCCTCCGCCTCTCCTTCGCCAGCCGCCGAAAGGAAAACCAAACCGCAGAAAGCCGCGCTGAGGAGTCGCGCCACGCACGTTTGGCGGAGTCTTTTCACCACGATCTGCGCGTCTCAGACTGGACTCGCCGCGGCCGGTCCCTCCGGGGGACGCGCTTCCGGGCGTCCATAATCAGAGCTCGGCTGAAGCGCGCCGGGAGCATTACCCTTTTTGCGATCCGGCCCCGCCGATTTCCTGCAGGATCGCCTTGTCCATTTTGATCCCGGCTTCCAAGTTCTCGAGCGGGAAGTTCTCGTTAGGCGAGTGCGCCCGGCAATCGGAGAGGGCAAGGCCAAGGAGCAAAGTCTCGACCCCGAGGATGTCGCGAAATTGCGAAACGATGGGTATGCTACCGCCCTCGCGAATCAGCGCGACGTCTTTCCCGAACGCCTGCTTCAGCGCCCGCTGCGCTGCTTCGCCGAACGTGGAATGCGGATCGGTCAAATACCAGGGCCCACTGTGCCCGTCGATGATTTCCATTGTCACGCCCGGCGGCAGATGTTTTTCGAGATGCTTTTTCGCCAATTTTAAAATCGCGGCGCCATCCTGATTCGGCACGAGACGGAAGGTGAGCTTGGCCATGGCGTGACTGGCGATCACCGTCTTGGTCCCCTTCCCCTGGTAACCGCCGCCGATGCCGTTGATTTCCGCGGTCGGCCGCGCCCAGAGTCGCTCCAGCGTGCTGAACCCCTTTTCGCCAAAGAGAGCCGGGACGCCGGTCTCCTCCAGAATCTCTTTGTCGGCGTCGATCGGGAGCTTGCGCCATGCTTCGCGCTCCCATTCCTCGAGCGGTTTCACGTCGTCGTAAAACCCTTCGATCGCGATGTGTCCGTTCTCGTCGTGCAGGGTCGCGAGCAACCGGGCGAGGGCGGTGACGGAATTGGCGACCGAACCGCCGAAGACGCCCGAATGTAAATCCATCTTGGAGCCGGTGACCCGCACTTCGCAGGCGGTCACTCCGCGCAGCCCATAACTGAGCGTCGGCACGCCGCGCGCGATCATGCCGGTATCGGAGACGACTGCCACATCGCAACCCAGCGCGGCGCGATTCTCCTTCAGGAAAATCGGAAGATTGTCGCTCCCGACTTCTTCTTCGCCCTCAATGATCAGGTGCAGGTTGACCGGGAGATCGCCGTTCGCCTCCATCATTTCCTGGATGCCGAGAATATGCGAGAAGATCTGGCCTTTATTGTCGGTCGCGCCGCGGGCAAAGACGTAGCCATTTTTCAAAACCGGCTCGAACGGCGGCGAATTCCAAAGGTCCAGCGGGTCGGGCGGCTGGACGTCGTAATGCCCGTAAAGCAGAACGGTCTTGCGCCCGGGCTGATGTTTGTTTTTCGCCCAGACGACCGGATAGCCCGCCGTTGAAACGAGCTGGGCTTCGAGTCCGATGCGGTTCAGTTTTTCGACCAGCCAGCCCGCGCATTCACCCATTCCTTTAGCGTAGGCGTCATCGGTCGAGACACTGGGAAATCGCAGAAAAGTGAAGTACTCTTGGAGATAGGAATCGCGCATCACGGAGATTAAAGCAGCTTCGCCCGACGACAACTAACGACTTGCCGCAAAGTCGCGCCTCGCGCAGCCTCGGGCGGATGAGTGCACCCGCCGAGCCCGTCGAGGAAGAGCAACTGGTTCGCGCGCTGGGCGTCCCGAGCCTGGCCGCGAATATCGTAAACTCGACGGTCGGCGCCGGCATTTTCGCGCTGCCCGCCTTGGTCGCCGCACAGATGGGCGCGGGAGCGCCGCTCGCTTTTCTCGCCTGCGCTTTGGCGATGGTGATTTTTGTCACCTCCTTCGCGCTCGCCGGCAGTCGTGTTTCTCTAACCGGCGGGCTCTACGTCTACGTCGAAACCGCTTTCGGCCGCTATGTTGGTTTCATCGCGGGCGTGCTTTATTTTCTGACCGCGATTCTCGCTGCTTCGGGCATCGTGGCGCTGGTGGCCGACACGATCGGCGCGCTCCTGCCGATTTTCGCCCACGGCGTGATGCATTTTCTCGTCGTCCTGGTCGTCTTCGGGGTCCTGGCTTTTATCAACATCCAGGGGATCAAATCGGGCGCCCGCGCAGTCTGGATTATCACTATCGCCAAGCTCCTCCCGCTTCTCGTCTTTATCGGAATCGGGATTTTTTTCGTTCGCGGAGCGGATGCCCTAACGATCGCGTGGCCGGGCACGTCTTCGCTTGGGCGCGGCGTTCTCCTTCTGCTTTTCGCTTTCGTTGGAATCGAAGTGGCGCTGATGCCAAGCGGCGAAGTCAAGGATTCGTCCCGCACCGTCCCGCGCGCCATCTACCTTGCCCTCTTTGTCACCACCGTGCTTTACCTGCTCATCCAGCTGGTCGCTCAGGGACTCCTCGGCGACACTCTCGGAAAATTTGCCACTGCGCCCCTGGCCGAGGCGGCCTCGCGTTTTTTGGGTGCACCGGGCCGCAAATTGATGCTCATCGGGGCCAGCATTTCCGCCTTCGGTTTTTTGGTCAGTGACGTGCTTAGTTCACCGCGCGTCCTCTTCGCCCTGGGACGCGATCGGTTCCTGCCCCGGGCCTTAGCACATGTTCATCCGCGCTTCCGCACCCCCGACATCGCGATCCTCGTCTATTGCGCCATCGCCGCCGTCCTCTCCCTCAGCTCGACCTTTCAACAACTCGCCATTCTCTCCAACATCGCCGTCCTCGTGCTCTACTTTCTCTCCTGCGGGGCCGCACTCCAGTTGATGCGGCGTGATGATCCGGCGGCGAAGCGGCCATTTCATTTTCCCGGCGCGTGGATTTTTCCCGTCCTGGGAATTGCGATCAGCCTTTGGGTTCTCGCCCATGCGACGCGCCAGGAACTGGCAGTCACGGCCATCGTTGTGGCGTTTGCGTCCTTCCTTTTCCTGATCCAGCGCATGCTGAGAAAAGGTGAAGGATAGCCCGCTGTTTTGCGCCCGCGGTTAGTGCACTAACTTGGCTGATGAAATTCTGCACGCCGCGCTTTGTCGTCGTCCTCGTCCTCCTCCTCGTCCTCGATTTTTCCGCGACTCCATTCGCCCGCGCCCAAATCGATCGCATCACGGGCAAAACCTGGGCGACCCGTTCTCCCGTCCTGGCGCGACACGGCATGGTCTGCACGAGCGTGCCGGCCGCGACCCAGGTCGGGCTTGATGTTCTGAAACGCGGCGGAAGCGCAGTCGACGCCGCAATCGCAGCCAACGCCACCCTCGGCCTGATGGAGCCGGTCTCGAACGGCATCGGCGGCGATCTTTTCGCGATCGTTTACAGCGCGAAAGAGCACAAACTTTACGGACTCAACGGCAGCGGTCGCTCGCCCCGTGGGCTGAGCTACGAGCAGATGAAGAGCGAGCTGGAAAAACTGCATCGGGAATTCATCCCGCCAACAGGGATGCTCCCGATCAGCGTCCCGGGCACGGTCGACGCCTGGGCGGAGCTGCACAAAAAATTCGGCAAGCTGTCGTTAGGCGACGATCTCTCCGGCGCGATTCGTTATGCCGAGGAAGGTTTTCCGGTCACGCAGTTGATCGCTTTTTACTGGCAACATAGCGTCCCGCTTTACAAGGGTCTGCCCGGCGCCTTCCTCGAGACCTACACCCTCGACGGCAAAGGCCGCGCCCCTAACGAGGGTGACATTTTCAAGAACCCGGCGCTCGCCCAAACCTTGCGCCTGATCGGCGAGAAAGGGCGCGACGTTTTCTACAAGGGCGAGATCGCGGATAAAATCGATTCCTTTATGCAGGCGAACGGCGGTTACCTGCGCAAGACCGATTTCGAGCAGCACACTTCGACCTGGGTCGAGCCGGTCTCGACCAACTACCGCGGCTACGATGTCTTTGAGCTTCCACCTAACGGCCAAGGCATCGCTACCCTCGAGATGTTGAATCTGCTCGAAGGCTACGACCTTGGGAAAATGGGCTTCAACTCGCCCGAAGCGCTCCACCTCATGGTCGAGGCGAAGAAACTCGCCTTCGCCGATCGGGCCAAATATTACGCCGATCCCGATTTCGCCAGGATTCCGGTCGTCGGTCTGATCTCGAAAAGCTACGCGAAGGAGCGGCGCAAGTTGATCGACCCCGATCACGTCGCGAGAAGCATCACGCCCGGCAACCCGTCGTTAGGCCAGAGCGACACCATCTATCTCTGCACGGCGGACGACGAAGGCAACATGGTCAGCCTCATCCAGAGTAATTTTCGCGGGATGGGCAGCGGCATCGTAGTGCCCGGCCTTGGCTTCATGTTTCAGGATCGCGGCCAGCTTTTCACGATGGAACCCGGCCACGCCAATGTTTACGCGCCGGGCAAGCGGCCGTTCCACACCATCATTCCAGGATTCGTGATGAAGGACAAAAAGCCGTGGCTCGCCTTTGGCGTAATGGGCGGCGACATGCAGCCGCAGGGCCACGTCCAGGTCCTGACCAACATGATCGACTTCGGAATGGGTCTGCAGGAAGCGGGCGACGCCACGCGCTGGCAGCATGAGGGTGATAACGAACCGACCGGCGAAAAGATGACCCCCGGCGGCGGTTACGTCGAAGTCGAAAGCGCCGTCCCCTACGAGGCGGTGCGGGGTTTGAAATTGAAAGGGCACGACGTGCGGTATGACGTCGGCGGCTACGGCGGATACCAGGCCATCAAGGTGGAGGAACACGACGGCCAACGGGTTTACCTCGGGGCGAGCGAGAGCCGCAAAGACGGGCAGGCCGCGGGTTATTGACCGGGAGGTTGTTGTAGCCGGGGGCGATGGCAGGCTGGAGGGACGACCGCTGTGTCGTCCGTGTTTGATGAAACAAGGAGGGGACTGTGCCCGTCCCTCCACGCGGAGCCGAGCTCGCTAAAGAGGTACGCACCCACCCTGACCACGGCCGACACCATATCTTGTGGAGGCCAGGACCTTCGCCCCCAAGATACCGTTTATTTTGCTTGTCACCGCCCCGCGCGAGCTGTATGCAGCTTGTTAGTTTTTCCATCGCATGCACCTCCAATCGCTCGAGCTTTTCGGGTTTAAGTCCTTCGCCGATAAAACCGTCTTCAATTTTCATGAGGGCGTGACCGCCATCGTCGGCCCGAACGGTTGCGGCAAATCCAATGTCCTCGACGCCGTCCGCTGGGTCCTCGGCGAGCAATCGGCCAAGGCGCTGCGGGGCGGCGAGATGGCCGACGTCATTTTCAACGGGACCGACAACCGCAAGCCAGTCGGCTACGCGGAGGTCTCCCTCACCTTCACCAACTGCGCGAGCGAGCTTGGGGTCGACTGGCATGATGTGCGCGTCACCCGACGTGTTCATCGCGACGGCATCTCGGAATATTTGCTCAACAAAACGGTCTGCCGGTTGAAGGACATCCAGGCGCTCTTCGCTGATACCGGAATTGGGCGTAGCGCCTACTCAATGATGGAACAGGGGCGGATCGACCAGATCCTCAGCTCGCATCCGGAAGATCGGCGTGCGGTTTTCGAAGAAGCGGCCGGGATTACGAAATACAAAACGCAGAAGCGCGAAGCGCTGCGCAAGCTCGAGGCGACGGAAGCCAATCTCTTGCGCCTCGGCGACATCATTAAGGAGGTGAAACGCCAGATCGGTTCGCTCCAGCGACAGGCTGGAAAAGCGCGGCGCTTCCAGACGGTGCTGGCCGATTTGCAGGTGCTCGACACCCATCACTCGCGCGCCCAGCTCGACCTGCTCCAGAATGAACTGGAGCAATCGCGCGCCGCCGCCGCCCATTTCGACGAACAACAGCGCACCGGCGGGCGCGAGATCGAGGAGCAGGAAAACGCCGTCACCGCCCAGCGCGCGAAACTGGAAGAGGTCGACACGCGGATCAACGCGGCCCGCGGCGACGTGCAGCGTCTGCAAAACCAGATCGCGTCGCATCGCAACCGGATCGACTTCAACCTTGAACGCGCCCAGGAACTCGCCGCCCTGATCGGGCGCTACGAGCTCGATGTTGAAACGGCGGAGGCGAAGCGGGCCCAACAGGAAACGGAAATCCACGACACCGATCTCCTCCTCGCCGAAACGGAGCGCCTGGTCGCGGCCAAACAAACCGAGCTGACCGAATTGACCGAGCGCGCGACCGCCGTGCGTCAGGAGAGAGAGGAGCGGGAACGCGAACTGCAGACCCTTGAGCTCGCGATCTCGAAAGCGGAAAATCGCCTCGCCGACCTGGAGTCGGATCTGAGCGGGACCCGTTCCCGCCGGGCCGCGACCGAGCCCCGCCTGGTGGAACTGGCCGCGTCGTTAGGCGAAGCGGCCCGGGCTCGCGATTTGGTCGCGTCTCAGGTTACGGCCGCCGCAGCAACGGCGAATGAGCAACAGGAGGCGCTGCGGGATTTGGCCACGCAGATTCCCGCCGCCGAAGAAGAGGTCAGCCGCCGTCAACAAGAGTTGCGCGAAGCCGAAGCGGCCCTCATCGCGAGCGACCGCGCGATCGCCGAACGCCAATCACGCCTCGATATTCTGAAACAGCTTAACGCCGAAGGTGCCGGGCTGACCGAAGGTTCGCAGGCCGTCCTGCGCGGGCTCGATGATCCGGCGCGCATCCTTCCGGCCTTGAGCGGCGCGCTCGCCTCCCTTATCGAGGTGGAGGAGGAATTCATTCCCGCAGTCGAAGCGGCCCTCGGCCGCAACCTGCACGCGATCGTCCTCCAGGATGGCGCCCTCGCCACGGAAATCATCGCCATTGTCACCGCCCGGAAACTCGGACAAACCGCCCTGATCTCGCCCGGGCTCTGCGTCTCCTCTCCCATCGTCGCGAACGAGCTGCCGCCCGGGGGGCTGGCTTGGGCGACGGAAAAAGTCCAGGCGCCAGCCGGGCTCGAAGCGCTCGTTAGTCACTTGTTGGGCCATGTCGTCCTCGTGGCCGATCTCGATCTTGCCCAACGAATGAAAAAGGAGTGGCCAGCCTTCGCTTTCGCCACCCTCACGGGCGATTTTGTTTCCAGTAAAGGCGTGATCTATGGCGGCCGGGCAAACGAAGAGAAAAGCTCGCTTTTCGCGCGCAAGGCGCAGGTCGCTTCCCTCGCCGCCGAGCATGGCCGGCTGCGCGACGAACAGCAGCAGCTCCGCGCGCAGCGGGCGGCGATCGAGCGGCGGCTGGCGGAAGCGGCGGAGCGGCTGGAAGAAATCCGCGCCCAGCATCAGGGGGCGCGCGCTGATTATTCCGCCACCGCCTTGCAGCTCGCCGCGCTCGAGCGCGAATTGCACGAGGCGGGTCGGAAAGCGGATGCGGTCGATTGGGAACGCAGCACGATCGAGCAGCAATTGAGCAGCGCGGCGGAGCGGATCGTGCAACTCGAAACCGAAGCGGCCACGCACCGCGCCTTTCTCGATCAATCGCGGGAACGACAGGTCGCGCTCCTCTCCGCGACCGAGACGGCGCGCCTCCGCGATGAGGAGCTGGTCGAGCAATTGAGCGAGCTGCGCCTCGCGGTCGCGACCGAGCGCCAGCGGCACGAAGGCCTGCGCAGCCAGCGCCTGCCGATGACCGCGCGCCAGGCGGAACTGGCGGAGTTGATCGCCTCGCGCCGGACCGACATCGCGAATTACGTGGCGCGCCGCGAGCAGCAGAGCGAGGAGACAGCCGCAGCCGAACGTTCGATTGAAGAAAACAGTACGGAACTTTCCCGGGCCGAAGCCGCCGTGGCGGAGATCGAAAGCACGCGCGCCGCGCATCTGGCCGGGGTCAATACCTTGGAAGCCGATTTGCGCGCACGCCGGAAAGCGCTCAGCAATCTGCACGAGGCCCGGGGCCGGGAGGAAGTGCGCCAGACCCAGATGCAGCTCAAGATCGAGAACATCGCCGAGCATGTGATGCGGCGTTACCAGGTCGATCTGCACGACTTTGCGCCCGATCGTTATGCCTTCACCAAAACCTATCGGGCCCAGATCAAACAGCGCGGCAAAGCGGAAACGGAAATCGCGAGCGACGCGGCCGCGGAGTTCGATGAGGCGCAGCTGCGCGAGATCATCGAGCAGCTCACCCGCCAGCTCGATGCGATGGGACCGGTGAACCTTGACGCGGTCCACGAATACGACGAACTCGAAGAGCGCCACACTTTCCTCGAAACTCAAAACACCGACCTAACGAACTCGCGCCGCGAGTTGCTCGATGTCATCGCGCGGATCAACCAAACAACCGAGAAACTTTTCGCCGAAACCTTTGCCCAGGTGCGGATCAATTTCCGTGAAATGTTCGCCGAGCTTTTCGGCGGCGGCCGGGCCGATCTAGCGCTCCTCGACGAAGGCGACGCGCTCAACTGCGGGATCGACATCATCGCCAAACCCCCCGGCAAACAACTGCAAAGCGTTTCGCTCCTCTCCGGTGGCGAGCGCACCATGACGGCGGTCGCGCTCCTCTTCGCCATCTACATGGTGCGGCCGAGCCCATTCTGCATCCTCGACGAAATGGACGCGCCGCTCGACGAATCGAACATCAATCGCTTCATCAAAATGCTCGACCGGTTCGTTAGCCAGAGCCAGTTCGTCATCATCACCCACAACAAGCGGACGATCGCGAAGGCCGATATCCTCTATGGCGTTACGATGGAAGAGCGCGGGATCAGCAAGCTGGTCGGCATGCGCCTGACGAGTGCGCGACCGGTGGAAGCGCGGGCAGCGACGAAGGAAGAAACGCGGCCGGAACAGCGGGCGCTGGATCTCGAGGAAAGTTCGCCGAATCACATCGCGCTCGCCCGCTAGCCGACATCGCCGTCGGAGCTTAAGGCTCTCAAGGTCTTGCCGTGGCCAACGCACTCGCAAAGCTGCGTGCCGGCCCGAGTATCGGCCAGCTGCGCGATCACACGAATGGTGAACCCCGTCTAATCCATCCGCATGCTCATTGCGGCAGAGTGACCTTGAACTGGATTTTGGCTAGTTGCTCGGGCGCCCGGCCGAGCTTGCGCAGGAAGGGGAGCCAGCGCGGGTCTGAATGGATGTTGTCGAACAGGTTCTCCACTACGATCTCTGAGAATCCCGGATCTTGATGTTGGACCGCCTTGTCGAGCCAGTCGAAGGCCTTGTCGGCCTCGCCGCGGAAAGCATAGACGAAGGCGATGTTATAGGACCAGTCCTTCTCGAACTTCGCGATCAGGTTGCCAAGCGTGGCATCGGACTCCGTCTTGCGCCCGAGCGCATGATACACCATCGACAGGCCAATCAGCCGCAAAACCTCGCTCTTCTCTTGTTCGATCTCAGTGAGCGCAGCAGGCGCGTCGCCTTTGAGAAGCATTGCTTCGCAGATAAAATACTGCGCGCCGGCGTAACCCGGGCTCAGACTCAGCACGCTGCGGAACGAAGCGATCGCCGCGTCGAACTGTCCCATCAATAGCTGGGCGTTGCCCAGGTTATTAAGCGCCGTCACGTTCACCGGGTCGCGTCGCCCGATAGCCTCATTGAGCGCCAGTGCCTCCCGTAGCCGGCCCAGAGATTTAAGAAACACCGCAAGCTCGTCGAGCACGCTCAGATCACTCGGATCAAGTGCCAGGGCGCGCTCGAAGTGCTTTGCGGCGCCAACGGAATCATTGTTATAGGCCACGACCGAGCCGAGTCTGGCGTGCGCCGGCGCGTAGTTTGGATCGATCGCCAACGCCCTCTCGTTCGCCTCACGCGCACGAGCGAGGCCCTCGCTGCTGGGCAGCAACCCCTCGAATCCCTTGTTAAGAGAATTCTTCGCCAGCTCGCTCCAAGCCGGCGAATAGCGCGGATCAATCTCGAGCACCTGACTAAAAAGTGCATCAGATTGCGTAAACGCCTCCGGAGTGAATTGCCGCCCAAGCTGCACCGCCCGGAGATAAAGCATGTAAGCCTTTGGATCGGTCTGGCGCACCGTCGGCGCCGCTCCGAGCAAGGTCACTTTCAGTTGTTTCACCACCTCGTCCGCGATCTCGTCCTGAATTTTGAAGATGTCGTCGAGCTTGCGGTCATAAGTCTCCGACCAAAGGTGGTAACCTTCGGCCGCCCGAATAAGCTGGGCCGTGATCCGCAATTGATCACCGCTCTTGCGCACCGAGCCCTCGAGCACATTGGCCACGTGGAGTTGCCGCGCGATTTCCGGAATCTCGATCTGCTTGCCTTTGAAAGAGAACGAGGAGGTGCGCGCCGCCACCTGAAGCTGCGGCACCTTTGCCAGCACATTGAGCAACTCCTCCGAAATCCCGTCGGAGAAAAACTCCTGTTCTTTGTCGGAGGACATATTAACGAACGGGAGCACGGCGATCGACTTATGTGTAACCGGCAGGGCAGTCGCCTCGTTGACGCCGTGGCGCAGTACGAATCGGTCTGTCAGCAGCAGCACTACCGCGACCGCCAGCACGCCGATGATCGCGAAGTCGAGTTTGCGTCCGGTGTGGTAGGTGACCGATTTGGCCGGATCGATCTCGCTTTCGCGTTTCAAACCTTCCGGCGTGAATTCATAGAACCAGGCGAAGGCGCTCCAAAACGGAAAACCGATTCCCGCGGCGACCAGAAACCAGCGCGCCGCCCATTCCGGTGCGCCGACCGAGGGACCGAGTTGAGAAATGCCCTGCGCGAGCGCCCAGACGGCCCCGAGATACAGGATCGCTGTGCGGATGACATTGCGCCGCTTTAGCTCGGCGAAGAAGTTGCGCGGATTCATCACTCGTTAGGGCTTTGCGTCTTCGGACGAGAGTTCACGGCGCCAGAGCGACCTTGAACTGGATCTTGCCGAGTTGCTCCGGCGCCCGGCCGAGTTTGCGCAGGAAGGGCAGCCAGCGCGGGTCTGAATGGATGTTGTCGAACAGGTTCTCCGCTACGACTTGGGTGAGTCCCGGATCTTGATATTCGACCGCTTTGTCGAGCCACTCGAAGGCTTTGTCGGCATCCCCGCAGAAGGCATAGATGTAGGCGATGTTGAAGGGGCTTTCCTTCTCGGACTTCGCAATCAACGTGGCGAGCGCGGCATCGGACCCCGTCTTGCGCCCGAGCGCATGATACACCATGGGCAGGCCAATCAGCCGCCAAATCTCGCTCTTCTCTTGCTCCATTTCGACCAGCGCGGCCGGCGCCTCGCCTTTTTGCAGCATTGCAAGGCCGATCAGAAAATGCATGGCGCTGTAGCCCGGGCTCAGATTCAGCACGGTGCGGCCGGACGCGATCCCCGCATCGAGCTGTCCCATCCACATCTGAAGGAGACCAATGTTACCAAGCGTCGTCAGGTTCACCGGATCACGCCGCACCACGGCTTCCCGAAGCGCCAGCGCCTCCTGTTGCCGGCCCAAGTTAGAAAGGAAGGTAGCGCTTTCGTTGAGAACGCTCAGATCACTCGGATCCAGCGCGAGGGCGCGCTCCAGATGTTTTGCAGCGCTGACGAAGTCATTCTCTGCCGAGGCGATCATGCCGAGGGCGGCGTGCGCCGGCGCGTAATTCGGATCGATCGTCAACGCTTTTTCCTCCGTCTCGCGTGCACGAGCGAAAGCTTCGCTGTTCGGCAGCAACCCCAGGTTTGCCTCGTGTCGGACATTGTACGCCAGCCCGTGCCAGGCCGGGGCGTAGCGCGGATCAATCTCAAGCACCTGCCGATAAAGTGCGTCGGACTGCGTGAGTGCCTCGGGAGCGTACTGCCGCCCAAGCTGCACCGCTTCAAGGTAAAGCGTGTAAGCCTTCGTATCGGTCTGCCGCACAGTTGGCGGAGCGCCCAGCAGCGTCACCTTCAGTTGTTTCACCACTTCGCCCGCGATCTCGTCCTGAATCTTGAAGATGTCGTCGAGCTTGTGGTCGTAAGTCTGCGACCAAAGATGGTAACCCTCCGCCGCTCGGATAAGCTGGGCCGTGATCCGCAATTGATCGCCACTCTTGCGCACCGAGCCCTCGAGCACGTTGGCGACGTGCAGTTGCCGCGCGATTTCCGGAATCTCGATCTGCTTGCCTTTGAAAGAGAACGAGGAGGTGCGCGCCGCCACCTGAAGCTGCGGCACCTTGGCCAGCACATTGAGCAATTCCTCCGAAATGCCATCGGAGAAAAACTCCTCATCCTTCGCCTGCGACATGTCCACGAACGGCAGAACGGCAATGCTCTTGTCGGTCACAGCCGCGCCTGACTGAACCGGACGGCGCGAAAAATAGAACGCCGCGGCGATAACGCTCAACGTGATGATCGTTGCCGCAACCACCCACGGAATCGGGGAACTCTTCTTCGCCAGTTTCGCTGCGCTCTGCACCTTTCCCGGCAGCGCCGGATTGCCAAAATCGTCTCCATACAAATTGAAGAGATGAACGCGAACGCCGTGCTTCACTTCGCATTCGCCGAGATCGTGCAGGTGCGGACGCCATTCCGGGTAGTCATCAATGTCGTCGGCGACATGCTTGGAGAGCAGAATGTGTCCGGCATCGCCACAATCCATCACCCGCTGCGCGAAGTTAATCCCCGCGCCGGCCATGTTCAGTTGTTCGTTCAGGTCGCTGACTTCGTTGACCGGTCCGCTATGGATGCCCATCTTAACGCGCAGCTCGGGATGTGCTTTCAGCGCCCGGCTGATCTCCTGCGCGCACTCCACCGGCGCTTCCGGGCTGGTCCGAAAAACCAAGGCGCCGCCATCACCGGTCGGCAGGCGAAGGAGCTTGCCTTCCGCTTCCGCGGAACGGACCGGACTGGTCCCGCGCACGATTTCCTTCAGCTTTTGCAGCTGCTCGCCTTGCTCGCTAATGAGCAACTTCGAGTAACCGACGATATCGAGGAAGAGAACGTGCCCGATCTCGAGGCGTAGCTTCGGCTTTTGCTCTTCGGGCATTGAATCTATTTGAATTCTTTCGGCGCGAGGGAGGCAACGTTTTTTTCGAAGGGGACGAACCACGGATCACACGGATAGCCCGGATAAGGCTGAAGATCAGGTGGATCGTGTTTGCCAGCTTCGCGCGAGCGCAATACGCGTTTCCATTCCAATCGCGTGTTCTTAAAATTAAGCAGCAGGGCCAGATCCAACCCTTTGATATTCAGATACCGGAGCATTTGAGCTAGATGTGTGTCGGTGAAACAGGTCACTACTTTCGGATCGACGACCACGGCATCATCCACTATCAGATCAGGAATGAGATTGCCGATCAATTCGCCGCGATAGAAAACGGGAAATCCTCTTTGGATCGAAAGAGTGTGGCCACGGCAATCTCGAGCGCGCACCGGGCCGGTTCCTCCACACTGCGGTGAAAAACCAGCGCCACCCCATCGCCGGTCGGCAGACTGACGAGTTGTTCGTCGGTCGCTTCGCGCACCGGCGTGGTCGCCAACACGATCTCTGTGAGCTGGTTCAGCCGCTCCTTCTGTTCCTCGATCAGCAGCTTTGAATAGCCGACAATGTCGATGAAGAGGACGTGTCCGATCTCAAACCTTATATCTGAAGAGAACTCGGAAGACATAACCCGGCGGCAGCCTGCTACTTTTGGGGTCCGATTAACTCCTGACTGGCGAGGAGTTGTTGAAAACCGGGATCTTTACGGATCGGGTCCCACACTGGATCGATTCTTATGCGGGCAATGGAGGCCGCATTGCCGGCGGGGAGTAAGAGAATTTTCTTAAGGAGTGCGACTGCTTCGGAGGCCGCGCCTGTCTCGCTCGCGATCATGGCCTCGCCGCCGAGGATGTGACAGCCGACCAACAAGTCTTTCTCCGGCGGCAGAAGAGCGGCAGATTCGCGCGCCAATTTCATGGCATCGCCATTGCGCTTGAGCGCAAGGTCCACCCAGCTCAGCTCCGTATGGCTAAGAATGTCATCAGGGCGTTCCCGTAGCCGCTGCTCGAGAAGCGGCCCAGCCCTCTCCGCATCCGCTTGCGCACCGTTGAAATCGCCTGCGATCACACGGATGGCGACTCGGGCGGCGAGCATTCTGCGTTCATCCACCGCAGTCTTGGCGGAGGCATAATCCCAGACCCGCAGAGCGGCCTGGTAATCTCGCGCCAGGACATAGGTATAGGCGCGGTCGCCGGCCACTCCAAGAACATCGCCTACCGTAGAGTTAACCACGAGCCGGCTCTCGGATGGGTAACTTGCCAGGACTCTTAAGGCTTCCTCCACGCCGCCACTCCCATTTTCAATGCTCAAAAGCAGTCCGCGTATGCCGATAACTTCATGGGGATTGATTGCGATGGTAGCCTGGAGGGCAGGCTGCGCTTTCGACCATTCGCGCCATTGGATATAAATGTCGGCGCGATTTCCCGCGAGAGTTGCATTCCGCGGGTCCTGCGCGAGGGCTTTGGTGAGCTCTTCGAGCGCAACCTGTAACTTCCCCTGGCGGCGATGGACGTAACCTAAGTACTCCAACGCCTCTGAGTTGTTTGGTTGTGATTGGACTGCACGCGCGAACTCAGCCAGTGCCTCATGATATTTGCGATAGCCATAGTAGTAATAGGTACCCAGTGCGATGTGGGCTGCGGCTAGATTGGGTTGCAGGGTCAGGGCGTGCTTCGCCACCTTTTTGACTTCTGCCAGCTCGTTTTCTGTAAATGGCTCAATGAACCAGTGACGAAGCATTCGGATTTCCACCAGCCGGGCCATGGCGAGGGCAAACCTCGGATCGCGGTCGATCGCCTGTTGATACCAGGCCGCGGCCTGATCAAATGACTCGGGCTTGAGCGAACTCAGAGCCAATCTCGCCTCGTACTCTCCTTTCAAGAAGAGGTCGTAGGCAGCGGCATCCTTCGTCGGAGCGGTCGCCAGCTTGTTCGCTTCCGCCGGAGAGAGTTTCGCCTGCAGCGAATCGGCAACTTCCTGCGCCACCTGGCTCTCGACGGCAAAAATCTCTTTTGCATCGCCGTCAAAACTTCGCGCCCAGAGGTGGGAGTCAGTCTGGGCGTCGATCAACTGCACGTTCACCCGCACCCTATCGAGCGCGCGTTGCACGGCCCCTTCCAAGACTGTGGCGACGCCAAGCTCCTGCGAGACGGTTTTTAAATTCTCGGGCTTACTTTTGTACTTCTCTGTCGAGGTGCGCGAAATCACCTTCAGGTCAGCGATCCCGGCGAGCTTGGTCAGAATTTCATCCTGAATCCCCTCGGCAAAGTAAGCGTTCTCCTTCTCGCTGCTCAGGTTTTCAAAAGGGAGAACGGCGATGCTTTTCCTGGAAATGGAGGTCGTCGGTGTTGATGAAGACGCGACCGCGGTAGGCAGCGCCCGCTTCGAGTTACTCGGTCGCAGAAGCCACCACACAAGGAAGCCAACGGCCAGCGCCGCGGTAATTCCAAGCATCGCTGGCGCGCGCCGTCGTCGCACTGTTGTTCGCGGGAGGCGCCGTCGCGCGCCCGGGGCGGCGGGTTTACTTTTGCGCCCCTTGCGCAGCTTCTCCGGCATGGCGGGATTGCCCGCGCCTTCGCTGTAGAGATTGAAAAGGTGAACCCGAACCCGGTGTTTGACCTCGCACTCACCCAGGTCATGCAGAGTCGCACTCCATTGGCGATACTGGCCGAGATCACCTGCCACCCGTTCGGACACAAGGATGTGGCCGGCATCGCCGCAATCCATCACGCGTTGGGCCATGTTTATACCCGCGCCCGCGATGTTCGTGCGCCCGCTCACGTCCGTGATCTCGCTCACCGGTCCGCTGTGAATGCCCATGCGCACCGGCAGCTCCGGGTGCTTCTGGAGCGCTTCGGCAATCTCGAGCGCGCAGCGCGCCGGCTCTTCCGCGCTATGTCGAAAGACCAGCGCCATTCCATCACCCGTTGGCAACCTGACGAGCTGCTCATCCGTCGACTCGCGCACCCGCGGTGTCTGCAAAACAATGTCAGTCAGTTGATGGAGCCGCTCCTTTTGCTCTTCCATCAGCAACTTCGAATAGCCGACAATGTCGATGAACAGAACGTGTCCGATCTCCAGGCGGAGATTGTCGTTCGATTCGGGTGGCATGGCTCCTTTTAGCCGGAGCCGAGGGTTTTTGGAATCTATTTCGGGACAAGCGCCTCGACCATCTTCGAAATCTCAAGAAGAAGCAGGGATCAAACGGATAGCGCCGCATCGGTCAAAGACGAGGCGCTGGGGCTGGAGGGAAGCGTCCACAGCGGAAACGTCGCTGGCCAAGCGCGGTTGGGCGGTTTAAGTATCGCGCTTCGTTATGCCCAAGCCCGACCAGCCCAAATCCGCGATTAGCCCACGGCGCGCGGAGGATTTCCCCGAGTGGTATCAGCAGGTTATCCGGGCGGCCGACATGGCGGAGTCGAGCGACGTGCGCGGGTGCATGGTGATCAAACCGTGGGGCTACGGTATCTGGGAAAATATGCAGCGTGCGCTCGACGCGATGTTCAAAGCGACCGGACACATGAACGCTTATTTCCCGCTCTTCATTCCACTCAGTTACATGCAGAAGGAAGCCGAGCACGTCGAAGGTTTCGCGAAGGAGTGCGCGGTTGTGACCCATCACCGGCTGGAGCTGAACGCCGATGGGAAAATGGTCCCGGCCAGTCCGCTGACGGAGCCGCTGGTCGTTAGGCCGACCTCGGAGACGATCATCGGCGCGAGCTACGCCAAGTGGGTCCAGTCCTATCGCGACCTCCCGATCCTGATCAACCAATGGGCCAACGTGGTGCGCTGGGAAATGCGGCCGCGTTTGTTCCTTCGCACCACCGAATTCCTCTGGCAGGAAGGCCACACCGTGCATGAAACCGAGGCGGAAGCGCGCGCCGAGACGAAGCAGATGCTCGACGTTTACGAGACCTTCGTCCGCGACCACCTCGCGATTCCGGTTTTCACCGGAGAGAAATCGGAGAGCGAACGCTTTCCCGGCGCGGTCCAGACGCTCTGCATCGAAGCGATGGTGCAGGACCGGAAGGCGATCCAGGCCGGCACCTCACATTTTCTCGGGCAAAACTTTTCGCGCTCGAGCGGGATTCAATTCCAGACTCGCGACGGCAAACAGGAGTTTGGCTGGACAACGAGCTGGGGCATGAGCACCCGCATGATCGGCACCGTCATCATGATGCATGCGGACGACGACGGCCTCGTCCTGCCGCCGCGCATCGCGCCGACCCACATCGTCATCCTGCCAGTGACGCCGAAACCCGAGACCCGTGACGCGGTTATCTCCGCGGCCAATGATCTGGCAACGCACCTCCGCGCCATCATCTGGCACGGTGCACCGCTCGAGGTCCATGTCGACCAGCGCGATCTCGGCGGCGGAGTAAAAAACTGGGAATGGATCAAGAAAGGCGTGCCGCTTCGGGTAGAGCTGGGACCGCGCGATCTGCAGAGCGGCAACGTCGCTGTGACTCGCCGCGACCAGGATGTGAAAGCCAAGGCTTTTTTGCCGGTGGCGGAGTTCGTAAATCGCGCGCCGGCGATGCTCGACGAGATGCAGCAAAATCTTTTCGAGCGCGCCCTCGCTTTCCGCAACGAGCACACGCGCGTCATCAATTTGAAGGAAGAGTTCTACGATTTTTTTACCCCGAAAAATTCGGCCAAGCCGGAAATCCACGGCGGGTTCGCCCTCGCCCATTGGAACGGCAGCGCGGCAGTCGAGGAACAAATCAAGAACGACCTCAAGGTCACGATCCGCTGCATTCCGTTCGACGATCCGGCCAACCCGCCCGAGCCGGGACGCTGCGTCATCACCGGCGAGCCCAGTCCGCGTCGCGTCCTTTGGGCGAAGTCCTACTGACGCCTACGGACCGCTCGCGACGTTGCTGATCGCCCAATCGCTTAAAGAACGCCAAACCGTGCACCAGCGCGTCGCCGCTAGGAGAAGCGATCGGGCGTGAGATGCCGCTAAACGAAACGCACCAGAGAAAGAAAATGCCCTCGCGCTCAAGAGCGCGAGGGCATTAATCACACACTGATCATTCTGGTTAGTCGCGCTCCATCTCGTAGATTTCGATCAGCGCAATCCCAGTCGCCTCATTCGCGCCGGTCACAATTGCGGTGTAGAAACCCGGCTCCAGCCGCACGAGGATGCTGGCCTCGTTTGAGTCCGAGGGCGGGAGTGCGGTCGCAGTGATGTCATCGGAGTTGGAGGCGCTCTGCCAGTCGTCATTCGAACGCAGTTGCGTCGAACCGCTGAAGAGCTGCAGAACTGGATTTTCCAAAACAGGCGAAACACCAAAGGCTGCCAGCGAAGGGCCTAGCGCGCGAATCAGAACGAGCTTCGGCCCGCCCGTGATCACGAAGCCGCCAATCAACTGCCCTTGGCCGGTGCTGACAAAGCCGCGGGTCGAAATGTTGGCGAGGTGATTCTCCGACGACTCCTGCGGCGCACGGAAGAAATAGGTAACGCCACCAAGAGTGAAGTCGCCCAGGAACGCGCCATGACCAAAGGCGAGATTTCCCGTCACGGCTTCGCCGCTCAGCAGGGTGAGGGAGAAAGTCGTATTCGGGTGATCGTCATTCAGGTCTTCGTTGAAGTCGGCGAGATCGTCGTTGTCCTGACCATGATCATCTCCCGGAGGATCGTCGTCACCATGCTTGTCGGTGCTGATGGCCTTAGCCACTGGCGTCACCGTGACCGCGCCAAACCCACCTCGGACGCTGGTCCCATCCTCGGTGATGAAGAAGATTTGATTTTGCGAATCGACCACGATCTTGATCTCACGGGTTGCGCCGTCGACGCTTTGCGCTGTCCCAGTGAAACGGCCAGGGATATCGTCACTCGGCCCAAAGCTTCGCGAACGAATTCCGGTGACGGTTTGTCCGCCGATGGTGGCTGTCACCTCGTCATCGTCAAATGCTTCCGGATTATCGTCGTCATGGACGGAGCCGGTAATCGTCGCGCCGTTGCTGGCGACGAGAGAAAAGCTCCCGTCCGCCGCAATATCGCCGCCGGCGAAACTCGCCGTGCTCGTCGCGACATCGAAGACATAAATGGAAATGGCATGATTACCTTGGACAAAGAATACCGCCTTACCGCCCCCGGCCAGATCGGCTTCTTGCAAAGAATCCCCGATGACTTTCCTCGCCACGCCCCGGTGCTGCGAAAGCCAGCAGCAAGCCAAGGATCATCAATAACCGACCCATGAATGTTTTCATGGCTCGCACGGTATGGAGGCGGTTTGGGCACAGCGAACCGGCAATAGTTTCGCAATTGTAACCTGTCCCCGTTAGGCGGTCGTTAGGCGCGAGACCAGGCTTTGAACCTTGGGCAC
>DATBDG010000161.1:0-9874 GCA_036270055.1 Chthoniobacterales bacterium
AGATTGGCGAGGAGGAAATAAAGCGAGCGCAAACCCAGAATGGCGCAGATGTTCGAGGTGTAAACGATGAAGGTGTCGCGCGTGATCGCGAGCACGGCCGGAATCGAATCGATCGCGAAGATCAGGTCCATGATCTCGATCGTGATGAGGACGAGCGCGAGCGGTGTTAAGACCCGCCGCCCGGCCACGAGGGCGATAAATTTCGGCCCATGATAGTCGCTCGTTACCGACAGCAGGCGCCGCGTCGTGCGCAGGACAAAATTATTCTCGAGGTTGAGCGGTTGGGCTTTGCCCCCCAGCATGCGCATTCCCGTGATGAGCAGAAACGCCCCGAAAAGGTAGAGGACAAAATGGAAGCGGGCGACGAGCGCCACTCCGAGCCAGATCATGAGGGCGCGCATCACGAGCGCGCCCAGAATTCCCCAGAGCAAAACCCGATGCTCGTAGCGCGGCGGGACCCGGAAATAGGCGAAAATAACCCCGAAGACGAAGATGTTATCGACGCTCAGGGAGTATTCGATCAGGTAGCCGGTGAAAAAGTCGATCGCCGTATCCGCCCCCCGCCACCACCAGATCGCGGCGTTAAAGGTTAAGGAGAGCCCAACCCAGAAAAGCGTCCGTCGCGCCGCGCTTCGCAGACTGATCCGTTCGCGCGCGCGGTCGCTCAAAAGGTCGACGGCCAGGGCGGCGAAGACTCCGAGATGAAAGGCGACCCAGAACCAGATGCTGACCGACACGAGGGCGCTAGGTTTCCACGGCTGGAGGGAGGGAGCAACCGGGAAACGAGCCGCCGTGGGGGTTTGCGCAGAGGCGAGGGGTCGTGCATCATACTTCCTCTCAAATTATGGATGCAGAACTGCAAAAGTTGGTCGACGCCGGGAAGCTAACTACTGCAGGAGCTGAAACTCTCGAACGACTCAAACCCGGCACCTTTTGCCTCCACAAAAGCTGGGGCTTCGGCCGGGTTGCCGACTGGAACCTGCTCCTGAATCAGATCCTGATTGACTTCGAAAAGAAGAAGGCGCACCCCATGCAGCTGCAATACGCGGCTGATAACCTCACCCCCATCCCAGCCGGACATTTCCTAGCCCGGAAAGCGACCGACCTCGCGGCGCTCAAGGTCGAGCTGAAGGAAAACGCCGCCGCGGTAATGCGCGGCATTCTCGAAAGTCTGGGCGGCAAAGCGACCCAGGCCCAGATCAGCAGTTGGTTGTTAGGCGACGTTTTCAACGAGCCGGAATTCAAGCGCTGGTGGGACGCCACGAAGAAGCTGCTCAAGAAGGAAGGCCATTTCCTTATCCCGACGAAAAAGAACGACCCAATCGAGCTGCGGGACGCGCCCGTCTCGCGCTCCGCTGAGCTGCTGACTTTTTTCGAGCAGGCCCGCCAGCCCAAGGAACAGGCCGCGGCCCTCGATCAGATCATCAAGCTCCACCACGAATTTGAGGAACCGGCCAAACAGCTCCAGCCGCTCCTCGACACGATCGAGGAAACGGCGCGGCGCAATCAACGGCTCAATCCCGCGCTCGCCTTCGAGCTCGTGATTGGGCGCGATGATCTCCTCGAGCGCGAGCCGAAGCTGCGCAGCTCGAATCCCGATTTCAACCTCGAACGGTTGATCGTCGAGGAAGAACCGCGCCTGGCCGACATTCTGCCCAAGCTCCCCTCGGCCAAGGAACGCCGCGTCCTCCACGCCCTGCCTGCCGCCCTCGGCGAACGCTGGACCGTGCGTGCCCTCCAGCTCATGCAGGGGAGCAACGCCCGGCTCGTTTCAGCCATGCCGAAAGTCTTCGCCGAGACCGGCCGCCAGGATGAGTTGCGCGCCGCGCTCGATCGCAGCCTGCGCGAACATTCCGCCACGAGCGAGATTCTTTACTGGCTTTGCAAAAACCGGACCGACTGGCCCGATCTGATCAATCCCGAACTGCTCAGCGCCATCCTTTCCGCCTGCGAACGCGACCAGCATAACGAGAGCAACAGCCGCAGCACTCGCCTGCGCGATCTGCTTCTCTCCGATCGCTCTTTGATCCCCGACATCTTCGCCGGGGCCGAGCTGGCCCAGGCCCGCGACGCGATGCGTCGCCTCATGCTCAGCCCGGTTTTCGACGAGCTGACGAAGCGCTCCCTCATGGCGCGGATCATCAAACTTTATCCGGAATTGCAAAGCCTCATCACCGGCGAGCAAATGGAAGAAAAGAGCGAAGCGCTCGTTGTTTCCTGGAGCAGTCTGCAAAAGCGAAAAGCCGAACTCGAGGAACTGGTGAACAAAAAGATCCCGGAGAATAGCAAGGAAATCGGAGTCGCGCGTTCCTACGGCGACCTGCGGGAGAATTTCGAATTCAAAGCCGCCAAGGAAATGCAGGCCGTCCTCATGCGCCGCAAAGCCGAACTCGAGCGCGACCTGCACCGCGCCCGCGGGACCGCGTTTGAGAGCCCGGACCTCAGCCAGGCATCGATGGGCACCATTGTCACCCTGCGGGAAACCACGAACGGCCGGGAAGAGACCTACACCATCCTCGGCGCTTGGGACGGCGACCCGGACCGAGGTATCATTTCCTATCAGACCGCGATCGGCCAGTCATTGTTAGGCCGCCGCCTCGGCGAAGTCGTCGAATTAAACGCCGAGGAAGACAGGGGCCGCTACGCCATCATCGCGATCGAGCCCGCCCCCTTGGATGAGGTTGCGGCCGACCCCGAGCTCCTCGAGCCGGTCGCGTCCGAATCGTAAGGTGTGCGCCCGCTTCTTGACGCCTCCGTCCGGGAGGCGCGAGCCGCGCTTCCCTTGCCGCGCGCCGGCAGGGCTTCGCGGCGCGCAGCGTCTACAGCTAGGCGCCTTTCGGTTTGGACTTGGGAAACTTTCTCGCGACAATGAGATCTCGTGAAATTAAAGCCGCTCACCATCGGCACCGTCGCCTTGGGCGGAAAAACGCCAGCCTTTATCCTCGGTCCCTGCGTCATCGAGTCGGAGGCGTTCGTGAGGCGAATGGCACGCAAGATCGCAAAGATCTGCGCTGCCGAAAAACTCTCTTTCATCTTCAAATCCTCCTACGATAAGGCGAATCGCACCTCGGTCCGCTCCTATCGCGGAATCGGAGCGCGCGAGGGTTGCGAGTTACTGGCCGAGATCGGGCGCGAGATCGGCATGCCGGTGACGACCGATGTCCATTCGTCGAACGACGCCGAGATCGCGGCCGAATTCATCGATGTCTTGCAAATCCCCGCCTTTTTGTGCCGGCAAACCGATCTCATCCGCGCGGCGGCGGAGACGGGACGGGTCGTGAATGTGAAAAAGGGCCAGTTCCTCGCTCCGTGGGACGTGCGCAACATCGCGGAGAAGCTCGAGGCCTTCGGCGCGAAACAGTTTTTCTTTACCGAGCGCGGCACGACCTTCGGCTACAATAATCTTGTGGCCGACATGCGCTCGCTCGCCTGGCTGCGCGAAGCCGGTTATCACGTCGTTTTCGATGCCACCCATTCGGTCCAGCGACCCGGGGGCGCGGGCGACGCCACTTCGGGCGACGCTGCCCTCGCGCCGGTCCTCGCTCGGGCCGCGCTCGCCGCCGGCTGTGACGGCATTTTCATGGAGGTGCACGAAAATCCCGCTCGCGCCCTCTCCGATGGACCGAATCAAGTTCCGCTAAAGGATTTGCCGAAGCATTTGCGCATGTTAAATGCTATTCATGCTGCCGTGTCGTAGCGGGTCCCGCCTCTTTCGCGGGACGCGCCTGAGTTTAGTTTTGTTGCTGGTCGGCAGCTGCGCCGCCCTGGCCGGCGACGGCAAGCGGCGCAAGGCCACCCCTTCGCCCTCTCCCGAAGGACTCGCTCTCAAAAATATCCCTCTCACCGTCGGGCACGAAGCCAAGGGGCTCGTCCTGCCGAATTACGACCTCAAAGGTCATCTCCTCGGGCGCTTCGAAGCCGCCACCGCCGCCCGCATAGATGAAAACCACGTCCGTTTCACCGACCTCAAAATGGTCACCTTCGACGAAAAGGAGAAACCCAATTTCAATGTCGAAATGGCGCGAGCCACTCTCAACCTTGAAACGCGGGTGATCGATTCCGAGCAACGGACCAAACTGAAGCGGGCCGATTTCGAGATCGCCGGCGACACAATGGAGTTCAACACCATGACGCACCAAGGCACGATGGCCGGCAATGTGCGGATGACGATTTTCAACCAAAAGGATCTCGGCTCCGCGCCCAAGCCATGAGATCGATTTTTGTCATCGCATTTTTGGCGTGTGCGACCGGTGCCTCGGCGCAGGAAGCAGCCAACACCGCGCAGCCGCGATCGACCCCTGCGACCGACGCCAAGGGCGAGCCGATTACGACCCAAATTTACGCCGACGCAGCCTCGTTCGACACCGAGAAACGGATTGGCGTCTTCAGCGGTCACGTTCGCGTTTTCGATCCGCGCTTCAACATTCAGGCCGACAAACTGACGGTTTACATTCACAAGGACGAAGGTGAAGGCCTGGAGAAAGCGATCGCCGAGGGGCACGTCGGGGTGGTGCGCGACAAACCCGATCCCAAGGGCGGCAAGCCCTCGAAAGCGGTCGGCCTTTCCGAAAAAGCCGTTTATACGTCGGTGGATGGAAACGTTGTCCTGACCGGAAGCCCGCGGGTGCAACAGGGTTTGGATACACATGTCGCGACCAGTCCTGACACCGTCATGGTCTTGAACGCCAATGGCCACCTTACGACCCGTGGCCCGAGCCGAACCGAGATTCGGCAGGAGAAAAAAGGCAAGGAAGGCGGGAATGCGACCGCCGCGGCTTCGCCTCCGACGACCGGGGAGAAAAAACCGTGATTACTTCGAGCGCGCGACCGCCCGCGGCCGAAGCGGCGACCGATCCGGCCCCTCGGCCTAACGAACATCCCGAAGTTCTGGGGACCGATGACCTGGTCAAGATCTACGGCGGCCGCGCGGTCGTGAACGGGATCAAGCTCGAGGTTGGCCAGGGCGAAATTGTCGGACTGCTGGGCAAGAACGGCGCCGGCAAAACGACCAGTTTTTACATGATTGTCGGTCTCGTTAGGCCAAACAGCGGCCGGGTCGTCTTCTCCGGCACCGATGTGACCGATTACCCGATGTACAAGCGCGCCCGGCTCGGGATGGGATATCTGCCGCAGGAGGAATCGATCTTTCGCAAAATGACGGTGGAACAAAACATCCTCGCCATTCTCGAGACCATGCCCTTGAACAAAAAGGAGCGGCGCCATCGCTGTGCCGAGTTGCTCCATCAATTCGGGATCGAGCGGATCGCGAAGAACACCGCCCTCACCCTCAGCGGCGGCGAAAAGCGCCGCCTCACGATCGCGCGTTCCCTCGTTACCCAGCCGAAGCTGCTCATGCTCGACGAGCCCTTCAGCGGGGTCGACCCGATCGCGGTTTACGACGTCCAGCAACTGGTCGTGAACCTGCGCGAATCCGGCCTCGCCATTCTCATCACCGATCACAACGTGCGCGAGACCCTCTCGATCGTGGACCGCGCCTACCTCATCGACGAAGGCCGCGTCGTGAGCGAGGGGACGAAGGATTTCCTCATCAATGATCCGATCAGCCGCCAGCTTTATCTCGGGGAACGCTTTCAGATGTAACCAAAGGAGCCGCATGCAAACTGCCAACGCCAATCCCACCGTCAAAGTCACTGGCCGCCATCTCGCCATCACGGACGCGATCAACGACTACGCCACGCGCAAGATCGAAGGGCTGCACCTCGATTATCCGAAAATCATCGAGGCCCACGTCATCGTCGGGGTGGAGAAATACCGGCACTGGGCGGAGGTCATCCTGGTTTGCTCGAATCACATCACAATCGAGGCCACCGAGGAAACTGACGATCTCTATGTCGCGATCGACGCGGTCACGGACAAGATCGCGCGCCAGATGCGCAAATATAAAACGCGCCTCCTCCGCCGCCATCGCCCGCGCAAGGAAGCGATTCGTCATATCGAAGAGCAGATTCTGCATCCGGAGCCGGTCGAGGAGGATGAGCATCATGAGCACGCCGTTGTCCGGACGGAGCGCTATCCGGTTAAGCCGATGTTCGTCGACGAAGCGGTCTTGCAGTTGGAGATGTCGACCCGCCAGTTTCTCGTTTTCATGAACGCGCGCAGTTCGCGGGTCAATGTTCTCTATCGACGGAAGAGCGGCGATTTCGGATTGATCGAGCCGACTTTAGGCTAAAAGGCCCTTCTGTGGACGCGGCCCTGTAGGACGCGCGAGTCTGAGCGTTTCAATCAGAACCGATACTCGAGCTTGGCACAGCGAAGCGTCTAGATTGTCTGTTGCGATTTCGAACACTTCTGTGTCAGATCATAACGCATCCGGGCCGAGCGAGTCTCTGCGTTCCCTTGTAGACGGCCCCAGGTACGTCCGCTGCTAAAAACTCTGCAACCACACCACCCATGCTTACGATTTCGGCTTTTATTCTCACAACTGCGTCCGTCTTCACCAGCGTCTGGTGGGCCTGCAAGACCGAAGACGCAGTCCCAGTCTCGGACACGCCTTCCGACATCGCGCCGGCCTGATTCAGGCGCCGAGCGTCGGATAGGCGGGCAGAACCGACTTTTCCATGCCGGCCTCAAAAGTGGGAAACTTCGCTTCCCATCCCAAGGCCCGTAGTTTTCGGTTCGAGACGCGTTTGTTGCTCGCACCGCGTTTTCGCATCCCCGCGCGGGGGACGGTGGGAGGCAAGGGACGATCCAGTTTCGCGGCCAGCCATTCGTACGTCTCCCGCTGCGTGCGCGGCTCGTGATCGACCACGTTGAAAATCTGCGACTCGTCAGGCGTGGTCACGAGATGAAGGAGCGCGGCCGCGATGTCGTCGCGATGGGCTTGGTTGAGGTAGCGCATGCCGCCCTCTTCGATTCGCGCCTCTCCCGCGAGAAACTTGCGCAACAAGGCCGAACGGCCCGGCCCGTAAATCCCGGCCAGCCTCGCCACCATCCCGCCGTTCCGCCTAACGGACTCTTCCGTCTCGCGCAAAATCCGCCCGGTCTCATGCGCCGGTTCAGCCGGGCTCTCCTCGTCGATCCACTCGCCATTCGTCTGGGCGTAGACCGACGTGCTGCTCGTATAAAGGAATGTCTCCGGGCGCAGCACCGTGAAGAGATTGCGCGTGCCTTCCAGATAAATCCGGCGATAGCTTTCCACGTCGCCGCCCCCGGAGCTGGCGCAGTGAATCACCGCATCAAACCGGCTCGCCGTCGCCTCCACCGACTCGCGCACCGCGATATCAACGGCGCTAACCGGATATGGTTTGCCCGCCAGTTTCGCGGCCGATTCCGCCGAGTGGGTCCAGCCTTCCACCTCCCAACCGGCCGCCTGGAAAAGATCGGCTGCGGCCACGCCGACATAACCGCAGCCGGCAATCAGGATTCGTGACATCACCCGGCGACGGCGGCGATTTCGATCTCGTCGAACTCGTTAGGCTGGAGCGCTCGCACCTGTTTGAGCCGGATCAATTCGAGCAGGGCGAGAAAAGTCACGACGATTTCCACCCGTGACGCCATCTGCGCGAAAAGCTCGAAAAAACGGACCGTCCGGCCGCCGCTCACGGTTCTCAAAATTCGCTCGATCTTGTCCGAGACGGTGAAATTCTCGCCGAAAATCTCCTGCAAATCTTCCCGCGCCTCGAGCCGCTTGATCACATTTTGGAAGGCGTTGATGAGCTGAAAAATGCCCACCTCGCCGAGGTGCAGAGGCGCGCTCTCCGGCGCAGTACCGTCGCCGATGCGGGCGAAGATTCCTTCCTGCTCCAGCTCACGCGCCTGGAGCTGGGCGGCGGCCTCCTTGAATTTTTTGTATTCGATCAGCTGCCGGATCAAATCCCAGCGCGGATCGTCCTCCTCGACGTCCTCTTCGGGCGGCTGCTGATCGACCGGGAGAAGGCTGCGGCTCTTGAGGTAAATGAGGTTCGCGGCCATGACGACGAACTCGCCCGCGACATCGATGTTCAGCTCCTTGAAGGCCTGCAGGTATTCGAGGTACTGCCCGGTGATGCGCTCGAGCGAGATGTCGTAAATGTCGAGCTCATCGCGCTTGATCAGGTAAAGCAAGAGATCGAGCGGGCCTTCGAAAATCTCGAGCCGGACTTTGTATTCGGTCTCCATCGTTAGGCTGCGATTCTAATTGCGGCGGTCGCGCTTGTCGATGTCGGGATGGTTTCGTTAGGCAGGAAGAGCTTCCGGTTTTGCCCGTGATTGGTGGCGTCAGCGCGCTCGTCGTCGGCTACGCGCGAAACCGTCCTCGTCCTCGTCCTTCGAAAAACAGGTGGATGGACGAGGAGGAGGAGAGCAAGCAGGATTCGTCCCGACGGATGATTGATCGCCACTACCCTCTGGCATTCGCGGCAAATTTTGAGGGCTTGCGCAATTCCAACACCGATAATAGAATTCGCTTGTTCTGGGGGGAACAGCCGCCCTTCACGCCTTTCTGGTGTGGGGGGCGGTACTTTTTTCTGGCAAAGAAACAAGCCGGGGAAAATCGTCTTCACGGCTCCTCAACGGAGCGGCTAAAAATGCGCGCCCTATCCTCGCCAGCCGTGGCCCCAAAAATATCCGTCCGATCGGATGCCGTTTTTCAGCTCCCAAACCCGCAGGGCAGCGAGTAGCAGTTTTTTTGTTCGGGCGAGGCTACCCGCCGGCGGGCTGGCATTGTGCTCCGGTTCATGGTCGGCGTGATCGGGGGAAGAGAAAGATTGGGTGGGCCTTCCTCTGGATTTAGCAACCTTTGGACCGGTTTTTCGTTTCATAGAAATTTGCGCTGTGAGTTTCGAAGCGTTTCCGCAGACCTCGTTGGACGGTTTTCCGCGGTTTTTCTTGCACCGGAAAGTTTCCGTATCCGCGACTAGCGGGAAAACCTAGACGCAGCCCTTTGTATCCGTCGTTTGGACAGAACTCCAGAGGAAACCGACCTGAGCCTGCTCTCGACTGACGGCGCACCGGACTCGAGACCGTGCCGCCGGCTCTTGCTGGCATCCGGCCAATGAGATGTCCGCCGCACGATTGTATTCAGTAATGGACATACTCTTTGTAGAGGACTCCGAAGAGAGCCGTGTGCTCTTCGCGCGGCTGCTGACCGGTGGCGGCCACCGGGTGGTCCCGGCCGCAAGCGTGGGAGAGGCGCTCGGCTTGCTAGCTTGTCTGCGTTTCGATGTGCTGGTGAGCGATATCACTCTGCCCGACGGAAGTGGTCTGGACTTGGTGGCGGAAGCAAAGAAGAGACAACGCTTCAGAAAGGCGGTCGCGCTCACCGGTCACGCGAAACCGGAAGATCGAGAAGAGGGTTTGCGGGCCGGTTTCGACGAATACCTGACGAAGCCGGTCGATTTCCATCAATTGCGCGCTCTGTTTGACTAGATCGGAACCCCGCGCCGCGAGCGTTTGTCTGATTTCCCCACACCGAAGAACCGGGAGGGGGGCGCGGCAGGGGCGATCGTTCCGATTCAACCAGTGTGAACATTTTGCTGGTGGAAGATCACGAGGAGAGCCGGCAGATCCTTTCGAACCTGCTCACCCATTGTGGCCATGAGGTCGCGAATGCCGGTAATGTCCAGGACGCGCTACTTTTACTCAACCATCTGCACTTCGATGCCCTCGTCTGCGACATCGGCCTGCCCGATGGGAGCGGGCTCGATCTGGTAGTCGAAGCAAAAAGACGTCAGGCCTGGAAGAAAACCGTCGCCCTTACCGGGCGGGAGCACACTGAGGAAATGGAACAAGGCCTCCGCGCCGGATTCGACGAATATCTGACGAAGCCGTTCGACTTCCATCAGCTCCGCTCGCTGCTCGCCGCCAGCTCCTAGCGCAGCCCGTTCGGATTTCCCTCTTCCTTCTGGCTAGCCGGCCGCAGATCGTGTCGGTGGGG
>DATBDG010000162.1:0-2175 GCA_036270055.1 Chthoniobacterales bacterium
CGGAATTGCCCCTGGAAAACTGGCTGGCCGATCTGGATTCCGGCCTCGAACGTTCTCCGGGTTTCTTCATCGGTAGACCGGTGGTGCTCGATCTCTCCGCGTTAGAAATGAGCAGCATTGAGATCGCTAAATTGATCGCCAGCCTGCAGGAGCGCGATGTTCGGATCATGGGTCTAGAAGGCGTTGACCCTGCCGTGGCCGGACCGGGTTTGCCCCCACTGTTACGCGGCGGGCGGGCAACTAGTACGATCGAGATGCTGCAGCACCGTCAAGAGAAGCCCGCACCCAAGCCGGAACCGGTGTCCGAGCCCGCCCCTGAGCCTCCGGTCGCCAAACAGCAGATCGGCTCGCTCGTGCTGCAAGACCCGGTTCGCTCTGGCCAGTCGGTGGTATTCAAAGAAGGCGATGTTACCGTCCTCGGCTCGGTCGGTTCGGGCGCCGAAATCGTCGCCGGAGGATCAATCCACATCTACGGGACACTGCGCGGTCGGGCGATGGCAGGCGTCGCCGGCAATTCCAAAGCGCGCATTTTCTGTCACAAAATCGAGGCCGAGTTGTTGGCTATCGACGGCTATTACCGAACTGCCGAAGATATAAGCGCGAGCCTTCGAAACCGGCCAGTGCAGGCCTGGCTCGACGGCTCGACCATGATGATCACAGCGCTGAACTGATCAGCGGAGGAGGGGGACGATATGGCCAAGGTACTGGTCGTGACATCCGGTAAGGGAGGCGTCGGCAAGACGACTTCGACGGCCGCTCTCGGCGCCGCGCTGGCGCAGGCCGGCGAGAAGGTTGTCGTTGTCGATTTCGACGTCGGTTTGCGCAATCTCGATCTCGTGCTCGGCGCCGAGCGCCGGGTTGTCTTCGATCTCATCAATGTGGTGCAGGGCGTTGCCAAGCTCTCGCAGGCACTGATCCGCGACAAGCGGTTGGAAACGCTGTGGCTCCTCCCTGCTTCCCAGACGCGCGACAAGGACGCCCTCACCGATGACGGCGTCGGTCAGGTGATCGCGGACTTGAGAGAGAAATTCGACTGGGTGATTTGCGACAGCCCGGCGGGGATCGAGCGCGGTGCCACGCTGGCGATGCGCTTCGCCGACGCCGCCGTCATCGTCACCAATCCCGAAGTATCCTCGGTACGCGATTCCGACCGCATCATCGGGATGCTCGATTCCAAAACCCTGCGCGCCGAAAACGGTGAGCGCGTCGAGAAACATCTTCTGATCACCCGCTACGATCCGGCGCGTGCCGCACGCGGCGAAATGCTCTCGATCGAGGACGTGCTGGAAATTCTCTCTACGCCGTTGCTCGGCATCATCCCAGAAAGTGAGGAAGTGCTGCGCGCCTCCAATGTCGGATCGCCAGTCACGCTCAACAACGCGATCAGTGCACCGGCCCGCGCCTATGTCGACGCCGCCCGCAGGCTGCGAGGCGAAAATCTCGCCATGAGTGTGCCGAGCGACCGCAAGCGTCTGTTCGATAAGCTGTTCGGACGGAGGGCGGCATGAACCTGTTCAATTTCCTCAGGCGTAGCAGCTCCGCGCCGGTTGCGCGGGAGCGATTGCAGATTCTGCTGGCGCACGAGCGCTCCGCCCGCAACGAGCCCGATCTGCTGGGCATCATCCGCGAGGAAATTCTTGCGGTCATCGCCAAGCATGTAAATCTTGATCCTGAAAAGGTTCAGGTGAAGCTGGAGCGGGGCAGCACATTCGCAACGCTCGAGGTCGATATCGAAGTGCCGAATCGGTTTGGCATGGCGCTGGCGAAAACCGCTTAGCTTTCCGCGCGCCGCAGCTCCGTAGGAGAGAGCTTCGTGTTCAGCGAATTTCAATGGAGAAAGCCCATGAATGCCTCCAAACCTGAGGTGTCGTCCCGGCAGGCGGACGCCATCAGCGCGGCCATCCTCGAGGGAAATGCCAGCAATGGCGCCCGCGGGGAAGGGGCAACGATATCCAAGGAGCGAGGAGAGGCGGGGGCGGAATCTAGCAGCGAGACTATTGCGGCACTGGTTCAAAAGGTCGGAGCGCCATCTATTGCAGAAATTGAAAAGCTGATTGGGGATCTGCAAGCTGCGCGAAGCTATCTGGAATCGGAAGGCCTGCGTATCCAACAGGAAATGACCCGGTATGCGCATCTAAGCGACACGGCATCGGCGTCTGTGAAAATCATCACGGA
>DATBDG010000163.1:0-29599 GCA_036270055.1 Chthoniobacterales bacterium
GACCGCCTGGCAATTCGGCAGATCCTCCAGCTCTTCAGGGTGGACATTGAAATGCCCGCCGCCTTTTGAGTAGAAGAACGCGATCGCCCCTTCCTGTGGCGCATTGCCAATCAGGTCGAGGTTACCGTCGTTGTTCAGGTCCGCCATGTAGACCCGGGTCGCTTCCCCGTCGCCCTTGAGTTCCTGGGCGAAGGTGAACCCGCCGGTTCCGTCACCGAAGTTAACCTTAGTGTTGTAACCCCATTCGTGGATCGTCGCGAAATCGAGGCGGCCATCGTTATCGACATCGCCGACGATGAGTCCCTTCGGAAGGGTGTCGGTTTCAAACTGACGCTTCAAGGCGAAGTTGCCTTGTCCGTCGCCTTGAAACATCGCGATGTGATCGAAGCCGCTGACGTTCACGAGCAGATCAAGATTGCCATCGCCGTTGAAGTCCCCAGCGCGGATGATTTCCGGCAAGGCGAAGTCGCCGCTCCGGTGGTTGGCGAAGGCGGTCGGGGAAGCGGTGGCGAGAATGCAACCGAAAAGGATGAAAGCGCGAGTAAGTGTCTTTTTCATATTAACCTCAAATAGCTATTGGATTTCGATCTGTCCGATCTGAACATGGGTGAGTCCGTCATTCAGGTTTGCACTCTGGTCAGGCGTGCCGACAATCACGGTCGCTTTGCCGTCGCCGTCGAAGTCAGCGCTATGCAGCGCCATCCCGTAGCGGGCGCCCGACTGTGGCACCGCGCTCGTTAGAGTTTGGATGAGGCGGCCACGGCGACCGTCAAAGACATACACCTGGCCCGCGTGTGTGAGGCCGTTAACGGTCTGATCCGGCGCACTCACAACCACATCTGCCTGGTGATCGCCATTGATGTCTGCAGATGCAAAGACGGTGGCGCCGAATCGGGCATAGTTTTGGGCGACGGGCGGTCGCAGCCGGCGCTGCAAGCTTCCATCGCTGCCGTTGTAGATGTACGCGCCACCCTGGAGATTCTTCTGCAAAGGAGCTCCAATCAGGAAATCAGGCGAACGGTCGCGGTTGAAGTCGCTGTTTCCCGAGACGGAATAGCCAAAGGAAGGAAGGGTGTCGCTGGTTGGACTAACGATGTCGTAAATCACGGCCCCGGTTGCGCCGCTCATGACGAAGACATGACCTTCACCGGGCGCGCCGATGAGCATGTCAGAGACACCATCCTTATCGACGTCTCCGGCATTGGAGACGGAGAAGCCGAACTCGGCCCCCTCTTCCGCACCTCCAAAATCCGGATGAGTAATCGTCTGAATCACCAGGCCGGTCTTACCGCTGAAGACATAGGCGCCGCCGACTGAGATGAGACCTTCGCCTCCTCCTTCGACGGCCGTGCCCCGGCCCGGAGCTCCTACCAGCATATCGGGCACGCCGTCGCCGTTCACATCACCCACGCCGGCAACCGCCGCGCCGAAGCGCCCATCTTCCTGTTCGTCCGGATCTTCAAGGGTGAAGAGGAGTGCGCCGGTCTTCCCACTAAAGACGAGCGCCTTGCCGCAGTTGATCTCTTCCTTGTGATCCGGATCGCCGATATGGTGATGGACGCCGGCGAGGATTTCCGTCACGCCGTCGTTATTCAGATCGCCTACGGCGGCGAGCGAATAACCGAGTTGACCGCCGAAATGCTGTGCCTGGACAAGGTCAAACTCCGGATCCGTCAGCATGTTGAGAATCGCGTAGTTCGCGCCATCGACGACATAGACTTTGCCTACGTTCTGCGGGAAGCCGTAGCCCATCGCGATCGAAACAAAATCTCCATCTTGAAACGGAGCGCCCACGGCCAAATCAGGAATTCCATCGCCGGTGATGTCGCCGATTGAGATCACCGAGTAGCCGAATTCAGTGGTCGAAACTTCGGGATCAGGATCCAGAACCGTCACCGCGGCTGCGGTGGAGGCAAAGGCGAGCGCGTAGATAGCGGGCAGAGTGAGTAATTTTTGGAAAAGCTGGGCTTTCCCAAGGAGCCGTTTTCCGCGTAGAAAATTCATAGGCGCGATGTCAATCAGAAGCGGATGCGAATTGCAAGACAAATTCCAAATTCGTTGAAGGAATTTTCTCGGATAGAACACAGCGCGGGACAGTTCGAGCAGCGAACCAGTGCGGTGTCGCAATTCGTGGCAGCGCGTACGGGGATCGAACCCGTGCACCAGCCTTGAGAGGGCTGTGTCCTAACCACTAGACGAACGCGCCCGTTGCGGCCGAATTCTAATTGCACCGGTTCGAGCCAGCAACTACCGGATTTGCTCCGGTCGATCTCTCAGGGGCGAAGCGCCTCGCCCGCCCGCGCCTGATAGGGGGTGGGTGCGGGCGCGACGCTCGCGCCGGCTCTCGCTTTTGCAAGTTCGGCGGCTTCGGCTTCATCCGTTTCGTGCCGGACACGCGGCTGGAGCAAGCTCAGCTCATGGGCCGCTTCCTGGGTTGCGAGATAAGCCTTCAGGTCGGGGGTGGAGGCGAGCGCGCGCAGTTTGCGGTAGTAAAGTTTGTAGTAAGTCCGGAGCCGACGACGGCGTTCCAAGTCGGTCGGGGCCTCCTTTGCCGCCGTTTTCAGTCCGTGCAGGTCGTCGTCGTTGCGAATTCGCGTCTCCAACTGGCTCATCTGCAGATGGAGGCGATGTTCGTCGGCCGCTTTCCCGAGCGAGGTTTGTTTGAAAACGTCGTTGAGCTGGCCCAAGTCGGGCGCGGCCGGGATCTGCGGGAGCGACGCGGGCGCGGGCAGGATGTTCGGTGGGATAAGCGAAGGCGGTTCGACGTCAGGGACGGTGGCGGAAGGCGAGGGCGCCGCCTCTGCGGCAGCAGTCTCGGCTTTAGCTGCCTGGGCGGAGGTGTTGTCGGGTCCCGGGGAAGATTCTGCCCAGATCGCGGCCGCTGGTGCGAGCGCGAGCGCGCAAAGAATTGTTCGGGAAAAATTCATGTCACTTCCGGCGCTCGCGCCTCGGGGTGACAGGATTTGAACCTGCGACCTCCTGGTCCCAAACCAGGCGCTCTACCAAGCTAAGCTACACCCCGCGTGCGAAAGGTTGCGCGATGTTTAACATGAGCCATCGCGCTTCGCACCTGGAATTGTGCGCCCCGTTGCGCAGATCGCGCCGGCCGCATGCGCCTTCGCGATTTTTGCCTCGCAGATCGAAATGAAGTGCCGCCCAGAGGCAAAAACCGCTTGCCCTTGGGTCCCTTGGCGCCGACACTACGCCTTCTCCTCCGACGGCCAGCAATCTGCTTACGCCCTTTCTATGTTTAAAAACGAAAAGTTCAATATCGCCATTTTCTCGATCCTCGTTCTCCTGCAACTCCTGGGGGTCGCGGCCGTCTGGACGCGTTTTCACAGCTATTACCTGCCGATCATGTTCGGCCTTTATTTTTGGATCGGCCTCGGCACGACACTTTATCTGCATCGTTATCTCACCCATCGCGGGTTTGAGATGCCGGGCTGGTTAAAATTCTTTTTCGCGACCGGCTCTGCCATCGGCCTCTCGGGCGATCCCGTCACCTGGGTGGGCGATCATCGTTATCACCATCTCAAATCCGACACCGAAGAAGACATACATAGTCCGCGACACGGCTTTCCCTATGCCCACATGATGTGGCTCATCCGCAAGCCGCCTGCTTTTCGGGAGCGCTCCCTTCGTTATGCGGCCGACGTGCGCAAAATCTGGTACTGCAAACTCTGGGAAAACTCAGCCCTTTACGTCCTCCCGCATCTCGCTGTCGCCGCCATTCTCTTTGCCACGCTCGGGCTCGCCGGGATGCTCTGGTGTCTCTACGTTCCGATCCTGATTATTTATAATTGCACCTGGGCCGTGAATTCGATCTGTCACATGAAACAGTTCGGCTACCGGAGTTTTGACACCTCGGACGAGAGCAAAAACAATTTCTGGGTTGGGATCGGCGCGCTCGGCGAAGGATACCACAACAACCATCACGCCAAGCCGCGTTGCGCCGCGCACGGATTGAAATGGTGGGAATTTGATTTCACCCGCTACACCATCTGGACGCTGGAAAAGGTGCACCTCGCCTGGAACGTCGTCTGGCCCGATCCGATCCCGGCAGAGAAAGAGCAGGAAGAGATCACCGAAGACGAAGCGGGCACGATGCTGATCACCCGCGCCGATCCCAACTCGCTCTAAAAGCTTCTCGTCCTCCTTATGGATGTTTCGCTCTGCGAAACACGGGTCTGCGCATTGATCGTAGCGTAAGCTTCGCGATCCGCGGACGACATCCGCCTGAGTATCCGTTTAGCGGCGAGCGGGGCCAGCTCGAAAGGAGCAAGGAAGCGAGGTGCTGGCAGGCTGGAGGGACGACCGTCGTGTTGTCCGTATTTGATGAAACACGGACGGGACTGCGCCCTTCGCTCCAAACAAAGCCGAGGCCGCTAAACAGATACCCGCCTGAGGCGGATCGTCCCCCCAGTCGGCTCTGCCCATAAAACTCCGTGCCAACCCTGATTCCTCAGGTTTAGTGGGAGCGCATCCGTGTCCTTTTTCGCCCGGCAATTTCAGCGCCTGCCCGAATCGACCCGTTCGTTTTTCCTCACCAGCATCTATGGGCTTGCCGGCGGGCTGGCCGCCGTCCTCTTCGAGCTCGGGATCAACTGGGTTTATGTTTCGACTTTCGTCGTCCTCTCGCACCGGACGACGACCGTTTTCCTCCTCGGCTCGCTCGCGGTCGTCGTCGTCTGTTCGTTAGGCGGCGGCTTTCTCATGTTCCGGGTCGACCAAAGCGCGGCCGGGAGCGGCATCCCGCAACTCAAGTTCGCCTTCTGGCAGGATTTCGGGTTCGTTAGGCTGAAGACCATTCTGGTCAAATTCGTCGCCGGGCTCCTCCATGTCGGCGGCGGCATGAGCCTCGGCCGCGAAGGTCCCTCGATCCATATCGCCGGCGGCGTCGCCTCCTACTTGAGCACCGCCTTCGGCATTCCCAAACAACGGCGCCGACGCCCCGCAGCCGCCGGGGCCGCGGCCGGCCTGGCGGCCGCCTTCAACACGCCGCTCGCGGCCATCACTTTCGTGCTCGAGGAGATCGTGCAGGATCTTAACAGCCCGCTCATCGGCAGCATCATCCTCGCCTCCGTTCTCGGCGCCTTCACGGTTCACGCCATCATTGGCAAGAATCCCGCCTTCGTCCTCCCGCAGATCGAAAACATGTCGTGGCAGGTTTATCTCGGCGTCCCGCTCGCCTCTGCCTTTGCCTCTCTCGTCGGGATCGGCTTTCAACGCGCCACTCTGCAGCTGCGCGCTTTTTCCAAGAGCTGGGATTTGCTCCCGCGCTGGATGCATCCGCTCCTCGGCGGCTTGACGGTTTGGTTGCTCGGGGCCGGCATTTTTCTCTGGTCGGGTCATCTCGGTGTTTTCGGGCTCGGTTACAACGATCTCTCCGAGATGCTCCATGGTCGCATCCCCTGGCTGCTCATCGCCGCGCTCCTTATCGCAAAATGGATCTCGACTGTGGCCTGCTACGGCTGGGGCGGGTGCGGCGGCATTTTCGCGCCGCTTCTTTTCCTCGGAGCGGCCGCCGGCGCAACGTTAGGCGGTCTCGCCGGTTTCGCCATCCCGCTCACGGGCGACGATCAAACGCTCCTCGCCATTATCGGGATGAGCGCGTGTCTCAGCGCCGTCGTTAGGGCGCCGTTCACCTCGATCCTGATTGTTTTCGAAATGACGCACCAGTTCGCCCTCGTCCCCGCGCTCATGCTCGGGGCGCTCGTCAGCGAAGCCATTTCCCGTGGTCTGACGACCCACAATTTCTACGACGAAGTCCTGAGCCAGGACGGCATCGTCCTCGTGCACGTCATCCCGCCGCGCGATCTCCGCAGTTGGCAGGCCTATCCCGTCTCGGCGATCGCCAACTTTCGCCCGGTCGTGATCGACAACCTCGCGCCCGAGAACCTGCGTGCGATGCTGGAGAAGAATCAATTCAAGCGTTTCCCTGTGGTCGACAACGGAACGCTCATCGGCTGCCTGGCGCGCGAGGAAGCCGTTTGCGCGCTGGAGGAAAACCGCGCCGTCGTGCTCGAGAAAGTGGCCACCTGCCGCCGCAGTTTTACCATCGGCGAAGTGGCGCGCCTGCTCATCGACGCTCCGGGCGGCTTCGCAGTTTTGGAAGCGGGCGACAAACCGGCCGGCATCATTACCCTCCACGATTTGCTTCGGGCGCAGGAAACGCTCGCCGCCCGCAGCACCCATTAGGCAGCCGCGAAATAACAGGCTCGCACTGCAGGTTGGCCGCAAATCTGCTCGTATCGGGCGGACGAATCGATACAATCGCCAATCTGCGGGTTTTCGTCGGATGAGATTCTCCAAGGCTTTCGCTCAACAACCCGTGGCCTGGATTGTCGTCGAGATGGTGGTGAGCGTTTTCCTGATCGGCTGGCTTGATTTCATCACCGGTTACGCCATCCGGCTCCTTCCCTTTTATTGTGCTCCGATTTTCGTCGTCGCCTGGTTTTGCGAGAAAAGGCTGGCCATCCTCATGGCGCTCTTCGCCGGAATCATTTCGTTAGGCGCGGACTGGTTCGATCACGATCCTGATCTCCAAGGCTGGACGGAACCGTGGGAGATCGCGCGCCATCTCGGCTCGTGCGTCGCGGTGGCGCTTGTCGGCGCGGCCCTGCGGGCCAAGAGCGACATCGCAGCGGCCCGCATCACCCTGCTCGAACATTCGCAGCGCCTGGAACGCGAGATCGTCAATGCCACCGAGGCCGAACAGCGGCGTATTGGCCAGGATTTGCACGATGGGCTTTGCCAATACCTGGCCGCGCTGAGCTGTTCCGCCACTTCCTTGCGCGATGATCTGCAAGGCCTGCAATTGACCGCCGAGGCTCGAACCGCCGGAGAATTGGCTCTCCAGTTGCGCGACGCCGTCGTGCAAACGCGCGACCTGGCGCGCGGATTGGCGCCGGCCCACATCAGTCAGGTGGGACTCGTCCTGGCGCTCGAGTCACTCGCGCAATCGGTCAGCCGTTTGCAGGGATTGAGTTGCAAGTTCCGATTTCAAGGCCGCTCCGCCGACTGCGACGAGCCGAGCGCCATCCATCTCTATCGCATCGCCCAGGAAGCGATCAGCAACGCCACCCGCCACGGAGGCGCATCCACGATCGAAATTTCTCTGGAAGCGGGAGAGAATCTCCTCACCTTGCGCATCCTGGATGATGGCGTCGGGATTTCACAACCAGGCTCGAACGGCATGGGCCTGACCATCATGCGTCACCGCGCACGCTCGAGCGGGGGCGAATTGAAAATTGAGCGAGCGCCAGGCGGTGGCACGCTTGTTTCCTGCACCGCCCGCCGCCGCCAGCCGGAAAACGAAGTGAATGAAGTCACAAGCAGCTAATAAAATCACCGTCGTCATCCTCGAGGATCACCGGATGTTTCGGGAACAACTGGTGCATCTGATCGAGAAAGCCGGCGACATGACGGTGACGGGAGAGGCCGATAACATCCGCGACGGCTTCGCCGTCATTCAGCAAGAGCGACCCCAGATTGCGATCGTCGACATCACGCTCAGGGGTTCGAGCGGAATCGAGCTGCTCAAGGACCTGCGCGCCCAGGGAATTGATGTGCCGGTGCTGATCCTTTCCATGCACGACGAATCGCTCTATGCGGAGCGCGCTCTCCGCGCCGGGGCGAAAGGATACGTGACCAAACATGAAGCCTCCGAAAACGTGCTCATCGCCATCCGCGAGGTCTTGCGTGGCGAGATTTATCTCAATCCTCGTTTCATGTCGCGGGTCATGAGTCGAATGATGACCGGCCGGGGCGAGTTAAAACAGCCAATCGACCAATTGGCGGATCGCGAGCTGGAAGTTTTCGAGCTGATCGGCCGTGGCCTAACGACTCGCGAAATCGGCGCCAAACTTGGTCTCGGAATCACGACGGTGAACACCTATCGCACCCGTATCAAAGAGAAACTGAAGCTCGAGAATGCGGCCCGCCTGCGTTTCGAAGCCAGCCGCTGGGTGCAGGAGCGCGAGTAGCGCGTAACTCAGCGCGAGCTGTAGCCTAACGAGCACGTCGGGGCCGTCCTGTCGTGTTTTTTGCTACAGCTTTTGTCTGAGCTGAAGCGCGCGCTTTGGCTTGACCCCCACGGCCTTACTCCCTATCACGACACCCGTGTCGAATCACCGACTAACACCTCGCGGTAATCAAACCGCTTCTGCGAACAGCATCCCATGAAGAAGGAAACATTCGCCGGGCAATCCGCCTTCTTTAGCCTTCGCATTCTGCTGGCCCTGACTCTGGGGCTATGTGGTCTCGCCCTCTCACTCTTTGCCGGCGGTCTCGGCGGCAATGGCAGCGGTCAAGGTCAACAAAAGCATCCCCAGGCTGTTCCTGGCTCGCAGCGTCCCGATGTTCTCTCGATGATCGGTCCGATCGCACACGACATCGATCTGCGGAATCTGCCTCACATCCCGTCCGATTATGCGGAAGAGGAGCACCGCATGATGCGGCACCCGTTCCCGCTCCGCGGGGCCAGCATTCCCGGCCTGACTGATCCCTTCCTCCCCGAGAGACAGACGCCGCAGAATGTCTCGATGCCGGCGCCTTTGCAAACCTTTGCGGGCATGGCCTCCACCGAAGGCTGCGGGAGCTGTTTACCCCCGGACACCGATGGTGATGTAGGCAGCGACCGGTATATCCAATCCGTAAATTCGTCGATTCGCATCCATGACAAGGCGGGGACGGTGCTGGCTGGCCCCATCACCTACAATTCGTTCTTTTATCCGTTAGGCCCGACCACCCCTTGCGGCGCCGGTGAGAACGACGGTGACGGCGTCGTCTTTTACGATCATCTCGCCGACCGCTGGGTCGTGAGCGACTTTGCTTTTAACGCTAATACCACCACCGGGCCGTTCTATCAGTGCGTCGGTGTCAGTAAGACCGGCGATCCCGTCGGGGGTGGTTGGTATCTTTATGCCGTGGCGGTCGATCCGGCGAATCCGAAGCAGTTGGATGACTATCCAAAATTTGGCCTCTGGCCGGATGGTTACTACATGTCGTCCAACCTCTTTGACCTCAGCCAGCCTACCGCCACCCAGTTCCAGGGCGTGCGCGTTTTTGCCTTCGATCGCAACGCCATGATCAACGGCGGCCCGGCGAACACGATCGCGTTCACCATCAGCCCGGCGGACCTGGGCGATCAGTACAGCCTCGTGCCGGCCACGTTCCGGACCGGCAGCCCGCCGCCCGCGGCTCAACCGCAATGGTTCATGAATATCAATAGCTCCTCGGTCGCCGGGACGGTGGAGAACCAGATCTTTGTGAGGCGATTCCATGCCGATTTTGCAAACCCGGCAAACTCCACCTTCGGCGTCGGGCTCACGCACACGCCGGACGGCGTGATCACGGTAAACGGATTCGTGGATGCCTTTACCTCGACCAGCTCGAAGATCGTACCGAACGGCACCCTCAGCACCACCCAGTATCTCGACACGCTGGGTGACAAACTAATGTATCCGTTGATTTACCAAAATCTCGGCGGAGTCGAGTCGATCTACGCCGATCAAACCGTTAACAACAACCAGAACGGAACCGGCCCGACCGGGATTCGTTGGTACCAGTTCAACATGACGGGAAACTCGATTCCCGCCGTGCCCGTCCAGCAGCAGACCTTTACCAATGGCAACGATGGTCTCTGGCGTTGGATGCCGAGTATCAACGTCGACTGGCAGGGGAACGTCTCGATTGGTTACTCCACTTCCTCGACCACCCTCAACCCCAGCATTCGTTATGCGGGACGCCTGGCCGGCGACCCACTCAGCGACCTTGGCCAGGGCGAGGCCATCATGACAGTCGGCGGGGGAACGCAAACCAGCACGAGCGGGCGCTGGGGCGATTACAGCACCATGTTCGTGGATCCGACCGACGGCTGCTCCTTCTTCCACACGAACGAATATTACACCGCCACCTCGTCGGCGACCTGGAATACCCGCGTCGGCTCGTTCCGCTTTGGCACCTGCACCAACAACCCCGTGCCAACTCCTACTCCAACGGCCACTCCAACCCCGGTTCCTACCACAACCCCGACTCCTACGCCGAGTGCCACGCCCACACCGACGCCAACTGCAACGCCTTCGCCGACGCCGCCTGTCTCGGCCGGCCCGGTCACGGTGACGGCGACCGCGGGCGATGTCGGTCCGACCGGCTACGCCACCGTCCAGGCCGCGTTCGCCGCGGTCAACGGGGGCACCCACCAAGGGGACGTTGCGGTCTGGGTCATGTCCGATACGATCGAAACTGCCACTGCGGTCTTGAACGCGAGCGGGTCTGGCTCAACCAGCTATAGCTCGCTCCTCCTCTTACCTAACGGCACCAGGAGTGTTTCCGGCGCGATTGTGGCCGGCAGTCCGTTGATCGATCTGAACGGAGCCAGGAACGTGCGGATCGACGGCTACGGCCAGCTCACTCTCTCTAACCCGACCGTTTCCGCTACGGCCGGCACGAGCACCGTTCGGCTAATCAATGGTGCGCAGAACGATGTGATCGCCAACTGCTCGATTCGCGGCTCATCGACTTCTTCCAATGCCACCGCGGGAGGAAACCTTCTTCTGAGCACCTCGACCGCTTCCGGCGGTAACAACAACAACACGATTGCCAATAACGACCTTGGCCCGGCGGGAGCGAACCTACCTACCAAGTGTGTCATGAGCCTTGGCACGTCCCTCAAATCCAATACGGGCAACGTCCTGAGTAATAACAATATCTTTGACTTTTTCAGCCCGACGGCCTCCATCACCGGCATCAGCATTCAGGGTAATAATGACAGCTGGCTCATCACCGGTAACCGGCTCTACCAGACAGCTGCCCGGGTGTTCACTGGCACCACCCTGCGTTATGCCGGTATCACGGTGAATGCATCTACGGCCAATGGCACCATTATCAGCAATAACCGGATCGGTTTTGGCGCGGCGGATGGAAGCGGCACTACCACCATTTCCGGTGGCGTGAGCGGGAATGAATTCAGAGGTATCGACGCGCCGAGCGCCGCGCCCACCGCCCTCACCAACATCCAGGGGAACACGATCTCGGGAATTAATCTGACAACCGCGCGTGCCATCACCACCTCAGGCAACGCAGGTTTCATTGCCATCTCGGTCGGTTCGACCGGGGGCACCTTCCGCATTGGCGATGTCTCGGGTAACACGATTGGCAGCCTCGACGGCTCCTCCAGCATTGTTATTGCGGCCACCTCCACGATCGCGAGCACCGCGCCCGCGATGGGCATCTTCGATTTCAGCTTCGACGCTGACATTATTGCCAATAACAAGATCGGCTCGATCACGATCAATTCCGGCGGCATCGGCACCACGGTTGGGTTCCGCGGAATTCTGAACAGCGGCACAGCCGGCCAGTCGGTCAAGATTCTGAACAACATCATTGGTGGTCCAGCGGCGGGCTCCATCACCGACAGCATCGTCGGCAGCTACGCCGTCTATGGTATTCAGAATGCGAGCGCGGATCTTTTTGCCAACGGCAACCTCATTCGCAACATGACCTGCAGCTCCAATGGCGCAGTCGTGGCCATGAGCGGCATTTTGAACGGCACGGCTAACGTCGGCGTAAGTGAGATCTCCGCCAATACGGTGCACTCACTCACGGTGAATGCCGGGGCCGGCGCGGGCGCAATCTACGCAATCGATATGACGCTATCGGCCAACGCCAATGTCATCGAGCGCAACCTGGTCCATTCCATCACCTCGACTTCGACCGCCACTGGCTACCAGCTCTGGGGCATCGTGAAACGAGGCGTCGGCTCCGCCACGGTGCGCAACAACATGATTCGTCTCGGCCTCGATTCCGCCGGCAACTCCATTGCCACGGGCTACAGCGTCATCGGCATCCGAGACATCGCCGGCGGTGCCTCGTCGAACTTCTTCTACAACAGCGTTTACCTCAACGGGACCGGAGTCGCCTCGGCCTCGAACACCTTCGGCATCCTAAGTGACTTCATCACGACGGCGACCAGCACGCGCAACATCAGGGACAACATCCTTTGGAATGCGCGCAGCAACGCATCCGGCGCTGGAAAGAACTACGCGATCGCTCTGGCCGGCACGGTCCCCAATCCGGTAGGTCTCAGCAGCAACTACAACGATCTCCTGGCAGGCGGTGTTGCTGGGTTTGTCGGCTTGTATAATCTGATCGATCAGACCACCCTCGCCAACTGGCAGGCAGCCACAGGTCAGGATGCGAACAGCATCTCTGCCGACCCGCTCTTTGTAAATCCGAACGGGACTGCTACGACCGTGGATCTGCACATCCAAAACGGCAGCCCGGCGATCGGCCTGGGCAACCCCGCCGCTGGAACCGCGAATGACTTCGACGCCCAAAACCGCAATCCGGCTACTCCTGATATCGGCGCGGACGAAAAAGCGGCCTATCTGGCTAATGTCACGATCGCGAAGACCGCTGACGCCCCCAGCATCACGGCTGGTAGCCAGATTGGTTTCACCGTTAGCCTCACTAACAACACGACTGGTACTGCGACCGGCTTGAGCTTGAGCGACACTCTGCCGGCCGGAGCCGGCGTAAGTTGGTCGCTTGATGCCGGCAGCACCAGCGCGGGTTGGTCCGTCAGCGGATCGCCGCCTAACCAGAGCCTGGTCTATGCCCCGACTACGCTCGCCGGCAACTCGACTACCAACGCCCACGTCATCAGCAATACCACGAGTAGCAGTTGCGGTACCTACAACAACACCGCCAGCTTCCTTACTCATAACGACGGCGCCGGATCCGCTTCGGCTTCCGTCACGGTGGATTGCCCCGCCAGCGTCCGCATTACCAAGACCGCTGATACCGGAAGCGTGAGCGCCGGATCGCAGATCGGCTTTACCGTCACCCTGAGCAACAGCGGCTCGGGAACGGCAAATGGATTAACGGTCAGCGACGCCCTGCCGCCTGGGACGGGTGTGAACTGGTCGATCGACGCCGGCAGCACCGACGCGGGTTGGTCGGTCAGCGGCGCGCCGCCGAGCCAAAGCCTCGTCTATACTCCGACCGTGCTCGGAGGCACCACGAATACCACTGCGCACGTGGTTAGCAACACAACCAGCGGGAGCTGCGGAACGTACTTCAACGTCGCAAACTTCAATACCACCAATGGCGGGTCCGGTTCAGACTCCGCCTCGGTCACAGTCAACTGCCCGAATCTGAGCATCAGCAAGACCGCGGACGCCACCAGCGTCAGCGCCGGAGTCCAGATCGGGTTCACGGTTATTATCAGCAATACCGGAACGGGATCGGCCCAAGGCCTGACCGTCAATGACAGTTTGCCAGGGGGCACCGGAGTAAGCTGGTCGGTCGACGCCGGCAGCAGTGATGCCGGCTGGTCAGTAAGCGGAGCGCCGCCAAGCCAAACGCTGACCTACAGCCCGACCAGCTTGCCCGGCAATTCAACGACCACCGTGCATTTGGTTAGTGCCACCACCAGCGCAAGCTGCGGGACATACGATAACACCGCCAGCTTCAGTACCACGAACGACGGCTCCGGTTCTGATTTCGCATCGGTCACGGTGAACTGCGCCGCGGTCGCGATCACCAAAACAGCCGACTCCGCTAGTGTCGACGCCGGGTCGCAGATCGGTTTCACCGTCACCATCAGCAATACCGGGGCGGGTTCGGCCGATGGGTTGGCCGTGAATGACAGTTTGCCAGCGGGTACCGGAGTAAGCTGGTCGATCGACGCCGGCAACACTGATGCCGGATGGTCAGTGAGCGGAACGCCGCCAAGCCAAAGCCTGACCTACAGTCCGACCAGCTTACCCGGTAACTCGAGCACCACCGCCCATGTCGTGAGTGCCACCTCCAACGATAGCTGCGGCAACTACGACAACACCGCCAGCTTCAGCACGAGCAACGGCGGTTCCGGCTCGGAGTCGGCTGCGGTCACAGTCAATTGCGCCGATGTCACGATCAGCAAGACCGCCGATGCGGCCAGCGTGACGGCTGGGGCGCAGATCGGGTTTGTGGTTGCCTTGAGCAACAACGGGGCTGGCACGGCCAGCGCCATGAGCGTGAGCGACAGTCTGCCGGCTGGCGACGGCGTCAATTGGACGATCGACGCGGGCAATTCCGATCCGGTCTGGTCGATCAGCGGCACCCCGCCGAATCAGAGCCTGGTTTACAATCCGAACGTCCTGCCGGGTAGTACGAGCAGGACAGTCCATGTGGTAAGCAACACCGATAGCAGCAGCTGCGGCCTCTACGACAACACCGCCACCTTCACGAGCAACGCTGGCTCTGGTTCCGATTCGGCCTCGGTAACGGTCGAGTGCCCTACACCGACCCCAACACCGACGCCAACACCGACACCAACACCAACACCAACACCAACACCGACACCAACACCAACACCAACACCGACGCCAACCCCAACGCCGGCCCCAATGGTGACGATTACGGTTGGGACGACGCCGGCGGGACGCTCCTTTAGCGTGGACGGCACCAGTTACACCACTCAGCAGGTCTTCTCGTGGGTGAGGGGTTCGAGTCACACCATCGCCACGACTACGCCGCAGAGCGGTGGTCCCGGGGTTCAGTATCTCTGGTCGAAGTGGAGCGACAACAAAGCGATCTCGCACACAGTGGCTCCGACCAAGAACACGGTGTACACCGCGACCTTCAATACCCAATACTTCCTGACGATGAATGCTGGAAGTGGCGGCACAGTGACACCGGGCAGCGGCTACCAGAGCGCTGGGAAGAACGTCTCAATCAAAGCCAAGGCCAATCGCGGCTTCCATTTTGTGAGTTGGACCGGCAGCGGCAATGGATCGTTTACCGGGACGAATAACCCGGCCTCGGTGAGCATGAATGGGCCGATTACCGAGACGGCAATCTTCGCACCGAACTAATTTGTGGGTTGAGATGCGCGCCCGGGTGGTTAGGTCGGGAGATTGACCTGGCCTCCGGCGCGCGATCTCGCGTCCAGGGTGCCCGCTTCGAAATTGAGATTGGGCCCGAGCCATTTCTCGATCTCGCCTAACGACACCCTTTTGCGGGCCGCGTAATCGATCGCCTGGTCGCGCTCGATTTTGCCAACCGCGAAATAGCGCGCGTCGGGATGCGAGAAATAAAGCCCGCTCACGCTCGCCCCCGGCTGCATGGCGAAGGATTCGGTCAGAGTGATGTCGGCATTTTCCTCCACCGCCAGGAGATCGAACAGGGTCCGTTTCTCGACGTGATCGGGCGAGGCGGGATAACCGGGCGCCGGCCGAATCCCGCGATAACGTTCCCGGATCAGGTCCTCGTTCGTTAGACCTTCATCACCGCCGAAACCCCACGCGTTGCGCGCTTCGCGGTGCAGATATTCTGCAAACGCTTCCGCCAGCCGATCGGCCAGCGCCTTCGTCATGATTGCGCTGTAATCGTCATGATCAGCTTGGAATCTCTTGGCCAGCTCATCGGCGCCGATCCCGGCAGTGACCGCAAACCCTCCGAGATAATCTCGCAGGCCGGAATCCTTCGGCGCCACAAAGTCGGCCAGGGAATAATTGCACTGCCCGACCGGCTTCTCCATTTGCTGGCGCAGAAAATGAAAGGTCGCAATCACCTCATGGCGCGTTTCGTCCCGATAAAGCTGGACGTCGTCCCCGAGCGAATTGGCGGGCCAAAATCCAAAAACGCCCCGGGCCATGAAAAGCTTTTCGGCCACGATCCGTTGCAGAAGTTTCTGCGCATCAGCAAACAGCTCCCGCGCCTGCGCTCCCACGACCGCGTCTTCCAAAATCGCGGGATAACGTCCGCGCAATTCCCAGGCATGAAAAAACGGCGACCAATCGATGTAGTTGACGAGCGTTTCGAGCGAAATCTTTATCACCCCTGCGTTCTCAGGAGTTGTCGCCACCGGCCGGGCGCCGAGGAAATCGGGCACCGGCGGCTGGTAGCTGCTCCAGTCGATCGTTAGACGATTGGACCGAGCCTGCTCCAGACTGATCATTTTCTTTTCTCGCGTGCGATTTGCGTGCTCGTCGCGCAGGCGCTCGTAATCGGCCCGGGTCGTGACATCGAACTTCGTTTTTGCATCCGGATTGAGGAGCGTGCTGACCACCCCGACCGCGCGCGAGGCGTCATGCACGTGGACCACGCTTTCACCGTAGTGCGGCGCAATCTTGACCGCGGTGTGGGCCCGGCTCGTCGTCGCCCCGCCGATGAGGAGCGGGAGGCGAAATTGCTGCCGCCCCATTTCCTGCGCGACGTGCACCATTTCATCCAGCGACGGTGTGATCAGACCGCTCAGACCAATGATATCGGCCCGCTTCGCGCGCGCCGTTTCCAGAATCCTCTCGGCCGGGACCATGACGCCGAGATCGATCACCTCGTAGTTGTTACATTGAAGGACGACCCCGACGATGTTCTTGCCGATGTCGTGCACGTCGCCCTTCACCGTCGCCATCACGATTCGGCCCTGCGGTTTTGAGCCGGCGTGTTTCTCCGCTTCCATGAACGGCATCAGGTAGGCGACTGCTTTCTTCATCACCCGCGCGCTCTTCACCACCTGCGGAAGAAACATCCGGCCGGAACCGAAAAGATCGCCGACTACGCTCATGCCCGCCATAAGCGGCCCTTCAATCACGTCGAGCGGACGAGCCGCCTTTTGTCGCGCTTCTTCCGTGTCAGCCTCGATGTGCTCCACGATCCCTTTGACAAGGGCGTGCGAGAGCCGTTCCTCGACCGGTGCGCTGCGCCACGCTTCCTCGTTAGGCGCGACTTTTCCCTTCGATTTCACTTTCTCGGCGAAATCCACCAGTCGCTCGGTCGCATCGGGGCGGCGGTTGAAAAGCACATCCTCAACCAGATCGCGCAGAGCGGGCTCGATCTCTTCGTAAACCGCGAGCTGCCCGGCGTTCACGATCGCCATGTCGAGTCCGGCCCGGATCGCGTGATACAAAAAGGCCGAATGCATCGCTTCGCGCACGGCGTTGTTGCCGCGGAAGGAAAAGGAAATGTTGCTCACCCCGCCGCTGACCCGCGCGCCCGGCAGGTTGTGCTTGATCCAGCGGGTCGCCGCGATGAAGGCATTGGCGTATTCGTTATGCTCTTCGATCCCGGTCGCGACCGTCAGGATGTTGGGATCGAAAATGATGTCGTTAGGCGAGAAACCGGCCGCCTCGGTCAGGAGGCGATAGGCGCGGGCGCAGATCTCGGTTTTGCGCTCCAGGGTGTCGGCCTGGCCGCGCTCGTCGAAGGCCATCACGATGACCGCCGCGCCATAGCGTCGGACGAGCTTCGCCTGGCGGAGAAATTCCTCCTCGCCCGCCTTGAGCGAGATCGAGTTGACGACGCCTTTGCCCTGCACGCATTTCAGCCCTGCTTCGATCACGCTCCACTTCGAGCTGTCGATCATGATCGGGATGCGCGAGATGTCGGGCTCGCTTCCGATGAGATGCAGGAAGCGGGTCATGGCCGCTTCGGAGTCGATCATCCCCTCGTCCATGTTGACGTCGAGAATGTTCGCTCCGCCTTCCACCTGCTGGCGCGCGACCGCGAGCGCGCCTTCGAAATCGTCCGCCAGAATGAGTTTCGAAAACCTGGGCGAGCCGGTGACGTTGGTCCGCTCGCCGATCACGACGAAGCCGAATTCCGGCGTCACATCGAGCGCCTCGAGCCCGGAGAGATGCAATGTGGGAGGGGCCTTTGTGCCCCGATCCCCCCGGTGGCTGCCCTCGGGGCGCGTCGGCCACGCGCGCGGTCCAAACTCGCGCGCCGCCTCCGCGATCGCGCGGATGTGATCCGGCGTCGTCCCACAGCAGCCGCCAACGATGTTGAGCCAGCCTTGGCGGGCCCAGTCGCGCAGTTGCGGCGCGAAGGATTCCGGCGTTTCGGGAAAGCCGGTCGGCGAGAGCGGATCGGGCAATCCGGCATTCGGGTAAACAATCGTCGGGCAGGGGGCGAGCCGGGACATTTCCTCGACGTGCGCCCGCATCTCGGCGGGGCCGAGGGCGCAATTCAACCCGACGACCATTGGGTCGGCATGGAGAATCGAGGTGAGAAACGCGCCCACCGTCTGGCCGGTCAGAGTGCGTCCGGAGAGATCGGTGATGGTGCCGGAGATCAGGACCGGATGTTTTTTGCCTAACGATTCGAAAGCTTCCGCGATCGCGAAAATCGCGGCCTTGGCATTAAGGGTATCGAAGATCGTCTCCACGAGGAGGAGATCGACTCCGCCTTCGAGCAGTGCCCGCGCCTGTTCGCCGTAAGCGTGACGCAGCTGATCGAAGGTGACGGCGCGAAAGCTGGGGTCGTTCACATCCGGCGAAAGCGAAGATGTGACGGGGAGCGGGCCTAACGAGCCGGCGACGAAACGCGGCCTGCCGGTGGCGTTGGCGATTCGATCGGCGGCCGTGCGCGCGATTTTGGCGGCGGCCAGATTCATCTCCTGCACGAGGGCCGCGAGTTCGGCGTCCTCGATCACCTGCTGGAAGAAAGCGGCGTCCTTGCGTTGGTTTTTCGGCTTCCGGGCAAAGAGGAAATCGTGCTGGCCAATGGTGGTGGCGCTGAAGGTGTTGGTCTCGACGATGTCGGCCCCGGCCTCCAGGTATTGAGTGTGAATCGCCTCAATCACTTCCGGGTCGGTGAGCTGGAGGAGTTCGAGATCGCCTTTCAGATGTTTGGCCGGATGATGCGCGAAACGGGGGCCGCGGTATTGTTCTTCCGAGAGTTTGTAGCGTTGCACCATCGTGCCCATGGCGCCGTCGAGGATGACGATGCGCTGGCGGAGAAGGTCCTCGAGCGGGTGGCTGGCAGTGGCGTGCACGGCGAAGGGGCAACTTAACGATAGAGCTCGGGTGCCTGCAACTAACAAATCGACGTATCATGATGCGTCAATGTGTTCTGATTCCTCTTTCTCCTGCTCCCTTTTGAAATGGCAGATTAGGAGCATGAGCAGGAGCAGGAGAAGGATTGTCGGGAGAAGAAGCCTTGCGTAGAAGAGGTCGCCATGGAGGCGCTCCAGATTTATCGCTCGCTCAACCGCGACCAGCGTAACACCTTCCTCGCCTGCTTCCTCGGCTGGACCCTCGATGCCCTCGATTTCTTCCTCCTCACCTTCGTGGTGAAAGATGTCGCAGCCGAGTTCTCGGTCTCGATCGTGAAGGTGACCTTCGCCATCACCCTCACCCTTATGATGCGCCCGTTAGGCGCGCTCATCTTCGGTCTGCTCGGCGATCGCTTTGGGCGCCGCCTCCCGCTCATGGTCGACATCGTTTTTTATTCGCTGATGGAACTGCTGACCGCCTTCTCGCCCAGCTATACCGTTTTTCTCATCTTCCGCGCGCTCTACGGCATCGGGATGGGGGGCGAATGGGGCCTGGGCGCGTCGCTCGCGATGGAAAGTCTGCCGGCCCGGGCGCGCGGCCTTGCCTCGGGAATTTTGCAGCAGGGTTATTCGTTTGGGTTCCTCCTCGCGGCGGTCGTCTACTGGCTCGTCTTTCCGCACTTCGGCTGGCGCGCGCTTTTTATTGTCGGGGCGCTGCCGGCCCTGCTCGTGATTTACATCCGGGCGCGCGTCCCCGAGTCGGCTGTCTGGGAGCGGCAACGGCAGACGGCGCCCGAGTCGTTAGGCCTGGGAGCATTCGTCAACGAGCATTGGCGCCTCCTCATCCATGCCGTCCTCCTCATGACCGCCTTTAACTACATGTCGCACGGGACTCAGGATCTTTACCCGACCTTCCTCCAAAAACAGCGCGGCCTTTCCGTCAACCAAACCGCCCCGATCGCGATCATCTATAATCTGGGCGCGATCTGCGGCGGGACGTTGCTCGGTCATTTTTCGCAATCATGGGGCCGGCGGCGGACGATTATGATCGCGGCCGGCCTCGGCATCCTGCTCATTCCGGCCTGGATTTTTTCGCCGACGCTCCCGCTCCTGGTCGCCGGGGGCTTTTTCATGCAATTCATGGTGCAGGGCGCCTGGGGGGTGGTGCCGGTGCACCTGAACGAACTCTCTCCGCCGGCCTGGCGCGGCACGTTCCCGGGGGTGGTTTACCAACTGGGCAATTTCCTTTCCGCCAACGCCGCCATGTTGCAGGCGAAATTGGCCGAGCATTTCGTTAGGCCGAACGGCCAGCCGGATTATGCCCTGACCATGGCCTGCGTGACCCTGGCGGTTTTTATCATCCTCATCCTCCTCTCCGCCCTCGGCCGCGAAGCGCGCGGGATCGAGTTTTAGGGAGCGCGCTGCCTAACGAAAGCTGGGAAGGAAGGATGCGCCCCCGCCGCCCCGGGTGACGACCGCTGCCTTGCGCCGGTACATCCCGGCGCCGTAACGATAGTCGACGATCGCCTCGGCGATTTTGTCGGCCAGCTTCTCGCGATAAGTCGCGTCGGCCGCCTCCCGCGCGTCGGAGCGATTACTGAGGTAACCGCATTCCACCAGGACGGACGGATACTGCGCGTTGCGCAGAACGCGGAAACCGGCGGTGTGGATCCCGCGATTCACCGTTCCCGGAATGGTGGAAAGATTCCGTTCGATCGCGGCCGCCAGATCATAGGCGTAGGGCGAATGGTAATAGGTCTCAACCCCCTCGACCCCGCGCCGCCGCGAGTCATTGAAATGGATGCTGACGAAAATCGAGTTCTTCTCCCGGTTGCCGAGCGCGACCCGGTCGTCGAGCGGGATAAACGTGTCATTGGCCCGGGTCAGAACCGTCCGGAGCTGCGACTCGCGCAATTTGCGATCGACCCGCAGGGCGACATCGAGCGCGACGACTTTTTCCGGCGGACCGTGCCGGCGCCACGCGCCACTGTCCTTGCCTCCATGGCCAGGGTCCACCACCACGGTCTCGAAGGTGCGGCTCGTGTTCGTCGCGACCGTCGCGCAACCGCCCAAAAAAAGGCCGAGGGCGGCGGCGAGGAGGGCATTGAATCCGATCAGACGCTGCATAAGGGTAGATAAAGCGAATCGCGTGCCGGGCCAAGCGAAAGCCGTTTTCCAAGTGGAAACTTCGAAGGGCGAAAGCGAAAAGGGCTTGTTTTTTTGACACGGGCGTCGATGGCTACCACTCGATTTATGCGCCACCATTTTGCGATTATCCTCTTGCTTTGCGGGCTCGCTTTGAGCGGGTGTAAAAAGGGAAGCCTCGCCCGTAAGCCCAAGCCCAGCGCCACTCCGGCCGCCGCGGCGTCGCCCGCGGTTGCAGCCACGCCGACGGCCACGCCCGCGCCGACCGCGCCGCCGATCGATCGAAACGCGGAAGTGGTCGTTTTTGGCTATCACCGCTTTGAGAATAAAGTGCGCCATCCGGATACTGAGATCACCCCGGAAGCGTTCGAGGCCCAGATGCAGAAGCTGAAGGACGAAAACATCGCGGTCATCGGGATGCAGGATTTTCTTGCCTGGAAACGGGGTGAAAAATCGATTCCGCCGCACGCCGCCATCATCACGATCGATGACGGCTGGAAGAGCACCTACGATGTCGCCTGGCCGATCCTGAAGAAATTCAATTATCCCTTCACCCTCTTCATTTACACCGAGGGAATCAGGGGTGGGAAATACGGCGGGGGCGCCGCCATGAGTTGGGAGCAACTGGCGGAAATGCGCGATGCCGGGGTCGACATCCAGGCGCACAGCGCCACCCACCAGGATTTGCGCAAGCCCTATGACAAATCGACCAAGGGCAAGCTGACTCCGGAAGAATATAGCGAGTGGCTCGAACGCGAAGTCGGCGGTTCCAAGGCGACTCTGGAACAGAAACTCGGCATCCGGGTGAACTGTTTTGCCGTCCCCTTCGGCTACTACAACGACCGCGTAAAGGAAGCGACGAAGAAGGCAAATTTCGAAGCCGTCTTCACTGTTTACGGACAAAAGCTGACCTACACCTCGCCTAACGACTCTCTCGGCCGCTACATGATCGAAGCGAACAAGCCGAAAGTTTTCGAGACCGCGATCAACTTCAGCGGATCGGCCAGCGGCGGAGCTGCCGCGGTCATCGAGATCCCCCTCTACAGTCTCAATCCCCAACCCGCTGACGGCTCCACCGCCAGCTCGAAACCGCTCATCAAAGCCGACCTCGGCGCGGTTGGCGGGATCGATCCGGCGAGCGTGAAAATGCGCGTCAGCGGTCTCGGCCTCGTCCCGGCGAAATACGATCCGACGAGCAAGATCATTTCGTATCAGGTCACGCAGCCGCTCCGTGGCGATGCCTGCTCCGTCATCATCGAAGCCAAGATCAATGGCAAAAAGGCGGAGGCGCAATGGGCCTTCACCCTGAACGAAGCGGGTGTGAAGGCGAAAGATTCGCCCGCCCCTGCAGCTTCGCCGAAAAAGTAGTCATTGTTAGGTCGAGCTCGAAAAGGCAATTCCATTCCCGGCCGCTTTGCATATAGACTGCGGCCATGAGCTTAAATCTCGAAGTCCTTTCCCGCGCCGCGGACCAGGCCCGCGGTCTTTGCATCGATGCCGTCCACGCCTCCCAATCCGGACATCTCGGCCTCCCCTTAGGCTGTGCCGAAATGGGTGCGGTCCTCTACGGCTACGCCCTCCGGCACAACCCCGACCAGCCGCGCTGGATCAATCGCGATTATTTCATTCTTTCCGCCGGACACGGCAGCATGTTTCTTTACGCCTGGCTCAATCTGAGCGGTTACGACTTGCCGATGGCGGAGATCAAGCGTTTCCGGCAACTGCACAGCAAGACGCCGGGCCACCCGGAATTTTTTGAAACCCCGGGGGTCGAGTGCACCACCGGCCCGTTAGGCCAGGGGGTCGCGAACGCCGTCGGGGTCGCAATGGCTTCGAAAATGGCGGCGGCGCGTTTCAACACCGAGGAACACCGCATCTTCAATCAGCACATCATTTGTCTGGCCGGCGACGGTTGCCTGCAGGAAGGCGTTTCGGCCGAAGCGAGCGCCTTCGCCGGGCATTTCGGGCTCGATAATTTGATCCTGATCTACGACTCGAACGCCGTCACGCTCGACGCGATGGCGAAGGAAACCCAGAGCGAAGACACCGCCATGCGTTTTCGTGCCTACGGCTTTGACGTGCAGGAAATCAACGGGCAGGACATGCAGGTTTTCCTCGACGCGCTCAATACCGCAAAGGAGCGCGACAACGGCAAACCGCAGATGATCGTGGCGCACACCCTGATCGGAAAAGGCATTCCGGAAGTGGCCGGCACCTCCAAGGCGCACGGCGAAGGCGGGGCCAAATTCGCCGAAGCGGCGCGCAAAGGTCTCGGGCTGCCGGACGAGCATTACTACGTCTCGGATGATGTGCGGGAATACTTTGCTCAGCACAAAAAAGATCTGCTCGCCGAATACGATCGCTGGGAAGAAACCTACCAGGCCTGGCGGGAGAAGAACGCCGACAAGGCGCAGATGCTGGACGACGCGATCGAGAAGAAAGTGCCGCCCGACCTTTTCGGCAAGATCCCGAATTTCCCTAACGACGCCAAACTCGCGACCCGCAAAGCCGGGAGCGAAGTCCTCCAGCCGCTCGCGCAGGCGATGCCGTTCCTGATCAGCGGCAGCGCCGACTTGCATGGCTCGACCCTCAATTACATCAAGGATGGCGGCGACTTCACCCGCACCACTCCGGCGGGTCGCAACATCCATTACGGGATCCGCGAACACGGGATGTGCGCGATCATGAACGGGGTTGGCTATCACGGCGTCTTTCGGGCTTCGGGCGCGACCTTCATGGTCTTCACCGATTACTGCCGCGCTTCCATCCGGCTCGCCGCCCTCTCGCGCCTGCCTAACATTTATATCTTCACCCACGACTCGGTCGCGGTCGGCGAAGATGGCCCCACCCACGAGCCGGTCGAGACGGTTTCGAGTGTGCGCCTCATGCCGCAGATCGATGTCATTCGTCCGGCTGATCCGGAGGAGACGGCGGGCGCGTTTGTCGCCGCGGCGCAACGCACGAACGGGCCGACCTTTCTCTCCCTGACTCGCCAGACGCTGCCGATTCTGAACGAGATTGATGTCAAGACGCGCCGCGAAGGGGTACTGCGCGGCGGCTACATCGCGAAAAAGGAGACGAGCAAGCTCGACCTCATCCTGCTCTCGTGCGGGAGCGAATTGCAGCACGCGCTCGCGGCCGCGAAAGAATTGGGCGAGGGGACGCGGGTTGTCTCGATGCCCTGCTTCGAGCGTTTTGCGCGCGAGCCGGAGAGTTACCGCAACGAAGTCCTGCCTAACGAGTGCAGGAAGCGGGTGGCGATCGAAGCCGGCGTCCCGCAGATCTGGTCACAATTCGTCGGGCTCGACGGCAAGGTCATCGGCATCAATCGCTTTGGCCTCAGCGCACCGGGCAACGAAGTGATGAAAGAACTGGGCATCACCGCCCAGCACGTCATCGAAGCAGCGCGGTCTCTGTAACACAGCCGTCCCGGCTGTCAGGTCGTGCGGGCGTCTCGCCCGCACAATGCCGCCCAGCGGGCGAGACGCCCGCTCGACGCGACAGGCGGACGCCTGTGTTACGCGCGCGGCCTTCACCGCCCCCGGCTGCAACCAACCCTGGCGAAGCCGGCGCGCGAGACGCCGCCATAAAACTGTGCGCCGCGCGGAATATTCGGCTTTGCGCGGCCTCTCCTTTCCGGTAAACGCGTCGAAGTCGGATGTTTAACCCGCTCAAGAGTTACATGCACTGGCTGCACACGCGCTGGCCGGCGGGCGCGGTCGAGAAATTGCCGGAGTCGGGCGAATTCGGCGTCACGAATATCCCCGGCGTCCGCATCGTCGGCGATCTGACCGGTATCCCATTGCTCAAATTTTCGTCCAAGACCGGCGCGGAAGCGGTCCGCGCCATTTTGGCTGAGCCGGAGTTCGGAGAGGCAGAAGGAAGAAGGATGAAGGATGAAAGCGAAGTGCTCGATCTCGCGATCATCGGCGGCGGGGTGTCGGGTGTGTCGGCCGCGATCGAGGCGCAGAAGGCGGGGCTGAAATTCAAAATTTTCGAAGCCACTCAGCCCTTCTCGACCGTGGCCAATTTTCCGAAGGCAAAACCGATCTACACCTACCCGACGGAGCTGAAGCTGGAGGGCGGGCTGCATTTCACGAAGGACGTGAAGGAGGCGCTCCTCGATGAGATGGAAGCGCAGCGCAAGGCAGCCGGGATCGAGTTCACCGAGGCCCGGATCGAGCAGCTCGAAGAACGCGGCAACCAAATTCTCCTCCAGCACGGCGACAAGGCGAAAACGGCGACGCGCGCGCGGCGGGTGATCGTCGCGATCGGGCGGAGCGGGAATCATCGCAAGCTCGGCTGCCCGGGCGAGGATCTCGACAAGGTTTACAACCGGCTCTACGACCCGAAGGAGTTTACCGGCAAGGATGTGCTCGTAGTCGGCGGCGGCGACAGCGCACTCGAGTCGGCGATCGCGCTCGCCGGGTCCGGGGCGCACGTGACGCTGAGTTATCGCAAGCCGGAGTTCGCGCGTCCGAAACCGGAGAATATTGAGAAACTCGGAATGCTGGAGCGCGATCCGAAGGCTGACGTCCAGATCGAGCGCCCAAGCTCCGAACGGGTGACGACGGCCTTCACGAGCGAAATGATGAAGGAGACTCCGGACGGCTCGGTGACGCTCGCGATGGCGACAGCCATCACCCGGATCGAGCCGGACAAAGTGAGGCTGCGCCAGGCCGACGGGAGCGAAATGGTTTTGCCTAACGACGTCGTCTTTTCCATGATCGGGCGGGAAGCGCCGCTTGATTTCTTTCGGCGCAGCGGCCTGCAGGTGCGGGGCGACTGGCGCCCGATCACCTGGATCAGTTGTCTTGGTTTTCTTCTCTTCTGTGTCCTGCTCTATCATTGGAAGAGCAATCATCCGGAGGAATTTCCGGTGCAGCGCTGGGTGAGCCAGGCCCACGCTTTCCCCTACAACGTGCCGAAAGCGATCGACTCGTTAGGGGGTAAAATCGCGGAGTGGTCGAGCCGCGAGACCAACCTCCTTTACACGATCAAGCGCGGACTCGGGAATCCCTCATTCTATTACACGCTCGCCTATTGCCTCTGCGTCCTGATCTTCGGCCTTCGGCGCATCCGCCGTCGCCGCACTCCCTATGTGAAATGGCAGACTTGGGTTCTCATCTTTTCGCAATGGATTCCGCTCTTCATTTTGCCTGAGATCATCCTGCCCTGGATGGGGCACAGCGGTTTCTTCGAGCCGGGGCACCCGTTGCGCGGGCTGGCCGACCAGTTGTTTGAAAGCTACGACGGCTCGTTAGGCCATGAACGCGCCTACTGGCGGGCCTACGGCTTCATCCTCGCTTTCCCGCTCAACGTCTACAACGTTTTCACCGAACATCCGATGTGGCTCTGGCTCGGAATCAGTTTCGTTCAAACCTTCGTCATCATTCCCCTCATCATCTTTCGCTGGGGGAAAGGAGCGTATTGTGGCTGGATCTGCTCCTGCGGCGCGCTCGCCGAGACAATGGGCGATTCCTACCGCACGAAAATGCCGCACGGCCCTTTCTGGAACCGGCTTAACATGGTCGGGCAGGGAGTGCTCCTTTTCGCCCTGGGCATTCTCGGGTTGCGCATCGCTGGTTGGGCGCTGGGCGACGACTCGTGGCCGACCCATTGGTTTCACAAACTTTTCGAAGGAATCCCGTTCCTGAGCTACGGCTGGAGCGTTGATATCTTCATGGCCGGCATTCTCGGGGTCGGCCTCTATTTCTGGTTCAGCGGGCGGGTTTGGTGCCGTTTTGCCTGCCCGCTCGCCGCCCTCATGCACATCTACACCCGCTTCTCGCGCTATCGCATTTTCGCCGACAAAAAGAAATGCATCTCCTGCAACGTCTGCACCTCCGTCTGCCACCAGGGGATCGACATCATGAACTTCGCCAACAAAGGCCTGCCGATGGAAGATCCGGAGTGCGTGCGGTGCTCCGCCTGCGTGCAGCAATGCCCGACCGGCGTCCTCGCGTTCGGCCGCTACGATGGAGAGAAGAAGATCGTTCTCGACCGCCTGCCCGCTTCGCCGGTCCGGATGCGGGAGATGAAGGCCCAAAGATAAAAAGAAACCCGCGCCACCCTTTCGAGTGACGCGGGCCATGTCCCCCAGAACAAATTGGGAATTCGTTCGACGCTGCGGACGCGTCGCACTAACGAGTGTGGTTAAGCAGAACCTGCGCCACGCCTGGCCGCGTAGACGGAACAAAATCGGGCGCCTCGAGAGACCCGTAGCCATGGCCGGGTTACTCCACCGGCACGCACGCGCCGTAGAGTTATGCCCTGCTCATTTCTGTCGCAACTCCGCAACCGCCCGCTCCAACTCCGCCAAGCGGCGTTCCTGTTGTTCGATTGTCGCAGCCTGTTTCTCTACTGTTCGATGTTCTTTGAGAAATTCATTTAGAAGCATCGCGTTCACCGCTTCATAACGGACGCTATAAGGGTTGCCTTGCTCGTCACAGACCACTAATTTTGGATTCACCTTCTCTACCTGCTCGGCGACGAGCCCGAATTGCGGAATGCCGTCAGGGTCTAGCCCGTGCTTGTAACGGAAGGTCACCGGTTGGAGCGCCAGGATCGCTTCGCTCGCCTTGTCCATCGGTCTAATCGCCTCCTTGAAACGCGAAGAGGATATGGCCGTGCCCAGGTGACCACTACTGTCTACAATAACCGCGATGCCGGTTGGAACCATAGCTCCACTAATGCCGCTGATAAAAGTAGCAGTCTGGGTTCCTGGCTTACCGATACGAATGGTATTGGCTTCCCCACGAATACCTTGATTGCCTATATCGATATTGTTACTCCCGGTAGTGAGGTTGAGTCCGGCGGCAGCGCCCAGTGCGATGTTGTGGCCGCCCGTTGTGTTATACAATAGCGCATTATAACCTGAGGCCGTGTTGGAGTTGCCGGTTGTGTTGTAAGTGACCGCGCCCTCACCGATCGCTGTGTTGTTGCTGCCGATTGTGTTGTTAGTGAGAGCCCCGCTGCCGTTGGCCGTGTTACCTGCGCCCGTGGTGTTGCCATCGAGAGCATAACTACCGGTAGCCGTGTTGAGGTAGCCGGTTGTATTGTTCAAGAGCGCCTGATAACCGATGCTCGTGTTGTCGAAGCCGTCGGTGTTACTGAAAAGCGCATTAAAGCCAATGGCAGTGTTATTGACACCCGTCGTCAAACTAAAGAGGGCGTCTTGCCCCTCGGCGGTGTTTTGATTGGCGTAGCCCCCATCCGGCGGTGGGCTAACAGCCAGTGCCGAGGTGGTAAAGACGATACTACCTATCAGGACGAGTCGATCGGTTTTCATTGTTGCTGTTGTCTTAAACCAGACCGGAAGGGGAATTTCCGACACGGGTTGGGCGTTTCGTTATAGGCCAAGGGTGGGGCCGAGCGCGGTTGTTTGTCCAGTTGAAAAGAAGAGAGGCCGAAAATTTTGCTGGTAGGCGATGGACCGTTCTTGCCATTCCGCTGGCCGCCGAGCTTGAGCGAGCGCAGCACAAGGCAAGACGCTCTCCGACTGAGTCCTAATCCAACGCTTTCGCCTGCCGCAGAACGGTCATGCGGCCGGATGCATCTCCGACGCGCGATTCCAAAACGTGAAATGGACATTTTTTTGTCGACGACTCCGAAGAAAGTCGAAACTTTACCGGTGATCTCCGCGGCCCCATGATGTCGGAATGAAATTCTCGCACCGCGAAGAAGAGCGCGATGGACGCCTGCTCGATGTGCTGACCGACGACGAAGCCGGCCTGCGCATCGTTATCTCCCGGCTCGGCGCCGAACTCGTTAGTCTGGCCCGGTGCGACGGAGAGGGGGAATGGGTCGGATTTCTCCATCGCGACAACGATCTTGGCAAGCCGGCCAAAGGCTGGGCGAACCACGCCACCGTCATGGGCTACTTCCTGCACCGGCTCAAAAACGAGCGCAGCCTCTATCGCGGCCAGGAAATTCGTGGCGGAACCCACAGTTTTTTGCGCCACAAGCGTTTTCGCGACGTCAGCGCTGAGATCGGGGCGGAAGAGAGCGCGGCCCTGACCTACCGGATTTCGCCGCACGAGATTGAGGCGACTGAATATCCGCTCAAAGTTTCACTCGCTCTTACATATACTTTGCGCGCGGGCCGGTTGGAGGTGGGATTCCATTTTCGGAATCAGGAGCCGGAGCTGGCCGCGCATCTTGAGTTCGGGCTTCACCCCGGTTTTGTTGCGACCAGTTTCGATTCGTTTCAGATCGAGATGCCGCCGGGGCGGTATTTGCGCTGGTTATCGCCCGAGAATTATCTCACCGGCGAGACGATCGAGATCGATCATCCCGGCGGCGAGATGCCGTTCGATCGGGCGCAGCTGCCTGGCTCCTTTATTCTTGAATTTGTCGATGTGCCCGACCGCCTCCTGATCTACCGCGATCCGCCGAGCAGGCGGGAAGTCGCGCTCGACTTCTCGAAAGTTCCTTATTTCACCCTTTGGTCCGATGGCGGCGCCTTCCTCTGCGTCGAACCCTGTTGGGGCCTGACCGATCGCCACGAACAACGCCCCTTCGAAGAAAAAGACGGCATCCAGCGGATCGCACCCGGCGCCGAGCTGCGCGCCGCCTTCACCATTGCCCCCGGCTACAACGAAAATCAGGGCGAGTAGGTACGAACGACCGGAATCTTCCGCCCGCCCTCAGCCGGAATCTCATCCCGCACCACGTGATCGTGGTCGGGAA
>DATBDG010000164.1:0-22229 GCA_036270055.1 Chthoniobacterales bacterium
ACCAGTGTCGAGCGAGACACTCATATGTGGAGCAAGGTGGAGAACGACCCTGCTTATCAAAAGATGGCGCAGCAAGTTTGGGCGCAGGATTCGATGACCCCGCTTACAAGGCGATGCAATTTTCCGGGCCCGCAGAGATGCAGCGACTGATCGACAAACAGATCGATGATGCGGCCGCGGCCGTGGCCAGGCTGCGCGCTCGCGGCGTGAAGGTGGCCTTTGTTCGGTTGCCGACGGCGGGCCGTTATTTGGAATAGGACGATCGCGAGTTTCCACGGCGCAACACCTGGGACGCGCTGCTGCAGCGATCTGGTTGCCCTGGGATTCGCTTTAAGGACTATCCAGAGCTGCAAGGTTACTGGCTACCCGAATGGTCGCACCTCGCGACGAACGAAAGACCGCGTTTCACGGAAGCCCTCTGCCGAATTCTGGAGCGGGATTATGGCTGGTCGCAGCGCCGCCGGAAACCGGCCGGCTAAATCGGATGCGCATTCTTGTTCCACTCGATCTAAGCGACGCGACGGCCCCGGTGCTGGCGGTGGCGCGCCGCGCCGCGAAAGCGTGTGGCGGCTCAATCTTTCTTCTGCACGTCGCCGAACCAGACCCGGCCTTCGTCGGCTACGCCGCCGGACCCGAAGTGGTCCGCGAACAAGTTGCGCACGAATATCGTGAACAACATCGCACATTGCATTCCCTCGCGGACGATTTACGCCGGGAGGAGATCGAGACGACGGCTTTGTTGATTCAGGGTCACACAGCCAAATGCATTCTAAACGAGGCGGAGCGACTGGCCGCCGATTTCATCGTCATGGGAACACACGGACACGGTGCGATGTTTCATCTCATCGTCGGGAGTATTGGACATGCTGTCATTCAAGCGACAACACTTCCGGTGTTGCTCGTGCCGTTCAGAAAACGTTGAGCGGGGAATCAGCGGGGCGACAGCGCCTTTGTTGTCCGCGGTCGACTGTGGCATGATCGGAAACCGATGGAACCAACCGAGCGGGCCCGATTTAACGCCAACTTCACGGAGGAAAAGTACGCCGCGCTCCTCCGCGCGGTGAACGAGACCGAATTCTGGCCGGCCGATTTTCGGATCTCGGAAACGCCGATCTTTTTCACTCCGGAATTCACCGCCGAGATCACCGGAGCGGCGCGCGAACTGATCGCCCGGGTCCAGACGCCCGCGTTCGAGAAGCATGCCCGCGACGCCATCCCCGCCGCGCTGGTTGTGCCTAACGAAAATCCCCATCCGCTTTTCGTCTCCGTCGATTTCGCCATTTGCGCCGGGGAAGAGGGCACTCTCACCCCGCGCCTGATCGAGCTCCAGGGCTTTCCCACTCTTTATTCCTACCAGCTCTTTTTCTGGCGCTGCCTGCGCGACGCTTTCCCGGACTTGCCGAAGGGGTGGCAGCCGTTTTTCAGCGGCTACGACGAACACTCTTATCTCGAGTTGCTGCGGAAGGTCATCGTGGGCGAGGCCGACCCGGAGAATGTCATCCTGCTCGAGATCGAGCCGGAGAAGCAAAAGACCCGGATCGATTTTGCCTATTCCAAAAGCGGGCTCGGGGTCCATCCGGTTTGCCTGACGCAGATCCGGAAGCGCGGGCGGCAGCTTTCTTATGAGCGCGACGGACGCGAGATCCGGATCGAACGCATCTACAACCGGGTTATTTTCGACGAGCTTCTCCGCCACCCCGAGCTCCGGCCCGGTTTCGATTTCCGGGAAGAACTCGACGTGCACTGGGTCGGGCATCCGAACTGGTATTTTCGAATCAGCAAACATTCCCTGCCCTTCCTCCAAACCGGTCACACTTCCGCGGCCTTTTTTGCCGACGAATTTCCGCCTGACGAATCGCTCGAGAACTACGTCCTCAAGCCGCTCTATTCTTTTGCCGGTCTCGGCGTGGAGATGGAGCCGACGCGGGCGAAGCTGGCCGCGCTCGACGACGCGCACGCCTACATTCTGCAAGAGAAGGTCACCTACGCGGAGTTTGTCCCGACGGTCGACGGCCACCGCTCGAAAGCGGAAGTGCGGATGATGTTTCTCTGGCCGGAGGAAGGCGACCCGATCCTGGTCAACAATCTCGTCCGGATGAGCCAGGGCAAAATGATGGGGGTCGATTTCAACAAGGACAAGACCTGGGTCGGCTCCAGCATCGCGCTCCACGAGGGCGCCTAACGACCGGCCATCCGCTCGTCGAACGCGAACTCGACCGGCTTGTGCCAGCGCAGTTGGCGGAACATCGGGTGGGCCGGGTTGATCAGAAAATTGCGTTCCGAGGGAAGAATGACACTCGGGACGGCGATGACGACCGAGCGTTCTTCGCGCGCCCATTGGTCACCGAGTTGCATCGTCGCCGGGCCGGGCGGCGAAGAGCGCCAATCGGGCGGCAGTTTTTTTGGGGAGAGCGTTTCCATTTGCGCCTCCTCCCACTCGACAAAATAAGCCAGATACTTCTGCCGCGGGAGGAGCGGCTGCAGGTGGACGAAAATCTCGAGGGCGGCGAGGGATTGGTGCTCGCTCAGGTAGACCACCGCCACGCCCGGCGAATTCCAGCGCCCACCAAAACGCTTCGCCCCTTCCCCGGCGAATGCGTCCCGGCCCGGTTTGTCGATCCGCCAGCCGGAAGGCATCAGGAATAGACGCCGTAATCGATGCGCCCGAGAAGATTTTCCACTTCGCGCGCGCCGGTCTCGGTCTGGGCATAATCGAGCGGCACGGCGCCACCAAGCCCGCGCTGCGGCGCCTTCATCCAACGGCGCGCGTCGTCGATGCCGCCGAAGAGCTGGACGGCCTGCCCGAGAAGGCGGGCGAAACGCAGCACCTTGTCCGATTCATCACTCGTTAGGCGGCCGCTTGCTTTGCGCCGATGGAGGGTGGCGCGGGCCAGGCCGAGTTTTTCCGCCAGCCGATCGAGCGGCAGATCCAATTGCGCACGGAGCGATTCCAGCTCCGCGAAATGGAGCCCCTCCTGCACCACCCGAATGACCCGGGCTGGCGACGGATTCGGTTTCTCTGTCGCGATATGCAATGCGACCAGCCCATGACCGAGTGCGCTCGTTTTTGCTCGTTTCATATGAAACAACGTATCGTATCAGATGAAACGACGCAACCGGAACCCTACGGTTCGCCGAACGCGGCGGAACCATTCAGCGCAGATCGTAGAACTCTACCAGCCCAACACCCGTGCTCTCATTGTTCCCGCGGACAATCGCCGTGTAGAGCCCGGGCGGAAGCGTCGCGAGGATCGCTGATTCCCGATCGTCAGCCGGCGCGAGACCGGTGGCCGTCAGGTCGAGCTCCTGCGTCTCTCGCCAGTCGTCGTTTGAGGCGATGACGGCGCCCGACTGATCATGCAGTTCGATGGTCGGATCGCTCAGCGGTTCGGCGACATCGAAATCGGCGAGCGAAGGACCGAGCGCCCGCGCCACGACCGCCGCACTCTCCGGGCCGGTTAAGATGAGCCCGGCAATCATGACTTCGTCACCGCTTTGGACCGAGCCGCGGGTGCTGATGTTTTGCAATCTCGAGTCGGACGCAGCTGACGCATCGTAAACCTCAACGAGTGCGATGCCGGTCTCACCGCCGCTCCCCTGCACAACCGCCGTGTATGCTCCCGGCGCGAGCGGGATTGTGATCGCCGATTCCCGGTCGTCCAGCGGAGCGAGGCCGCTCGCGATGATTTCGCTCTCCTGGGATTCACGCCAGTCGTCGTTCTGCGCGACGACGCGACCCGCGGAGTCATGCAACTCCAGGCGCGGATTGGAGAGGACACCTATCAATCGCCCGGATGACCACGCTCTTCTCGGCTGGGCCGGTCACGATAAAACCGCCGATCTCGACGGCGTCGCCGGCTCCAACTAACGCGCGAGTCGAGAGGTTTCCGACCTTTTCGGGCGCGAGTCCGTTGAGTCGCACGATGGCATTGACGGCGGCGCCGTTCACCTCGCTGAAACTCCCTGCCACCAGGAGCTGGCCATCGACCTGCAGCAGCAATTGGTCTATCGAAGCATCCGGCGCAAAACCCGGAGCAAAGCTCGCATCGACAGCGCCGTCCCTGTGCAGACGAGTGACCGTATTGGTACCCACGTAGATGCCGTCTCCGCCGACTGCGACGGAGCTGGGGCCCGTCATGTAGGGATTAAAGCCTGAGTCAATGCTGCCGTCGGCATTCACTCGGATCAGGAACGCGAAAAGGCTAAAGTTAGTCATTAAGACTTTACCATCCGCCCGCAGGGCGAGGAGCGAGTTAAACGGTCCATTGCTGAAGTCGAAGCTCTCATCCAGCGCGCCGTCGCTCTCCAGTCGCACCGGGCCGATACCGGGCGTGCCATGAATCGATGAGAAATTCCCATTCACCAGCATTTTGCCATCGGGCTGAAGCACGATTTGGCTGACCGAGCGTCCCTCATCCAGACCAGGATCAAAAATGGAGTCCGGCGTACCATCGGGATTCAGACGCACGAAGCCTTCGCCATGTCCTACGAGCAGTTTGCCGTCCCGTTGCACCGCGGTCGCCTGGACGCCTGCGGAGTTTGGAGCGGCGTATGTAAACGAAGGGTCAATCTCTCCACTCTGCAGGAGCCGGAAGATGTCGCTGCCGATCGCGACCAGAACTTTCCCGTCCGGCTGGACCGCGAGTATTCCCGGCGCGGAGACGGCAATGTCTCCCGCATCGAAACCGGTGTCGGCCGACCCATCGTGGTTGAGCCGCGCGATTTTGTTGCGCGGCAGCGTATCCATATGGGTGAAGGTTCCGGTAACGATGATCCTGCCGTCCGGCAGAAGCTGCGCGTGCTCGATTGATCCGTCAGCTATGTTCGTTAGGCCCGGCTCTGCATCAAAGGACGGATCGAGCTGGCCGTTTTCCAGGAGCCGCGCTGCGCCGGACTCTCCTCCGAGCACAATCAGTTTCCGGTCCGGCTGCTCCACCACTGCAGACACACACTCGCCAGTGTCGACGCTCGGTTGGAAGGTGGAATCTGTCGTTCCGTCGGCATACAGCCGCTGAAATCCCATGGTGCTCCCATTGACGCACAGGTAGGTGCGGTCATCAGCGTCGAGGGCGATCGCGAAGCCGGGCTGACGCATGAACGACTGATCGGTCGAGCCATCGCTCTCCAGCCGAAGCGTCTCAAAGATTTCGTTAAAGAAAATGTCCTGGGAGACGATGATCTTCCCATCACTCCGAAGCAGGAGCGACCCAATTTTGGTCAGATCGGAATGGAAGCCAGGATCAAGCGATCCGTCGCTCTCAAGACGAACCGGTCGCGGCTCGTGGCCTCCAGTGGTGGCCAGGATTTTCCCATCGTCTTGCAACGCGATCGGTCCGCCTCCAGCGGCCGGCGCAAAGGTCATGTCCAAGGTGCCGTCTGGATTCAGCCGGGCGAGAGATGGACGCGCGACCCCATTCACGGTCGAAAAGACTCCGCTGATCAACAGCTTTCCATCCGGCTGCACAATCCCACGATTCACGATCGGCGGAGTACTCGGGTCACCCCGCTCGAGGATGGGATTGAACGCGGAATCGAGCGTCCCGTTGGTGTTCAGCCGCAGCAAAGAATGATGGGCCCCATCCGCGGTTTCGAAACTTCCGCCGACAATGATTTTGCCGTCCGCCTGGAGACAAAGCGGCTTTGTTTGGTACCCGTTCGCGATCTCGTCGATCTCGACGCCGGAGGAATCGAAGGTGGTGTCGACTGATCCGTCGGGATTGAATCGGACCACCGAGCCGCTCGGAGCGACGCCGATCGCGTTAAACACGCCGCCCACCACGATCTTGCCGTCGCTTTGTAAAACCGCTCCGTAGCCAGCCCCAGGCCCGACCTGAATCGGGCCACGCCCGGCGTCAAAGGTCGGATCGATACTACCCGGCGGGGGCGCTGCAGTCACGGATACGGCAAAGAGAACCGCGGCAGCCTGACAACGCGCGGCTTTCGGCCAATCCCAGGGGCTCATGAGGAAGATCGTGCGAGGGACGCAGAGCAGAGTCAATCCTTTCCCGGGATCAGCCGGGAAGCTGGTTGCGGTGAGATACCGCAACCAGCACGCGAGATGCGTGCGCTACCCATTCAGTTCCGCGTTCGTTTCCGCAAAGGCGTTGACCGCGTGTTCCAACTCCTCGCGCGAATGGGCCGCGCTCACCTGGGTGCGGACGCGGGCGGTGCCGTGCGGCACCACCGGATAAAAGAAGCCGATGACATAAACGCCTCTCTCCAGCATCCGGGCGGCGAACTTCTGCGAGAGGGCGGCGTCTCCCAGCATGATCGGAACAATCGGATGCGTTCCCGGCTTGATCGTCAGGCCGCGCTCCGTCAGGGCCGCCCGGAAATATTTTGTGTTCTCCTCCAGTTTATCACGGAGTTCAGTCGAGCTGGTGAGGAGCTCGAGCGCTTTCAAGGAAGCGGCCACGATCGGGGGCGCGACCGTGTTGGAAAAAAGATAGGGACGCGAGCGCTGCCGGAGGAGCGCGACGATCTCTTTCCGCCCGCTTGTGTAGCCGCCACTCGCTCCGCCGAGCGCTTTGCCTAACGTTCCCGTGATGATGTCGACCCGGCCCTGCACCCCGCAGAATTCCGGGGTGCCGCGGCCGGTTTTGCCGATGAAGCCGGCCGCGTGGGCGTCGTCCACCATCACCATTGCCTCGTATTTCTCCGCCAGATCGCAGATGCCTTTCAGATTTGCGATCGTGCCGTCCATCGAGAAAACCCCGTCGGTCGCAATCAATCGGAAACGCGCGCCTTTCGCGGCCTGCAACTGCGCTTCGAGATCGGCCATGTCCGAGTTCTTGTAGCGGTAGCGCCGCGCTTTGCAGAGCCGCACGCCGTCGATGATGCTGGCGTGATTCAGTTCGTCCGAGATGACGGCGTCCTCCGCGCCTAACAATGTCTCGAAGAGCCCGCCATTGGCGTCGAAACACGACGGATAAAGAATCGTCTCCTCGGTCCAAAGGAATTTCGAGAGAGCGGCTTCCAGTTCCTTGTGAATATCCTGCGTCCCGCAAATGAAGCGCACACTCGCCATTCCAAACCCGTGCGAATCGAGCGCTTCCTTCGCCGCCGCGATGAGCGCGGGATGATCGGCCAGGCCGAGATAGTTATTCGCACAGAGGTTGATGACGCGCCGTCCGTCCGCAATCGGGATCTCGGCGTTCTGAGGTCCGGTGATGATGCGCTCGGTTTTGTAAAGGCCCTGCGCTTTGATTTCCTCGAGGGTCGAAGTGATCTGTTCGGCAACTTTCGCGAGCATGGCCCAGCTTCAGGCAAAGGCGGGATCGATGCAAAACTCCCGCAGATAGCACTTGGCGACTCAGCCTTTCGCCGCAACTTTGGTGCCCAATGGAATTCACAGTTTCACAGCGCCTCACGGCGGCGCGGGCGTCCTCGTCGTCAGGCACACCATCCGCAGAAGGAAGCGCAACCAAGCGCCGTTCCTCGGTGTTCGGCCGGCTTTTGCTGGCCTTTTCTCTCCTGCCCCTCTGTTTTGCAGGTTGCACTTTGCCCTTTGGAAAAACCGAGCCGGTCACTCCTGACCGCGCTTTTATTACCTACATTCCAGGCGCGCGCGATCCCGGAAAGCTTCGGCTCGCAGTCAAGGACCTCATCGATATGAAAGGCCAGGTGACGACGGCCGGCTCGCAGTACGTGGCCGACACCGCGGCACCGGCCGAGCGCGACGCGAAATGTCTGGCGGCGGCGCGCCGGGGCAACGTGCAAATCGTGGGCAAGACTAATCTGACCGAGTTCGCCCTCGGGACTTCCGGGATGAATGAATATTTCGGGACGCCGGTTAATCCCCTGGATCGCCATCGCATTCCAGGCGGCTCCTCCAGCGGTTCGGCCGTGGCGGTGGCGAATGGCGAGGCGGACGTCGCTTTCGGCAGCGACACGGCAGGATCGATCCGGGTGCCGGCGGCCTGCTGCGGCATTCTGGGATTAAAAACCACTTTCGGGCTTGTCTCGCTCGACGGCGTCTTCCCGCTTTCACCAAAACACCTCGATACGATCGGGCCCATGGCCAAAGATGTGCCGCATCTCGTGCAGGGGATGGAACTGCTCAGCCCGGGATTTTCGGCCCGCTACGAGGCGACCAAAGCAAGAAAATCGTCCGCCGGCCAAATCAAGATTGGACGCCTCTACATCGATGGGACCGACCCGAGAATCGATCGCGCTCTCGACCATGCACTGAATGCGGCCGGGTTTCAGGTGGTCGCCCTCAACGAACACAGTAAAACGGAGTGGGAAAAGACGGAGGCGGGTTTTCGCGTGCTCCGACCAACGGACCGTTTCCAAGCGCAATGGAATCAGGCGCAATCCGATGGGACCACGATCGCGATCGCTGACGGTTGGCTGAGCGACCGCAAATACCTGAACAAACCCGGGGTCGCCCTTGTCACGCAGGCCACGATTCGGTTGGGTGACTTGCAAAACAAGACCGCCTACAATGCGGCGCTGAAGGGGCAGCCGGCGTGGCGACGAGTGCTCGCTCGCGTTCTGGACCAGGTCGATTTGATCGCTTTGCCCACTTTACAGACTCCGCCGGTGGGAATGCCTTTCTTTGGTCGATCGGCGATCTTTGAGGCCCGGGTGCTTGCTTTGCAGAATACCGTGGCCGTGAACTACGCTGGAAATCCGGCGATTGCGATCCCGATTCCACTCAAGGGCCGCGGCTTTCCTGTTACCAGCCTGCAACTGATCGGGCCAAATGACGGCGAAGCCGAACTAATAAACGCCGCCCGGTTGGTCATGAACGCCGCCCCGTGATCCCTCTGCCTAACAAAAGGAAGTTTACGGCTTCGCGTCCAAAATCGGTCCGGGCGACGAATGCAACAACGATGCAACATGCGCAGCGAGTCCACCAATCGATACCTATGAATCCGGCGTGTCTCGTCTGCGTTTTCTCTTTTCTCGGGATAGCGATTTGTCTTTCCACCGCCGTCGCCCAAGAGGAGAGCGCGGATGCATTGATCGCAAAGGGTGATGTGCTTGATCGGCAACTGGAGGCGAGCGAGGCGCTCGATTATTATTTGCCGGCGCTCAAGCTCGAGCCCCACAATGTCGGGTTGCTCGACCGGATCGCGCGGCAATATCGCCACCTGCTGAGCGACGCATCGGACAAAAAAGAGAAGCTCCGGCTGGGATATGCTTCCCTCGAGTATGCGAAGGAGGGCGCCGCTCTGGCCCCGAACAACGCCGAAGCGCAGCTCTCACCGGCGATCAGCTATGGCAAGATGATGCCCTACATGAGCAGCCGAGAGCAGGTCGATGCTTCTCCGCGGATCAAGGCCGCGGTCGATCGCGCCCTCGAACTCGACCCGCTCAACGATAACGCGTGGCACATCCTCGGCCGGTGGAATCGAGTGCTCGCGGACATCAACCCGGTGAAGCGCATGCTGGCCGGAGTGATCTACGGGCAGTTGCCAGTGACGACGAACGAAGAGGCCGAGAGATGCCTCAAGAAAGCCATCGAGATCAACCCGGATCGGCTCATTCATTACATCGAGCTCGGTCACATTTACCTGCAAATGGGCCGCAAGGAGGAGGCGCGGAAATATCTCGAGAAGGGGCTATCGATGCCGAACCGGGAAAAGGACGACCCGGAAATGAAAGCCACCGGCAGGGAGTTGCTCTCGAAGCTCGATTAGTCGCCGCGCGCCCGCCCTCGCCTAACGAATCGGACTTGGCGCAACGTTGTAGGCCGTCCATTCCGGCATGTCGGCCAGTCCGCCGCCCATGAATTGATGGTGCCAAAGCTGCGTCGCCACCACCGCCGTCAATCCCATCTCGACCGATAGCCGCGGGAGTGATCCGGCCTTTAATTGGCGGAACGCTTTGCGCCAATGGGTCACTTCCTCGATATCGAAATAGCCGGTCCGCCGGAGCGAGTCGTCGCTTAGGAGCTGCGCCACAAAAGGGGGTTCCGGGTTCATGTGAAAACTGTCGAGCGGCGCCCGGAAAATCACTTTCCCCCGGCGCGCGATCGACTTCGGAATCCAGCGTTCGGCCAAAAGACGGAGAAGATATTTGTCGCGCAAGCCGCGCAGCTTCCAGCGCGGATGAAGCTTCGCCGTAAAATCGAAAACCGCTTCGTCTAGGAACGGGTATCGCACTTCCACCGACGAATGCATCGCGACCCGGTCCCCTTTGGCCTGCAAAAGATGCCCCGCCAGAAGAACCCGCGCCGCCATCCAGATCCCGCGGTTGAGCGGCGCCCAGCGTCTCGCTCTTTCAAGCGGAAAGCCGAGTTCGCCCCAGGGATGGCTCTCGTTCATTAGCGCCCGCATCTCGGGCGAGTAAAAACGGAGCTTCGAGATCGCGAGCAACCCATAGGAATCGATCCAGGCGTTCGGGCCACCGATCGAATCCTCGACCCGGGCCCGCCAAGCGGCCGGGAAGTGCGGCACTTTGTTCATCCGCAAATAACCGCGGCGCGCCCAGTCACTCAGATTCACGCCCGGCAGGACGTCGAGATAATTCATCAGCTTGGCCGCCTTGTACCACGGATAACCGACGAGCCATTCATCCGCGCCTTCGCCGGTCAGAACAACTTTTTGGCCGTTGGCGTGGACGCGCTCGGCCAGCTTGAGCAAGGCGCCGCAGGCCGTGTCGATCACCGGCGCCTCGGCCGCCTCGATCAGTTTGGGATAACTTTCGAGCGCTTCCCGGTCGCCGTATTGCTGCACAATCGGTGGTTTGGCCCCGATATGTTGGGCGGACAGGCTGGCTGCGCTCAGCTCGTCGAGGCTCGGCTCATTCACTTGGACGGTGTAGGTATTGATCCGCGGGCCCTTGAGCTTACAGGCCAAGGCCAGAATCATGCTCGAATCGACCCCGCCGGAGAGATAAGAGCCAACCGGCACATCAGCCCGCAACCGTTCCTCGACCGCCTGCAGGAGCAGCCCCTCAAATTCATCGACCAGCGCCTTGCTGTCGTAGCCCCAGAGTTCTTCGCCCCGGGCTGGAAAATCCATTTCCCAGTAGGCGCGTTCCACGACAGCGGGACTGGCGCCATTCTCTCCCGGCATGATGCGCAGACAATGGCCCGGCGGCAGAAGTTGAACCCCTTCGAAACAAGTCCGCGGTCCCGGAAGGGCGGTAAAGGTAAAGATGTGATCGAGCCCCTTGCGATCCGGCCGCGGCGGGACCATGCCGGAGGCGAGCAGCCCTTTTATTTCCGAGGCGAAGAGAAGCCAGTCGCCTTGGCGACTCCAATAAAGCGGCGAAATGCCAAAGCGATCGCGACCGAGGTGAAGCTGGCGTTTTCGTTCGTCCCACAACGCGATCGCGAATTGCCCGTGCAGCTTTCCCCATGTTCCCTCACCCTTCTCCTCCCAGGTATGCGGGATGACCTCAGTATCGCAATGGGTGACGAAGCGATGACCCCGGGCTACGAGCTCGTCGCGACGTTCGACGTAGTCGAAAAGTTCGCCGTTGAAGACGACGAAAAGGTTGCGGGCTTCATCGCTCATCGGCTGCTGCCCGTCGGCCAGACCGACGATGCTCAGGCGACGGGAAGCGAGGGAAATCCCGGGGCGCTCGAGAAAACCTTCTTCATCCGGCCCGCGATGAGTGAGCGCCCGCGCCATCCGTTGCACGACGCCTTCCGGCGCCGGGCGCTGCCCGATGAGGTCGATAATGCCTGCGATGCCGCACATGAATAAGCTACTTTCGCAGAGGCCGCCGCCGATGGAAGCTGGGAAAATTGGCTGGCCGTTTCCGCTCTTCGCTTAAATTCTTTCCACGGTCTATATTCATCGCTTTAATCCACATAGGTGTCCCAAACAAAGCGTAACTCGCGGTGGAAATACGTGTGTGGGCGCGACGGAAAACGAATTCTGCTCTAAGTGAATGAATGCCCGCCCATCGCATATCGTCTCATACGCTCGCCCCGATGGTTTTGGTCGCTTGACTGACAAGCGGGGAGCGCTGATCAGTCCGGTCCCTCAGAAAAACTCATGACTACGCGAAAAGATCGAATTGCGATCATCGGAGTCGGCTGCCGTTTCCCTGGCGGTGTGAACGCGACCGGTGCGCTTTGGAAACTTCTCATCGAAGGTCGGGAAGGCGTCTGTGATGTGCCGCCGGATCGCTGGAACGTCGAGCGCTACTACGACCCCGAGCCGGGCGTGGCGGGCAAGTCGATCGTGCAGCGGGGCGGGTTCATCGATGCAATTGATCAATTCGATCCGCAATTCTTCGGGATCTCGCCGCGTGAAGCGCCTTACGTCGATCCGCAGCATCGTCTTCTGCTCGAGACGGCGTGGGAGGCGATTGAGGACGCCGGGTTCGTGCTCGATCTCGAGCGCGGGACCGATCTCGGCGTGTTCGTCGGCATTTCGCATAACGATTACCAGGGGCTGCAAAGCAATCCCTTCGATCATTATGGTATCAGCCCGCACACCCCGACGGGCAGCGCGCATAGCATCGCGGCCAACCGCATTTCCTATTGTCTCAACCTGCGCGGGCCGAGCGTGGCCATGGACACGGCTTGTTCCTCTGCGCTGACTGCCGTGCACGCAGCCTGCGAACACATCCGGGCCGGCCGCGGCGATGCCGCTCTGGCGGGCGGTGTCACCGTCATGATCGCGCCCGGCGGTTTCATCGGCTTTTCCCAGGCGGGAATGCTCTCGCCGGAGGGGCGCTGCGCCGCGTTTGACGAAAGCGCGAGTGGCTTTGTGCGTGGCGAGGGCGCGGGAATGGTTCTGCTCAAACGCCTTTCGAAGGCAATCGAAGACGGCGACCCAATCCACGGGGTCATCGTTGGCACCTCCATTAATCAGGACGGACACACCAACGGAATTTCGCTCCCCAGTCCGGAGGCCCAGGCACGCCTGGTTCGCGATGCCTGCGTCGACGCGGGAGTCGCGCCGGAAGCGATCGGTTTCGTTGAGGCCCACGGCACCGGGACTGCGGTGGGTGACCCGATTGAGGCGCATGCCCTGGCTGAGGCGCTGTGCCAGAATCGCCCTGCCGACGCGCCGCTGCCGATTGGCTCGATCAAAACCAATCTCGGCCATCTCGAGACCGCTGCCGGCATCGCCGGTCTGCTCAAGGCGATGCTCGTCCTGAAGCACGGTCAGATTCCGCCCAGTCTCCATTTCAAAAACCCGAGCCCGCATATCGATTTCGAGAAATTGAAACTGCGCGTCCCAACCGAGATGGAACCTTTTCCGGACGGTCACGGCGAGCGGCTTGTCGGCGTGAACTCCTTCGGTTTCGGCGGCGCGAACGCGCATGTCATCCTAGCCGCGCCGCCCGCCCATCATCCGGTCAAAATCTCCGAGTTCCCGGCCGATCGACCCTGGCCGGTCATGCTCTCCGCGCGCTCCGAAAAAGCGCTCCAGTCTTCCGCCGCCAGCCTGAGCGGGTGGGTCAGGGAACATGCCGACTCCAACGGCAGCTCCCCGGTTTTGCCCGACCTCACCTACTCGTTAGGCGTGCGGCGGAACCACCACCCTTATCGGCTCACCGTGACCACCTCGAACTGGGCCGAATTGACCGAAGAACTGGATGCCTTCGCCAAGGGTGGCGAGAGCACCAGGATCCGCTCCGGCTTCACCCCGCGCCGGGACGAAGCGCCCCGGATCGGTTTTATTTTCAGCGGCCAGGGACCGCAATGGTGGGGCATGGGCCGCGAGTTGATGAAATACGAGGCGGTCTTTCGCGAAGCGATCGAGCGTTGCGATGCCGCCCTCCGTCCGTGGACGCGCTTCTCATTATTGGAAGAGCTGGGCCGCAGCGAAGAGACTTCGCAAATGTCGCGCACCGAGATCGGGCAGCCGGCGATTTTTGCCATCCAGATTGCGCTCGCCGCGCTCTGGAAATCCTGGGGCGTGGAACCAGCCGCGGTCGTCGGTCACAGCGTCGGGGAAATTGCCGCCGCCTGTATCGCGGGCGTTTTCTCGATCGAAGAAGCGGCCCGTGTCATCGCCTTGCGCGCCCGCCTGATGGAAGAATGCGGACGCGGCGAAGGAACCATGCTTGCCGTCGGTTTGCCGGAAGAAGAGGCGCAGGCTTTGATCTTGCGCCACGATCGCACGGTCACGATTTCGGCTTTCAACGGCCCGCGTTCGATCACCGTTTCCGGTCCGCGCCTTTCGCTCGAGGCGATGGCCGCCGAGCTTGAGGCGCAGGGGGCCTTCGCCCGACTCGTTAGGGTGGATCACCCGTTTCACCATCCGCTCATGCGACCGGCAGCCGACGCTTTGGAAGAAGGTCTCTCCGATCTGAAACCGCAGCCCGAAACGATCCCATTTTTCAGCACCGTCACGGGCGCACGCCAGGCCGGCGAAGCTTGCGACGCCGCTTATTGGGGCAGCGGAATCCGAGAGCCGGTTCGTTTCGCTTCCGCCGTCAATGCCCTGGCCGATTTTGGGGTGGATCTCTGGTTGGAATTGAGCGCGCATCCCGCGCTTGCGCACGCTGCGCAGGAATCACTCGCCGCGCGCGGGACCAAGCCGACGATCGTTTCCTCGCTCCGCCGCGAACGCGAATTCGAATCGCTCCTCGAGGCTGCGCTCGATCTCCATCGTTCCGGCGTGTCGATTGATTTTTCCGCCCTCACTCCCTCGCGCCATCTCCTCTCCCTGCCCGCTTACGCTTGGGAAAAGGAACGGTGGTGGAACGAATCGAGCGATGCACGCGATGGGCGCCTCGCTCCCGGCGGACGCGGCCTGCTCGACGTCAGGCTGCCGCGCGGCTGCCCGACCTGGATCGCCCGTCTCGACTCGCGGCACATGGCTTTCCTGAAGGATCACAAGGTGGAAAACCATCTCATTTTCCCGGCCGCCGCCTTCATCGAAATCGCCCTCGAAGCCGGGCTGCAGTTGTTCGAAGGGCGGCCGTTTGTGGTCGAGGATTTCGAGATTCGCAAACCGCTTCTCCTGCCTGATCCGCCTTCCGCTGTGCAGCTCGAGATCGCCTACTCGCCTAACGAGAAAACTTTCACGATCCAAAGTCGGTTCGATCAAAGCGTTTCCTGGTCGCTCCATGTCGTTGGCACTTTGCGCAGCGAGCGGACCGAGTCTGCTTTTGAGACTTCGAAATGGGCGGCCGTTCCGGGCACGCAAGCGGTCGAGGTCCCCGGATTTTATCAGCACATGAGCGATCTCGGCTTGCGCTATGGTGAGGAATTTCGGCCGATTCGTCAGCTCGCCGCCGGCTCGGGGCAATCGACCGGCCGCGTCGCTTTGTCCGAAGCCGTGGCACGGCGCGCCGACGAGTACGCGCTCCACCCGGTCCTCTGCGATGGCGCGCTCCAGGTTTTTTCGGCCGGTGCCGCAACGGTCGAGGATCGACAGGCACGGATGAAGCTGCCGGTTCGCTTTGCTCGCATCCTTTTCCTGCGCTCGCCCGGCGCCGCAACCAGGGTCAGCACCAAAGTGCAGGAGTTCGCGGAGGATTTCATCGAAGGCGACATCGCGCTCTACAACGAGAGCGGAAAGCCGTGCGTCCTGATCAATGGTTTCCGCGCTATCAGCCTGGCCGGCGCAGGTCGTGCCACTTCGGCCGGCGGCCCGCGCGACGTGACCTATCACGTCGCCTGGGAGCGCGCGCCTAACGATTCGCCTCGACCGCTCCTCGCGCCCGTCGCGCTTCCGCAACTGCAGGCCAGCGCGCAGGAAGCGGTCGATCGCGTTCTCGCCACCCGCGGGATTCCCGCATTGGAAGCGGCTCTGCGCCCGCTTGACGAACTGGCGGCTAGCCAACTGGCGCAGGGACTTCGCGCGATGGGAGTGAAGCCCAAGACTTCGTTTAACGCCCAGAGCCTCGGCGTCTCGGCCCCGATGGAAGCGGCCTTCGGACGGCTCACCATCGGTCTCGTTAGGCACGGTTTGCTGCGTGAAACCAAAACCGGCTGGCAACCGACCGCTCGTTTCGATAAAGCGGCGGACTCGACGGGGAAACTGCTTCGTTCCTACATCGAAACCCATCCGGGCCATCTGCCCGAGGCGTTACTTTGCACCGGAAATTGCGCCGAGCTCGGGGCCATTTTGCGGGGCGAAAAGGACGCGGTCCAGGTGTTGTTCTCCGGCATTGGCGCCGACCTGCTCGATCATTTTTACGGCGACGGACTGTACGCCAGTCACTGGCTGGCCGGCATCGCGGCCGCCGTCCGCACGGCTGCGCGCCGTCTCCCGGAGGGGCGCGGCTTGCGCATCCTGGAAATCGGCGGCGGCACCGGCGGCCTGGCCTCGCAGGTTCTTCCCCTGCTCGAGCGCGGCTTGCATTCCTACACCTTCAGCGACGTCTCGGCCGCATTCTTCACCGGCACCGGCCAAAAACTGGCCGCCTTTCCAGAAGTCGAATTCAAGATCTTCGACCTCGAAAAACCGGCCACGGAACAGGAACTGGAGCGCGGCTCATTCGACTTCATCATCGGGACCAACGTTCTGCACGCGGTGCGCGACGTGCGCGATACCCTGCGCAACCTGCACGGCCTTCTCGCTGCCGGCGGCAGCCTGCTTTTCATGGAGACGGCCACGCCGCAGCTCTGGACCGAGACGGTTTTCGGCCTGACCAGCGGCTGGTGGCGTTTCACCGATCGCGATTTGCGGCCCGAGCAGCCGCTGCTCAATCGCGCGCAATGGGAAGCCGTTCTGCGTGAAATTGGCTTCAGTGAAACCGCCTCGCTCCCCGGTTTAACCAGTGCGATCGGCGGCGAAGGACAGATTGGGTTGCTGGCCCGCAAAGGGACGGCCAAAGAGGCCGCCAGGCAGGAACCGGAACCTGAGCCGCTGGAGGAAAAATCGTGGCTCGTCTTCGTCGATCGCTCTCCCCTTGGTGAATCGCTCGTTAGGCAGATACGAGCGGCGGGCGCGCGTTGCCGCGTCGTTAGGCGAGGAGATGAGTTTGCCTTTGACGGCGGCGATGCCGTCACTCTGCGACCAGGTGAGCTGGAAGACTGGCGAAAGCTGGTCGAGACGAGCGCGGACGTTCTGCCGGAGCGAGTCGTTTACCTGTGGGATTTGGATGAAAAGATTGGCGAATCGGAAAGCCTCGACGCGCTCCTGCAGTTCACGCAGGCGCTCGAAGGCGCAAGGGCCACGGCGCGGTTGCGCCTCGACCTCATCACCCGCAACGCACAACCGGCCGGAAGCGAAGGCGCACCTCTGGCCGTGGCGCAGACGCCAGCCATTGGACTGGTCCGCGTCATCTTGAACGAGCATTCGAACCTGGCCTGGCGCTCGATCGACCTGCCTAACGAACCGTCGCCGGCCGATACGGCCTCGCTCTGGCAGGAGCTGATGCGCAAGGATGGCGAACGGGAGGTTGCGCTGCGCGGCGAAGGCCGCTATGTCCGCCGCCTCGATCGCGGCCGACCGACGCGCGAACAATGGCTCGATCCGGAATTGCCGCTCCGGCTCGAGTCCCGCGAACGCGGACATCTCGATACCCTCCGTTTCGCGCCCTTCGAATTAGCGCCCTGCGAGGCCGGTCAGGTGCTGATCGAAGTGAAAGCGGCCGGAATGAATTTCCGCGATGTGCTCAAGGCGCTTGCGCTCTATCCGGGCGATGCGCCGGACGCGCGCATCTTCGGGGACGAAGTGGCCGGCGTCGTTAGGGCGGTCGGGCTGGACGTGACGCATGTCGCGCCGGGCGATCGCGTTTTCGGGCTGGCCATTTTCGGCCTCGCCACTCACACCGTCGCCCGCGCGGGCGACGTGCGGCGCATTCCCGGTCTTCTCACTTTTGAAGAAGCGGCGACTTTGCCGGTCGTTTTCATGACCTCCTGGCACGCCCTGCGAAATGTGGCCCGGCTGCGTCGCGGCGAACGCATCCTCGTCCATGCCGGCGCCGGCGGCGTCGGGATGGCGGCCATCCAGATCGCGCAGCATCTCGGCGCGGAAGTGATCGCGAGCGCCGGAAGCGAGAGCAAGCGCTCCCTTCTCAAAACGTTAGGCGTGCCGCAGGTGATCGACTCGCGGCGCGGCGATTTTGCCGAGACCGTTCTCGACTTGACCGATCGCAAAGGGGTCGACGTGGTTCTGAATGCGCTGGCTGGCGAAGCCATTCCGATGGGACTTTCCTGCCTCGCGGAATTCGGGCGTTTCATTGAGATCGGCAAACGCGACATTTACCAAAACACCCGCATCCCGCTCCGGCCCCTGCGCCACAACGCCTCCTTCCACGTGGTGGCGATGGACGCGGTTTTCCACGGAGATGAAACGCTTACCCGCCGGATGCTGGAGGATATTTCCAGGCTGGTTGAGCGGGGCGCGCTCCGGCCGCTGCCGTTCCGCGCTTTTCCGGCCAGCCGGATCGATTCCGCCTTTCGGCTCATGGCCGGGGGCAAACATATCGGCAAAGTCGTGGTCTCGTTCCCGACACCGTTTGTCCCGCGCCGCGGTGAAGTGCCGGCCCCAGGTTTCGCCGTGAAAGCCGATGCGACTTATTTGATCACGGGCGCTTTTGGTGGTTACGGCAAGGTGCTGGCGCGCTGGTTGGTGGACTGCGGGGCGCGGCATCTTGTCCTGACGAGTCGGAGCGGCGCGGCCAATCCCGAGGCGGCCGCTTTCGTGAAAGAGCTGGAAAGGCGCGGCGTGGAGGTGCGCGCGGTGGCGGCGGACGTCGGCTCGCCTAACGACGTCAGGAACCTATTCGCCGAAATTGAATCCGAGGCGCATCCGCTGCGCGGCATTTTCCATCTCGCGATGGTGATCGACGATGCGCCGCTCGCCGCCCTGACTCCGGAACGAATGCGGGTTGTCGTTAGGCCGAAAGCGTATGGCGCCTGGCTCCTCCACGAAGCGACGCGCGAAATGAAGCTCGACGCCTTCGTCATGTTCTCTTCCGTCTCGAGTATTTTTGGCAACCCGGCGCAGGGAAATTACAGCGCGGCGAATGCTTTCATCGACGCCTTGGCGCATCATCGGCAGGCGCTGGGTTTGCCGGCGCTGACCGTGAACTGGGGCGTGCTCGGCGGCGACGGTTACGTGGCGCGAAACGAACGGGTGGCGGAATTTCTCGCGCGCCAGGGGACGATGGGCATCAGTCAGGGCGAAGCGATGTCGCTCCTCGAATCGTTCCTCGTCGCCGGCTGCGCGCAAACCATTGCGATCCGCGTCGATTGGAGCAAATGGCGCCAATTCTTTCGGGGCATGCAGGAGAATCCGCTGCTGGAGCGAATCTTTGCCGCGATCGAGAACGAGGAATCGACCGGCGCGACGAGCGACTGGCGGGCGCGGATCGACGCAGCGGCTCCCGCGGAAAAACAGGCGGTGATCTCGCAGGCGGTCCGCGAAGCGGTCGGCTCGGTCTTGCGGGTCAAGCCCGACAGCCTGCGCGATGATCAGCCGCTGACCGATCTTGGATTGGATTCGCTCATGGGTGTCGAAATCGAAACCTCGCTCGAAGCGGCGGTCGGGATCGCTCTTCCGCCCACGAGTTTAATGCGTGCGCGGACCATCGGTCAGATTGCGACCTTAATTTCCGGCCACCTCGGCGGAGCGACCGCCGCCGCCGAGCCTGCGCCAACGCCAGGGGTCGCCACGGCGGAAGCGGCGAGCGCGGTCGATCTCGATGCGATTTCGGATGAAGAAATCGAACGCCTGCTCGGGTCGGAAAGCGCGGCGGAAAAGGCGACGGAAGGCGTGACGCGTTGAGCCCGCCGACGAGCGCAACCGCGATGCCTGTCGATCGACGCGCCCGGCTCAAACAATGGCTCGAGAGTGGGGAAGCGCAGCTGCAACCACTCACTTTTCCACAACGCGAGCTGTGGGAAACCTCTCCGGTGCCGGTCGAGGACTCGGCCAATCACATCTGTTGCCTGATCGACGTGCAGGGGTTGTTGACCGAGCGCGATTGCCGGGCTGCCATCCAGCGGGTGGTCGATCGCCAGGAAGTTTTGCGCCTCTCCTTTCTGCCCGGGAAAGAGCGTCCGCTGCAGATGATTCGAAAAGAGGCGGAGGCGAATAGTGTTTTGCGTGAGGTCGCGCCGGAAACGAGCGGACCGGAGATCGAGGAACTGGCCGGCGAAATCTTCCGAAAACCATTCGATCTGGTGCAGGGACCGCTCTACCGCGTGGTCGACCTGCGCCGCTCGCCTAACGACCACGTGCTCGTCTTCGCGATTCACCACGCCATCGCCGACGGTTGGAGCCTGGGCGTTTTCGTTGAGGAGCTTTTTGCCGCCTATATCCACGTCATGATGGGATCGACCGAAGCATTGCCGCCGATGCCGCTTCCCTATACCGCCTGGGGCGCGAGCGAGCGCGGGGTCTGGCAGCCAGCGGTGCTGGCGGAGCGGGTTGAATTTTGGAAAACAAGGCTGGCCGAGTCGAGGCCGATCTGGAGCACGCCGATCACGCGCGGCGCACCGAAACGTTGGGTTTCGCGAATTCCGGCGGCGGTGGCCAGGGAAACGCAGGAACTGGCGCGGCGCCTCGGCGTGACTTTCTTTAGCACTTTGCTCGGGGCGTTCCGGATCGCTTTTGCGCGATGGACGGGGACCGACGACCTCGTGGTCGGGACGCCGGTCGCGAACCGGACCCGGCAAGGCGCTCGCGAAACGATGGGCTACTTCTCGGGCATTGTGCCGTTGCGCGACCGGCTCGATCGGACCCGGAGTGCGGCCGATCATTTGCGCGCGGGGCACCAGGTGGCGATCGATTCGTTTGCCAATGCCATGCCCTTCGCCGAGCTCGCGCCGGCGCTCGGTGAACGCCCGGCCTCGGGACAAAATCCCCTGTTTGAAGTGCGTTTCGCTCTGCAAAACCACCCCATCCCGGACGTCAAACTGCCCAGCCTCTCGGCCCGGCTCGGCATGCGCTCGACCGGCACCGCGCGTTTCCGGCTCGGCTGCGAAATAACCGAGGACCGCGAAGGCCCGGAAGTCGCCTGGCTCTTTCGGGAGAATCTATTTTCGCAACGTGACATCGAAGCGCTCGATGGCATATTTCAACGCGTCCTGCTCGGCGTCTGCCAGGCGCCGGAAAGTCGCATCTCGGAACTCCCGATCTGATTTCGATGAACGCCGTTATCACCGACGAAGAATTCAAAAAATTGCACGAACCGCACTGGGTCGTGCGGGGCGCGTTTCAGCTTTTGGTTTTCGCTCTGCTGGGCACGGAAGTGCTGCTTGCTTTCACGGTCTATCGCGGCTGGATCTGGGCCGCGGTCTTGCTCGTCCTGGTCACCAGCCACCTCATGCACGGCACCCTCATCGGGTTGCACGAGGCAGCGCACGGATTGCTACGAAAGGATCGAGGGTTCAACGAGTTCGACGGCGTCGTGATCGGCGTCCTCAGTCTGATGAGCTTTAGCCTTTATCGGGTTGTTCATCAGACCCATCATGCTTACCTGACGACGGAGCGAGATCAGGAGTTTTGGCCGCTTTCCCAGCCCACTGTGCCCCGACGGCAGCGACAGTTGGCGGCATTTCTCGAGTTGAATTTCGGGCTCTTCTTCTCGCCGTTTATTTTCCTCCGCGCCTTCCTTCGTTCGCCTTCCTCCGTCCGGAGTAAACGCATCCGCCGTCGTGTCTGGGCGGAACTAGGGCTGACGGTGGTGGTCTGGGCGCTCATCCTCTCGGCCGTTGCCGTGTTTGGTTTATGGAAATATTTCCTCTGGCTCTATCTCGCCCCGGCTTTCATTGCGGCCAATCTGCAGAGCTGGCGCAAATACATCGAGCACGTCGGGATGACCGGCGACACGGTTAACGGCTCGACCCGAAGCATCGTGGCCAATACATGGATGGGACGGCTGGTCTCCTTTACCCTCCTCCACGAGCCGTTTCACGGAGTGCATCATCAGAAGGCCGGACTGCCCCATGCCGAGTTGCCTTTGCACGTCGATAAGCTGCAGCCGAAAAATCCGGGTGAACTCCCGCCGTTTCCGAGCTATCGCCACGCTTTCATCGACCTGATGCACAAGCTGGCCGATCCGCGCGTCGGGCCGCAGTGGCAGGCGATCGAATCGGCAAGTTAGTCCGGCGGCGGCAGTTGGCGGGAAACTCGACCGACTCTCGACCGGCAAGCGACCCGCCAAAAGACGCCTTCCACAGCGGTCCGGTGGGAGAGGGCCACACTTACCTCGCGTTACGAATCTTTAGAATGAAAACGAACCTGAACAAGATCGGTGCGGCTCTCCTCGCGGTTGGACTTTGCGTCTGGTCGACGGAAGGGCGCGCCCAGACCACCGCCACGAGTGTGACGACCACGAATGGCGCTTTCACCGAGTTCGTCCCGGGCTCGAAAACCGTCGTGGTCAGGAGTGAGACAGATCCA
>DATBDG010000165.1:0-3407 GCA_036270055.1 Chthoniobacterales bacterium
AGGTCGCGGGCGATGCCAGCCTAACAATCAGCGGCGCCGCCTCGCTCGCCGAAGCGACCGCGGGCGAGGTGACCTTTTATGGCAATCCGCGCTACCTCGCCGCTTTTCGCCGCACCCGGGCCTCGGCAGCGTTTGTCCCCCGGGATTTCAACGAGCAAATTGTCGAGGCGCAAATTCGGGTGGAGAATCCGAGCAAGGCCTTTGAGCAGGTCGTGCTGAAATTTGCGCCGCAGCCAATCTCCTTTCCGCCCGGAATCCACCCGAGCGCGATCGTTCCCGAGTCTGCGTCGTTAGGCAAAGAGGTCGCGATCGGCGCCCATGTCGTAATCGAGCCGGGGGCGCGCATCGGGGAGGGCACGCGCATCGGCGCCAACAGCTACGTCGGCCATGAGACGACGATCGGCGAGCGCTGCGTGATTTACCCGAACGCGACGATCCGGGAACGGACGCGGATCGGGAATCGGGTCATCGTGCACAGCGGAGTGGTGATTGGGTCTGATGGCTTCGGTTTTGAAATGGCGACGGGTGGCCACAAGAAAGTGCCGCAGATCGGGATCGTGCAGATCGACGACGACGTCGAGATTGGGGCCAACACCACGATCGATCGGGCGCGTTTCGGCCGCACCTGGATTCAGGAAGGAGTGAAGATCGATAATCTGGTGCAGATCGCGCACAACGTTGTTATCGGGAAACATTCGATCATCGTCGCGCAGGTCGGAATCGCAGGGAGCGTGCGGATCGGGTCGGGAGTCGTGATCGGTGGTCAGGCCGGGATCATTGGTCACATCGAGATCGATGACGGGACGATGATCGGGGCGCAGACCGGCGTCTCGAAGAGCCTGCATGGTGGCACTTGGTGGGCGACGCCAGCGGTGCCGTTGAAGGAGTCGATGGAACACCTCGCCTGGGTGCGGCGGTTGGGGAAACTGTTCGAGCGGGTGAAGGCGCTCGAGAAGAAGCTGTAACGCGGACATCTCGCCCGGCGCGTTATAGCGACCAGGCGGGAACGCCCGCGCGACCTGACAGCCGGGAGGGCTGTGTTACGGAACCAAAAAGATCTTTCCGCTGTAGGGATCTTTTACCTTCTGCCCCGGGCTGTAGCCTTTGACGTCGACGTAGCCGCCGTTCGGGTCGTAGGGACTGAAGACGTAACCCGGTTTGCCGGGGACGGGTTTGGCATAGGGCAGAGTTTCGCTCTTGGAGGAAACGGTGCGCGGAGGTGCCGTTGGAGGCGGTTCGGAGGGGGCAGTCGGCTGTGGTTCTGAGCGGGTCACGCGAGTGGAAGTGGTGGACTCGGGAGCCGGCGCCGACTCGTTAGTCGTGATCTGGCGCTGCGTTTGGACCGGGGGCGGCGGGGCGGGCTGGGCTCCGTACGGCTGCGGGGACGCGTACGGCTGCTGTGGCGGGTAGGGCGCGGTCCCCGTGTAGGTGGTCTCGCTCGTAGTGGTGGTGGTCGTCGTTTGCGGTTCCTCGTCGATCCCGAGCTTGCGCCGCACATACTGATGGGGCGCATCGATCACCCGGAAGGTACTGACGGCCGCGTCGTGTGCGGTCTGGCAGGCGCCAAGAGCAAGAGCCGCGAGCAAAAAAAGGATGTTGGGCCGTTTCATGGTCTAATTGATGTTCGCTCGCACGGAGGCGGGCGCGTGGATAAAATTCACCGGAAATGGCTCGCCCGCTGCGAAAAAGTGAGCGCGATTTTTTTGCCCGACGCCGCGACGACCCGCCGCCTAACGAGCTCTGCGCGGGGCGCGGCCCGATCTGGTTGAATTCGATTTTGACTCCGGGACTTTCCGGAAGGTGACCCGGATGCCGGGATCGAGGATCGTAGCCGACCACCCTTGGGAGCGGGCGAAGGCTTTGATTTCGGCGAAACGATTCTCGCGCGCCTTGTCGACGTAGGGCCAGGCTTTTCCCAGATCACGCTCGAAAATCGTGCAGAATTTATGCGTCTCGAGCCGGTGCCGAATTTGCCTCGTTAGGGCGTCCATCTCGGCAGCATGAGATTTTTTTCCGGCAGAGCGAGAAAAATCTTTGCTCACCGTTGCTGACTTACCCACTGAGTCGCGTAGCGAACGACCTCGCGCGCGCTCGGGACGCCGAGCTTCTCTTTGATGTTGGCGCGGTGGGCTTCAACGGTTTTCTTGCTCAGGTGCAGCTCGGCCGCAATGGCATGCATGTCCTGCCCTTCGCCGATTAACTGGAAGACCTCCAGTTCCCGATCGGTCAGGCGATCGACCGCGCTGCGCGCTCCGCCTCCGCCCTCGATGTGATCGAAAAGCATCCGTTTTGTCATCGTTGGGCTGATGTAAATCTCGCCCTCGATCACGCTTCGCACGGCCTGGAGAATGGAATCGAGCGCTTCGCGCTTCATGACATAGCCGCGCGCCCCGGCGCGCAGGGCCCGTTCCGCATAAAGCGCTTCATCGTGCATTGAAACGACCAGCACCGGCAGCTCGGGCCGCTCCGCCTTGATCGATTTCGTCAGCTCGATCCCGTTCGACCCGCCGCGCAATCCCACGTCCACGACCGCCAGATCAAAACGCTTCGAGCGGATGGCGTTGAGCGCACTGCCGCTATTGTCGGCCTCCGCCTGCACCTGGAGGTCGGCCTGCGAATCGAGCAACTGCGTCATCCCTTTGCGGAACAGCGGATGGTCATCGACCAGGAGAATAGCGTGCTTCTTCGGTTTCGAGTCGGAGGCTGTCGAATCGGACTTCTTCATCACACCGTGGAACGACCGGAGCAGGAAAGCACTTGCACCTCGCCTGCGCGGCGCCTGTTAATGAATCGCAGGGCGGCTCCTGTTGGATTGGGAATTTTCACTGGACAGGGGTAAACAATATACTGACACGGAACCGGGCCCCAGAATCTATTGTTTTGGTGCCGCGAGGCAGCGGCGCCGCTCCGGGAGCGGCCGGCCATGCGGGCCGGGCTGGCGGGTTGCCACGCGCGCAAAAAAGAGAAATCGCCCGAAGGGTAGTGCTGCGATTTAGCAGTTATGGCGACCAAGAAGACGAGTAAACGAAGCGTGATCGAACCGCACGAGGGAGACCGCCGTTATGTCCGGCGCAACCAGAAGGGAGAGTTCAGGAAAGAAGTCGACGTCGGCCGTTCTCTTTCGGCCGATAAACGCCAGAAAGCCAAAACCAAGGTTGCGAAAGGTCAGGGCGACCGGGGCGATGTGAAACGCTGATTGATCGACCGGAGAAATGCAGAAATCTGGACCGAGGGCGCGAAGACGAACGCCGGGCGCCGAAAAAAAGGACGATCCGCGGGATTCAAACAAGCCAATCGCAGACCATTTTTATCGCTGTCCTGCCTGTGGCGCACTGGTCGACGGCCGTGATCGCGAGGAAATGCAGTTGCATCATCAGCACGTGCTTTTCCCCCACCGACACGATCTG
>DATBDG010000166.1:0-3303 GCA_036270055.1 Chthoniobacterales bacterium
ATGGGCGGCATGGGCGGCATGGACTATTAAACGGAGGGACGCGCTCCAGGGGCGTCCAGGACATGTGGAACATGTCCCTCCAAAGCAATCAACCACAGCCGGGTCTCGCAAGAGGCCCGGCTGTTTTGCTTTTCCTCTTGGCCACAAATTTTTGGAGGAACGGGAGAAATTCAGCAGTGAGTTCGAACCGCTCTCGCTTAAGCGTGAATTGCGCCGCAGCCCTCAGCTTTTCACTTTTCAGCATTTCACCTCAGCGGCTATCGTCGCCAGAATGACAGCTTCCACCGTGGCCCAATACCTCGCTGCACTACCCGCGGATCGCCGCGCCGCGCTCAGCGCCGTGCGCAAGGTGATCAACGAGAACCTGCCGGAGGGATACGAGGAGGGCATGCAGTTCGGGATGATCGGCTGGTACGTCCCGCTCGCCCTGTATCCGGCGGGCTACGGCGAGAATCCCAAAGTGCCGCTGCCATTGGTTGCGCTCGCCTCGCAGAAGTCGGGTATGGTGCTGCATTTCCTCGCCTTCTACGGTCATCCCACTCTCTCCACCTGGTTCGTCGACGAATACAAGAAGAGCGGCAAGAAGCTCGACATGGGGAAAGGCTGCGTCCGCTTCAAATCGTTGGACGAGCTCGCACTCGAAGTCGTGGGTCGCACCGTTGCCCGCGTACCGGTAAAGGAACACATAGCCAATTACCAAATGGCCAGAGCGAAGCTGAAGAGCGCGGGTAAATCTCCAGCAAGAAAGGCGAAACCAAAAAAGTAAACTCGGCTTCTACCCTGAGCCTGCACCTTAATTGTTGAAGGTTGCGTCCGGTTCAGAAATTCGGCGACCTACCTCTCGACACACGAGGCTCAGCGAGTGGAAGTGGAACGCGCCAAAGGACGCGGATGTCTCACGCGAAGCGTGAAGTTGGCGCTGCTTGTGCGCTGTTTCAGTTCTTCAGCGCAGAAGCTGTGACAATCGCCTCGTCGGCCGCACCGTCGCGCGCGTGCCCTTGCAGGAGCACGTGGCCAATTACCGCGCGGCGAGGGCGCTCCTGGTGAAGTAACAAGGAGGAATGCAGAAGGAAGAAAAGGATCTACGCGATCGAACGAAGGCCTTCGCGCTTCGCATTGTGCGCATGTTTTCCGCGCTCCCGAAGACGACGGAGGCGCAGGTGCTTGGGAAGCAGTTGCTCCGCTCCGGAACTTCAATCGGCGCTAATTATCGAGAAGCGTTTCGCGCGCGGAGCAAAGCTGAGTTTATCGCGAAATGCGGCGATTCTCTGCGCGAGATTGAAGAAAGCGCCTACTGGCTGGAACTGCTCGTGGAATCCGGGATTGTCAGCGCGGAGAAGCTCGCACCTTTGCGACAAGAGTGCGAAGAGCTGACCGCGATTTTCGTTACCATCCTGAAGCGAGCGAAGACTACTTAATTCACTTCTTAATTCTTCCTTCATCCTTCATCCTTCCCTTAGAGTCTCGGGTCGATGTCGAATATTGATCGTCGTGAGTTCGTCGCTTCGGCTCTCGCGTTCGGCGCGACGGCTGTCTGGGCGGGCCCGGCGGCCTTTGCGTCGCGAGCACGCTGGTCGGAGCGGCGGGATTTATTTCCCGACGGCGTCGCGTCGGGCGATCCCGATCCGGAAAGTGTTATCCTCTGGACGCGGCGCCCATTCGCCAAGGGAAGCGCAGAACGCCTGGTGGTCGAGATTTCGCAGGACCGCGATTTTACCAAAGTCATCGCAACCAAGCGTGCGCCGGTGCTCGCCGCATCGGATTGGACCTGCCGCGTGCTCGTCGGCGGATTGAAGGCCGCCACGGTTTATTGGTACCGTTTCAGCGACGACACCGGGGCGGGCAGCCGGATTGGTCGCACCATCACCGCGCCGGCCGACGGTGATCCGCGCCCGGTCCGCTTTGCCTTCGTCTCTTGCCAGAGTGTCAACGAGGGTGCGCAGAACGCCTACCGCCGCATGATTTGGGAGGATGAGCGCGCGCCGGCGGATAAGCAGCTGGGTTTCGTGCTGCACCTTGGCGATTTCATCTACGAGGTGGTGGAATATCCCGAGGAGGTGCCGCACCGCTACGACCGCACTGTCTATGACCTCGGCAAGATCCCGGACGCGCGCAAAGTGAGCAATTTCCACGTCCCGACCACGCTCGCTGGCTACCGCATGGTCTATCAGGCCCATATCCGCGATCCCGACATCCAGGACGCGCGCGCGCATTTCCCGTTCGTGTGCATCGGCGACAATCACGAATTCTCCTGGCAGGGGTGGCAGAGCTTCATCACATATCCCGGCAGCAAGATTGAGTCTGCCCAGCCTCTGCGCGTCGCGGCCAATCAGGCGTGGTGGGAATACATCCCGTCGCGCGTGGCGAAGGCTTCGGGGCCGGGGCTCGACCGCTTTGATCCGCCAGCGGTCAAGAAAGCGCCGATCACAAAGCTCGACGATCATGGCTTTGGCGACGAGGCCAATAACCGCACCGCGGTCGGATCGATGACGGCGTATCGCGCGATGCGCTACGGCAAGCATGTCGATCTCATCCTCTCCGATCTTCACAGCTACAAAATGCAGGAGCCGACCGCGCGGCCCGAAGCGAATGACCTGGACTCGGGCGATACCCCCTTCATGATCCCGGAAAGCTGGGTGGAAATCCTCGATGCCGGCCGGGACTATGCCGGCGGTAAGCCGCCCGCGGCGATCAAGGTCGGCGACAAAGCGGTGCCCAACTTCCGCAAGGACGAGCCACCTTTCACCGCGCTCGGCCGCGAGCAGAAGGCGTGGCTCAAGGAGCGGCTAACCAAATCGCAGGCGACGTGGAAAATCTGGGGCGCGACCAACGGCACGCTCGACATGCGGAGCGATCCCCAGAACCTGCCCGCCGAGCTGATTCAGAAGCTCAAGAAACCGTGGACGTGGCCCGAGTATGGCAGCTTCGGCGGGGGCGATTTCAGTGGGGCGCTGACCGAGCGCGCCGAACTCTACGATTTCATCCGCGACCAGCACATCGACGGCTTCGTCATCGTATCAGGTGACCGTCACAGCTTCTGGGCGGGCTATGCCGCCAAGGCGTTGCCACCGCAAAAGTTCGAGCCGGTCGGCGTCGCTTTCATTACCGGTTCCATCTCCGCCCCCGGACTCGCCGAAGCGCTCGAGCACGGCCTCAAGGACAATCCGCTGCGCCCGCTCTTTGCCGTCGAACGTCCGGGCGGTAAGTATGAAAACACGATCAATCTGACCCTGAAACACGGAGTGAAAACCGCGCTCGAATACGCCAAGTCGGGCGATCTCGCCGCCGCGCACAAAGTCAGCA
>DATBDG010000167.1:0-15836 GCA_036270055.1 Chthoniobacterales bacterium
CGACCTTCTCTGGTCTGATTCAAGACAGTGCTCCATTAAGTAAGATCGGCACCGGCACCCTCATCCTTAGTGGCGCCAACACCTACACCGGGACGACTACTGTAAATGCCGGCACCTTGCTCGTCAGCAACCAGAGCGGCTCTGCCACCGGAACGGGAGCAGTCTTAGTCAACGCTGGCACGCTTGGCGGCAGCGGCATTATTGCCGGCTCGGCCACCGTCGGCGCGGGGAGCGGGGCAGGCGCATTTCTCGCCCCGGCCTTTGGGACGAACAAGCAAGTCACCCTCACCCTGCAAAGCAGCCTCACCCTGCAAGCGGACGCGAGCTACACTTACACTTTTAAAGCGAGGAAGAACCAGTCACGGACCGATCTGGTTATTGCCAACGGGATCGCGATCAACAACGCCAGCATCGCGCTGCAAGGCAAGACCCAGGGCCGGGTAAAGCTCGGCACGCTCCTGACGGTGCTCAGCAACACGAGCGCCAATCCGATCAGCGGCACCTTCAGCAACCTGGCCGACGGCGCGGTCGTGACGGTGAACGGCAACAACTTCCAGGCCAGCTACACTGGCGGCGATGGAAATGATCTCACCCTGACCGTCGTGCCGTAGCACAGGCGTCCGGCGGCGTCCCGCCTGTTTGGTCGCGTGGGCTTCCAGTCCGCCAATCGGACGGACTCGTCCTGTGGCGAGCCCGCAGGTTGGAGTCGGCAGGCGAGACGCCCGCCTGACTGAACAGCCGGGGCGGCCGCGTTACGCCAGCGTGCCGCGCGCGCCGGCAACCGCGCGCCGGCGCTTTCGTGACGAGAGCATCGAGCAACTCGCGCGAGGTCCGCGTCACCTCCTCGACCGCACGCTCGAAAGCGGCCTCATTCGCTTTGGAGGGCGCGGTGAAGCCGCTGATTTTGCGCACATACTGGAGGGCCGACGCGCGGATCTCCTCCTCCGTCGCGGGCGGTTCAAAGTTGTGCAGCGTCCTGATATTTCGGCACACGGTAGACCTCCTTGGTTCTCGGTTAAGGCAAATACGAAAGAGCCAATCCCGCGCGAAGTCGAGCGCGAAGGGGAGCGACTTTGCGTATGCGTCGGAGGCACCCTGCGAACCGGCTTTTGCGATGTCGCAGCCCGGCGGTGTTACCCGCCGAGTGCGTCCAAAAAACAGTATCGCAAACTCCTCGAGCGCACCCGCGAATACAGTGCCACTCTCGGCCGGTGATGGCCCGCTCAAGGGCCGAACAGCCCACGTGGCGCAATCGATTTACTTCGCCAATTGACCCGCCTGGGCGCGTGCCGCAGCCGCGCGTTCCGGCTGATTGAAGTGCTCGAGGTAGAGGGCGCGATTTTCCAGCATCGCGCGATAGGCCGGGAGGACTTTTAATTTCACCACGTCATCTTGTTCGAACCGGTTGGTCCCATCCGTTAGGCCGCGCATTTGCAGGCGCAATTCTCCCGGATCGTGAAAATCGCTGTCGCGGAACAATTGAAAGACAAGTCCCAGGGGGACGGCTTGAAAATTTTGGTTGAGCCATTGCATCAGTTGGCGGTCGCTCAGTTCCCTCGGCACGTAAAGCTCATCGGTCACATAGACGGGCGCGACTTCGAGTTCTCGAAAGACGAGTGAGTGGATCAGCTCGTTGAAGGCCTCACTGATCTGGCGAGTCAGGGCGGCGTCACGCGCATAGGCCCCGGGATCTTTTTCCCAATTCCTGAGCTGGGCGAGATAGACATCTACTTTGTCGCGGGAGCGCGCCATCATGTCGGGGAAAGCGCGCTGCAGGTAATCGAAATACCAGGAACGACGCAGGAGCAGAACATCGACCGCTTTGATGTCCCGCCGCCGGCTTTCGATTTCGCGCGTGTAGAATATCGGCGATGCCACCTGCCAGTCGAGGGTCAGGAGAAGACCGTTCGGTTCGATCGTCGCCTGAATATTCTCCACGTAGTCATGCGCGACGAAGTAATGGCTGCGATCATTGAAGGGCCAGTTGCCGGCCAGAGCGAGCGCGGGAAGAAGGAGGACGGTCGAGGAAATGGCGAAGCGACCCGCGGTTGAGGCCCGTCTCGCCAACGCCATTTGCAGGAGCGAATAGAAACCAATCCAAGCCGCGATGGCGAGGGCGAGAAAAACCGGCAGGTAATAAGCGTCCTTATCTTCGGCGATCTCGTAGTTTAGGGTATAGGCGAGGTTCGCCAGGACAACGACGAGCAGCCAAAGAAACGTCGTGCGATCCCGTTTCCATGTGCTGATGAACCCGGCGATCGAGAGGATCAGGGCAATCGGAATCCAAGGCAGGCCGAATTCGCGGAGCAGGAACCGGCCAAACTGAGGCAACTGCTCGACCATGATGCTCGGCGAAAAGGAGAGAAAGACCTGATACTGTTTGCCGGTGACGTGCGCCCAAGTCGCGCCGAGCGAGCGGGGGTCGCCCCAGTCCAGAATCGGATCGTGCGCGGCCGCCAGCGGAAGGTAGCTGTAGACGGCGAGCAACGCGGCCAGCGAGACGACGGCCGCGTAGAGCAATCTCCTGCTCGCGAAAAAGCTGAGCCCTTGCGTCTGATAAACGAGCACGGCCAGCGCTGGCAGGGCCAATGCAACCGTGACGTGATGCACGCCCAGCGCGAGTCCGAAGAGGGCTGCCGCGCCATAGAGCAAGAAATCGTGGTCAGCGACAACGGCCCTGCGACCGCGCGCAGTCGACGTGGCGCTGATCGATCTTTCGTCCTCCAGAATGCGGCGCCGCCAGCACAGCATCAGGAACAGGATCGTCAGGATCAGAAAGGTGTTGAGCGCATAAACTTCCGCGATCGTGGCGTAGGACCAGAGCGTGCGGGAGAAGGCGAGGAGCAGCCCGGCGCCAATCGCAGGAGCAATCGTTAGAAAGGAACTGGAATTGCCGTCGGCACTGACCACTAGTTGCGAAGATAACTTCCGGCCTTTTCGCCCCGCTTTTTTGAACCTCCGTCGCACCTCCGCGACGTAGGAAGCGGTCGCGATCACTTCCGCCACCACGAGCGTGAGCATCGCGCAGGCAAGCGCCGCAAAAAATGCTGAAGCGAAGTTGATCCGCTCCGCGACATTGCCGATCGGCACCAGCGAGGCGAGATGCGCCAGCATCACGTAGAGGGGAAAGCCCGGCGGATGAGCCACACCCAGGAAACGCGCGGCCACGATCAGCTCGCCGCTGTCCACCAACGTGACCGTCGGCGCCAGGGTCCAAAAATAGACAAGGAGCGCGACGAGAAAAACGAGCGCCGCGGAGCTCAGCGTCTTGCCGCGAAATGCGGAAATCATTCCCCCGACTGTCGATCTTCATCGACAACTTCCAAGCCGATTGATGGTTGCTCCACAGCGAGCGCGAAATTTGAGTCGTTAGGCGATTGTCCTGCGCGACTTCGTGGCAGCTCGCCGTGAACAGCTTGACCCCGGCGTTTCCGGGGCTAGGCATCCGGGAATGAACCCTGGCTGTTGCCGAAACGCCCGTACCCGACGTTCGCGCGCATGGTCGGCCGCACTGATCACGGCGAGTCTGATGCATTCGGCGGCGGCACAAACCCCAACGGCAGATCGCATCGTGGTCGAAGCGGACCGTCTGCCAGACGCGGATTCCAGCGCGCCTTTCGATCTGACCATCCTGACGCGCGAAGAGTTGCGACGTGCGCCGCAGTTGCGGCTCGACGATATTCTCCGCGCGGAGGTGCCGGGCTTCAGCTTGTTCCGGCGGAGCAGCAGTCGGACCGCGAACCCAACCACCCAGGGTATCACGCTGCGGAATTTCGGCCCGAGCGGGGCGGGGCGGACGCTGGTCTTGCTCGATGGGATTCCGCTCAATGATCCTTTCGCGGGCTACGTGTTGTGGAGTCAGGTGCCACCGGCGTCGATCGATTCCGCGCTGGTGATCCCCGGCGGCGGCGCCGGTTTGTTTGGCAACGCCGCGCTCGCGGGCACCATTTTTCTTATCTCCAAACCGATGACGCAAAATGGCGCTTACGCGGACGCGTCGATCGGGAACGAGAACACCTACGAGGCGGCAGCGGGCGGCACACTTGTGCACGGTCCGATCGCAACCGCCGTCTTCGCGGAACGATTCTCAACGAGCGGGTATCCGGTGCTGCAGGCGAATCAGCGCGGCCCCGTGGACAACAACGCGAGCGCCGACTCCGAGTTTTTCGATCTTCGTTCGCAATGGCAGATCGCGCGCAACAGTTCCTTGGCAGTGGAAGCTCGGCACTTTGAGGATGACCGCGGCAACGGCACCACGCTGACGGAAAACGATACGACGGGGAACGACTTCAGTGCCCTCTGGACAACCGATCTTCCCGCGCAATCCTCCGAGCTGCGATTGAGCGCATACGGGCAGCGGCGAAAATTCCGCAGCACTTTTAGCTCGATCAACGCGACGCGCGACGTGGAGACGCTGGCGCTCGATCAGTTCAATGTACCGGCCAACGCGATCGGCGGCAGCGCGGTTTGGAGCATGGCGCTTCGTGACGCGCATCGCCTGACCGCAGGGGCCGATTTGCGCTGGGTGGAAGGAGAAACCGACGAGCACTTTCTCTGGAATGGCAGCGCTTTCACTCGCCTGCGCGAGGCAGGCGGGCGGCAGCTTTTCGTCGGCGCCTTTGCCGAGGACACTTGGTTGCCTAACGAGCGCCTGACGATCGTCGGCGGAGTGCGCTACGATCGCTGGCAGCTTTATGACGGCTTTCGGCAAGAGTCGGACCGCGCGACTCGAGTCGTGAGTTTGGATTCGGATTTTGCCGATCGGGAGGGCGACGAGATCAACGGTCGCGTTGGGATCCGCTTCGCCGTGACGAGCAATCTCAGCGTGCGCGGCGCAGCCTACACCGGATTTCGCGTGCCGACATTAAACGAACTTTACCGGCCATTCCGCGTCGGCAACGACGTGACGGAGGCCAACCCCGCCCTGCAACCTGAGCATTCGTTAGGCGGAGAAACGGGAATCGATTGGCAGGCGACGGAGAGCTTGCGGATAGCCGGGACGGCATTTGTGAATCGGCTGCAGGATGCGGTCGGCAATGTGACGATTGGCGAAGGGCCGGGAACATTCAATCCGGGAGGATTTATTCCGGAGGGAGGCGTCTTACGGCAGCGCCAGAACATCGACCTGGTGGTTGCTCCTGGGTTTGAAGCGAGCGTGGCCTGGCAGGTGCATCCATCGCTTCGATTGAGAGGCAGCTATGTCTTCACCCGGCCGAGAGTCGAACAAGCTGCCGATCGTGCACTGGAAGGGAAGTTGCTCGCCCAAACGCCGGAGAACATTTTCACCGGCTCAATCGACTGGAGGCCGGCTGCGAAATGGTTGGTCACCGCGCAGGCACGCTACGTCGATCGTCAGTTCGAAGACGATCAGAATTCGCGTGTCCTGGCGCCATTCACGACTTTCGACGGCGCGATCAGCTACGGCTTTTCCGCGCACCTGACCGCCGCGATTCGAATCGAAAATCTTTTCAACGCCGAAATCGAAAACGGAAAATCTGCCGGCGACCTGGTCTCGATCGGGGGTCCGCGTCTGATTTCTTTCGGGCTGCAATGGCAGCTTTGAATTTTCGTAAACCGAAGTCCTCCGTGTGACTGCGCACACGTTCTGAGACGCAAGCCCACCGGACCTTCTCCATATTCGGAGCGTCAGCTAAGACTTTTGCCGTGCGCGCGCTGGGCTCATCGCTCCCGATACAAGGAGACTGCAACCGGGAGCTGATCGCCCGGTAACGGCTGCAACAAAAGGTTGGGCGAATGGAGGCAAAATGGAAAAACTTTTATCGAGCAAGAATGACACGAGGAAAGGCGGAGAACGGCTGGCCAAAGCGCTTGGCTGGTTCAGCGTCGGTCTTGGGGTGGCGGAGATCGCCTTTCCGCGCGCGCTGGAGCGATTTATCGGAGTGCGGCGCCAGCCGGTTTTGTTGCCGGCGCTCGGCTTTCGCGAGTTGATCAGCGGGATCGGCATCCTCGCCACCAAACGCCCGGCCGGCTGGATTTGGTCCCGCGTCGCCGGTGATGCGATGGATTTGTCGCTTCTGGCCGGGGCTGACATCTGCCGCGAAAATGACAAGGCGCGCCGGAAAACCGCGTTTGCCAACGTGCTCGGCGTGACCGCGCTCGATATCATCGCGGCCGTCTCACTCACTCGCAGTTCGTCGAAGGGAACCGAGGAAGTCGTGCAGACGATCACCATCGGCCGCTCGCCCAAAGAGTTATACCAGTTCTGGCGCACCCTTGAAAATCTGCCCCGGGTCATGCCGGAGCTCGAGCAGGTGCGCGAAACGGAGCTGCGCCGGTCGCATTGGGTGGCGCGCTGGCCCGGCGGCCGGACCGCCGAATGGGACGCGGAGATCACGAGCGATCGGCCTAACGAAAGTATCTCCTGGCGCACGTTGCCGAACAGCCGCGTCGCCCATACCGGCCGCGTCCATTTCACCCCGGCACCGGGTGATCGCGGGACAATTGTGCGCGTGGAGCTGACTTATCATGCGCCGACGGGCTCGCCCGGCCGCCGACTACTGCAACTCTTCGGCCAGGCGCCGGAGCAAAAGATCCAGACCGATCTCTATCGGCTAAAGCAAATCATCGAAACAGGAACGGTCACGACCACCGAAGGTCAGCCGGCGGGACGTGGCTCCAGTATCTCGAAGCTTTATGACTGGGGCACGGTCCGGGGCTAATTAACGAATTTCTACCCAAGGAGAGACAAGGATGAAGGCAACATGCTGGTATGGAACAGAAGATGTGCGGGTCGAAGACGTGCCCGATCCAAAAATCCTCAATCCGCGCGATGCGATTGTAAAAATCACCGCCACCGCGATCTGCGGGTCGGACCTGCATCTCTACGACGGCTACATCCCGACGATGGAGAAAGGGGATATTCTCGGGCACGAGTTCATGGGCGAGGTGGTCGAGGTCGGGCCTGAGGTAAAGAACCTCCAGCCCGGCGATCGGGTGGTGGTGCCATTCACGATCTCGTGCGGCGCATGTTTCTTTTGTCAGCGCGAACTCTATTCCTGCTGCGAGAATTCAAACCCGAATGCGGCGCTGGCGGAGCAATTCTTCGGGCAATCCCCCGCCGGTCTCTTCGGTTACTCCCACATGCTCGGAGGCTTTGCCGGCGGACAGGCGGAATACGCCCGGGTCCCGTTTGCCGATGTCGGCCCGATCAAGGTTAATGGTGACCTGACCGATGAGCAGGTCCTGTTTCTCTCCGACATTTTCCCGACCGGCTACATGGCGGCGGAAAACTGTAACATCCAGCCCGGCGATACGATCGCGGTCTGGGGTTGTGGTCCGGTGGGACAATTTGCAATCAAAAGCGCTTACCTCCTCGGAGCCGAACGCGTCATCGCAATCGATCGGTTTCCCGAACGCCTGCGACTGGCTCGCGAGAAAGGCAAGGCGGAAACGATCAACTACGAGGAAGTGGACACCTACAATACTCTCAAAGAGATGACCGGCGGGCGCGGCCCCGACGCCTGTATCGACGCGGTGGGCATGGAAGCGCACGGCCACGGACCGGTCGGCGTTTACGATAAGATCAAGCAGGCGATGATGTCCGAGACGGGACGGCCGATCGCCTTGCGCGAGGCGATTATCGCCTGTCGGAAAGGCGGGACCGTTTCCGTCCCGGGAGTTTACGGCGGGCTGCTCGATAAGATCCCATTCGGCGCGATCGTCAACAAGGCCCTAACCATTAGAAGCGGCCAAACTCACATGCAGCGTTACATGCGCCCGCTGCTCGAGCGGGTCCAGAAAGGCGAGATTGATCCGAGCTATATCATCACTCATCGGCTTCCGCTCGAGGAAGCACCCAACGGCTATAAGATGTTTCGCGATAAACAGGACGAGTGCGTTAAGGTGGTGCTAAAACCCGGGATGCCCAAATCCAATGGAGCGACCGAGCACGCCGCGGCGGCCTGAGCCCGTGCCCTGATTTTGGCCAATCCCGCGACCCCCGCGAAAAATCCATACGACCGAGCTCGCGAGGTCGGGCGATAGATCGAGCGAATGGTACGGATTGCCATTTCTCACTGCCTTCAGCTTCGAGCGCAAGGCCACGCCCATGCGTGAAGCGGACCTTCCTCCATTGCGCCGCTCGGTTCTCGCTCAGGTCTTCGCCACCTGCGTCTGGCTCTTTTCCTTCTCCCCAATTCTCATCGCCCAGCCTGCACCGGATGCGGGCCAATGGACGATGCCGGCGAAAGATTACCGGGGCACTCGCTACAGCAGCCTCGATCAGATCAACACCAGCACTGCGAAGAACCTGAAGGTGGCGTGGACCTTCTCGACTGGCGTGAACAAAGGCCACGAAGCAGCGCCGCTCGTCGTCGGCGATACGATGTATATCGTCACGCCGTTCCCAAACATCCTTTACGCGCTCGATCTGAAGAAGAGCGGCGCGACGAAATGGAAATATGAACCCGAGCCGGACTCGGCTGCCCAGGGTGTGGCTTGCTGCGATGTCGTCAACCGCGGCTGCGTTTTTTCCAACGGCAGGATTTACTTCAACACGCTCGACGACTTCACGGTCTGCGTGGACGCCAACACCGGGAAAGAGATTTGGAAGACTCGCCTCGGCAACATCAACAGCGGCGAGACGATCACGATGGCGCCGCTGGTCGTGCACGACAAAGTGCTGGTCGGCAACAGCGGCGGCGAGTTGGGCGTGCGCGGCTGGCTCACGGCAGTCGACGCAAACGACGGCCACATTGTCTGGCGCGCATACAGTACGGGTTCGGATGCCGATTGCCTGATCGGTCCGGAATTCAAACCATTCTACTCCTCGGACAAAGGCAAGGATCTCGGAGTAAAGACATGGCCACCTAATCGCTGGCAGATCGGGGGCGGGAATGTCTGGGGCTGGATCACCTATGATCCGGAGCTGAATCTCATCTATTACGGCACCGGCAACCCCGGCGTTTGGAATCCGGAGCTGCGCCCCGGCGATAACAAATGGACGTGCGGCGTTTTCGCCCGTAATCCCGATACCGGTCAGGCGCGCTGGTTTTACCAGATGAATCCGCACGATGAGTTCGATCACGATGGCGTGAACGAAAATCTCGTGCTCGACCTAACGGTCAATGGCCAGCCGCGAAAAGTGCTGCTCGCGGCGCAACGCAATGGCTACGTCTATCTATGGGACCGCACCACCGGCGAAGTCCTTTCGGCCACGCCGTTCGTCCGCATCACCTCCAGCAAAGGGGTTGATCTTAAGAGCGGCCGGCTGATTGAAAACGAGGAGAAAAAGCCGATGACCGGAAAGACCATCCGCGACGTCTCCCCTGCTTCGCCCGGTGGAAAAGATTGGCAACCGTGCGCCTGGTCGCCGCGCACTAACCTCCTCTACATCCCGCATCAAAGTCTCTCGATGGATTACGAAGGGACCGAGGCAAGCTATATCGAGGGCACGCCCTATCTCGGGGTGAACGTCAAAATGTACGCCGCCGATTCGAGCGGCAAACGCGGCGAATTCTGCGCCTGGGATCCTTTTCAGAAAAAGAAAGTCTGGGCGATTCAGGAGGATTTTCCGGTCTGGAGCGGGACGGTCGCAACCGCCGGCGACGTCGTCTTTTACGGGACGATGGATGGGTTTTTCAAATGTCTGAACGCGAAGACCGGCGAGATGCTTTGGCAATTCAAGTGCGGCTCCGGCATTATCGGCCAGCCGGTGACCTACAAGGGACCCGACGGCAAACAATACGTCGCGATTCTTTCCGGCGTCGGCGGCTGGCCGGGCGCGATTGTTTCGAATGACCTTGATCCGCGAGATCCGACGGGCGCGCTCGGATTTGTGAATGCGATGAAAGACCTGCCGCAGCACACGGCCAAGGGAGGCATGCTCTATGTTTTCTCTCTGCCGTAGCGGCGTTTTCCTCCTCTTTGCCACCGCAACGCTAGGCGCACCGGCTTTTGCGCAGACCGCTGGCATTCCTTTGAAGCCGGTTCTCCGTGTCGCTGCCGATCCAAACAATCTTCCCTTTTCAGATGAGCGTGGCGAGGGCTTCGAGAACAAGATCGCCGAGCTGATCGCGCGCGAGCTCGACATGAATCTCGAATTCACCTGGCGCGCGCAGCGGCGCGGCTTCTTTCGCGAAACATTGAAGGAAAATCGCGCTGATCTCGTGCTCGGGGTGCCGGCGCACTTCGACCTCGCCCTAACGACTTCTCCTTACTACCGCTCGAGCTACGTTTTTGTTTATCGAAAGGATCGCGGCCTTGACCTTCACTCGTTAGACGATCCCGTTCTGCGAAAGCTGAAGATCGGCGTGCAAATGATCGGCAATGACGGAGTCAACACTCCGCCGGCGCACGCGCTCGCTAATCGCGGGATCATCGATAACGTCGTCGGCTACACCGTTTACGGGAATTACACGGAGAAAAACCCGCCAGCGCGCGCGGTCGACGCGGCGGCAAAAGGCGAGATCGATGTCGCGATCGTTTGGGGGCCGCTCGGCGGTTATTTCGCGGGCAAGGAGAACGTGCCGCTGACCGTCGTGCCGGTCTCGCCGGCGGCCGATCGGAATCTTCCATTCACCTTCAGCATCGCGATGGGCGTGCGCAAAGGCGACACGGATTTACGCGATAGGATCAACAAGGCGCTCGCGGAGAAGAAAGCCGAGATCGACGCCATTCTTATTGCCTACCACGTTCCGCGCGTGCCGGATCCACCAACGACAGAACTGGTAAACAACAAGTGAATAAGGAAAGCAGGAAAGCAGGAAAAGAGAAGTGCAGGACAGCCCTCCTGCCTTCCTGCTTTCCTTATTCATCTTTCCTGCTGCTCTGCCTCCTGGGTTCGTTAGGCAGTTGCAAACGGGAGGAGCGCGGCTACCGCGTGGCGCCACCGGCGGCAGAAATAATTCAGAGCAAGTCCTTAAGCGATCTCCATCCCGCCGGCGGCATCGCGTCGACTCCGGTAAAAAACGAATACGAGGAGAACGCCTACGCCACGTCGGAAGGCCAGCGCCTTTTCACCGCCTACAACTGCGTCGGTTGTCACGCCCACGGCGGCGGCGGGATGGGCCCCGCCCTGATGGACGACAAATGGATTTACGGCAGCCAACCGCAGCAGATTTTTGCCACGATCATGGAAGGCCGGCCTAACGGGATGCCATCGTTCCGCGGTAAGATTCCCAATTATCAGGTCTGGCAACTCGTCGCCTTCGTCCGCAGCGTCGGCGGCCTCGGGACGAGCGGCGGCTCGCCCGGACGCAGCGATCAAATCAGTGGCGCGACGCCACCCAACTCGATGCCGGCACAGACGCCGAAGGATTCGTCTTTGCCGCCCTCGGCGCAGATGCCGCCACTCTGATGAAAGACGCTGGCTTCGCGCTCAGTTTGCCGCTTCTCCTGGAGGCGATGGAAATGCAATCAGCGCTGGATCCCGCCGGGAGCGGAGCAAGGCAGGTCTCCTCGCTTTGGTGGCTCTATTTCTGGATCCTGACCGCGATCTTTGTCGCCGTTTTGATCTGCACCTGCATCGCGATCGGCCGTGCCCGCCGTGGGCCGCTCGCCATACAGCCTAACGAGCCGCCGCTGCCGGAGAGTCAGCCAACAGAGCGCCGCGTTTTTGCGGTCGTGGCGGCTTGTCTCGCGATGACGATTGCCATTCTTTTTGCACTCCTCGCCTTGGACATCTTCACTGGCCGTTCCGTCTATGCGCTGACCTCCGAGCCGCATCCGCTGAGCTTGAAAGTGATCGGTCATCAATGGTGGTGGGAAGTGCATTACCAGGACGCCGATCATCCGGAAAACCTCATGATCACCGCCAACGAAATGCACATCCCGGTTGGCAAGGTCGTCAGGCTGGAGCTGGTTTCGACCGACGTCATTCACAGCTTCTGGGTTCCGAACATCAGCGGGAAGAAGGACCTCATCCCCGGCCACCCGACCAAGACCTGGATCAAGGCTGAAAAGTCCGGCACCTTCCGCGGCCAATGCGCGGAGTTTTGCGGACACCAGCACGCGCACATGCGGCTGGAATTTGTCGCGGAGTCGCCAGCCAAATTTGGCAAGTGGCTCGCGCAAGCGCGGCAGAATGCGCGACCGCCAGCAACTCCTTCGGAGCAGCGTGGGCAGCGCGTCTTTCTCGCGAACCAATGCATTATGTGTCACACGATCGAGGGCACGCCGGCGCGCGCGACACTCGGTCCGGATCTGACCCATTTCGGCAGCCGCACGAGACTCGCCGCCGGATCGTTCCCGAACACCCGCGGGTATCTCGCTGGCTGGATCGCCAATCCACAAAACATCAAGCCGGGAGTGAAAATGCCGCCGAACACGCTTGGGCCCGACGACCTGAACGCGCTCGTCGATTACCTGGAATCGCTCAAATGAAACGCGGCGAGCTGAAGGAAATCACAGTCGTTCCGGGTCTCGACGCAAACGAGCATCGCGCGCTCGACCTGACCTGGCGGCGAAAGCCGGGCCTGCTCGGTTGGTTGCAAACGACGAATCACAAGGACATCGCGATCCGCTATATCGTGACGGCGTTCATCTTTTTCGGGCTCGCCGGAATTCTCGCGATATTGATGAGGCTTCAGCTCGCGTTCCCGGAAAACACCTTCATCGGGCCCGATCTCTACAACCAATTGTTCACCGTCCACGGCACGACGATGATGTTCCTCTTCGCGGTGCCGATTACGGAAGCGTTTGGGATCTACTTCGTGCCGTTGATGGTCGGCACGCGCAACGTCGCGCTCCCGCGGCTGAATGCTTTTGGGTATTACGTCTATCTCGCAGGGGGGATTTTGCTTTACGCGGGACTCTTTCTGAATATCGGCCCTGACACCGGTTGGTTCTCCTACGTCCCGCTGGCCGGGCCGCAGTTTTCGCCCGGGAAACGGGTGGATTTTTGGGCGCAGATGATCACGCTCACCGAGATCGCCGGCCTAACGACGGCGGTGGAAATCATCGTCACCGTTTTCAAGCAGCGCGCGGTAGGGATGTCGCTTAATCGCATTCCGCTCTTCGTTTGGGCGATGGTCGTGACCTCCTTCATGGTCATCTTCGCGATGCCGTCGGTGATGCTGGCGAGCAGCTATCTGGCGATGGACCGGCTGGCGCACGTGAACACGCACTTTTTCAATCCCGGGGAAGGCGGCGATGCGCTGCTCTACCAGCACATCTTCTGGTTCTTCGGGCACCCGGAGGTTTACATCATTTTCATTCCGGGCACCGGATTCATCTCGACGATTGTCCCGACCTTTGCCCGGCGCAGAATCTTTGGTTACACGGCGATCGTGCTGGCGCTGATCTCGACCGCCTTTATCGGTTTCGGACTGTGGGTGCACCACATGTTTGCCACCCCGGTACCGGAGCTTGGGCAAAGCTTTTTCACTGCCGCGAGCATGATTATCGCGATTCCGGCAGGCCTCCAGATTTTCTGCTGGATCGCGACTCTCTGGAGCGGAAAGCCTTTTCTAAAAACGCCGCTGCTTTGGGTAGGTGGATTTCTCTCGATCTTCGTTTTCGGCGGTCTGAGCGGGATCATGCTCGCCTCGGTGCCGATCGATCTGCAGGTGCACGATACCTTCTTTGTTGTGGCGCATTTCCATTACGTGCTCATCGGCGGGATGGTCTTTCCACTCTTCGGCGCGATCTATTATTGGTTCCCGAAATGGACCGGGCGGATGCTCAGCGAGTCGTTAGGCAAATGGAACTTCTGGCTCTTTTTTATCGGCTTCAACGTCACGTTTTTTCCGATGCACCAGCTCGGCCTCAAGGGCATGCCGCGGCGGGTTTACACCTACGCCACCGAGACCGGTTGGGGCCCGCTCAATCTCCTCGCCACGATTGGCGCCGGCATCATCGGTCTGAGCGTTTTGATCTTTCTCGTTAACGTCTTGTGGAGTCGCAAAAGCGGCGCGATGGCGGGCGAAAATCCGTGGGGCGCGGCGACGCTGGAATGGGCGACCACGTCGCCTCCGCCGAGCTACAACTTTCTTTACCTCCCGACGGTGCGCGGACGCGACGCCTTATGGGATCAACCGCACATTTCGCCGGTCGTCGCCGGCGTGCGATCGGACATCCGGCAGGTGCTGAACACCACGATGCTCGAAGCCGCGCCGGATCATCTTTACGAAATGGCGGGCGACTCGGTTTATCCGCTGCTCCTCGCGATTCCGGTGTGTGCCACGGTGATCGTGGGCATCTTTACCCCGTGGGCTTTTGCGATCGGGGCGTTCCTTACTTTTCTCGCTTTTATTCCGTGGTTCTGGAGCGGAACGGAAGAGGCGAAGCAGCACAAGGATAAAAAGTACAAGCGCACCCTTGAGCTGGAGGAGCCGGCCCCGTTGCCACCGACGATGGAGGAGCCAGCGACAAAATGAAGCGCCGAAATTGTATTCGTTAGGCAATGAACCCGACCCGCTCCGTCATCGATGTTTCTGAATTGCCGCGGAGCGCGCTCGATCACCGCTCGCCGATTTGGATCGGCAACGCTCTCCTGCTCGCGATCGAGACAACGATGTTTGCCATTCTGGCTGCGAGTTATTTTTATCTTCGGCAAAATTTCGAAGACTGGCCGCCGCCGCAGGTGAATTTCATCCCGCCAAATCTGCATCCGACGCCGGACCTCTTTTGGGGCACGGCCAACCTGGTCGTGATTTTGGCCGCGACTTTCTTCATGTTCCTGACTGATCGCGCGGCGGTGCGCTTCGATAAAAGCAAGGTGCTGCTCTGGGGCTCCTTTACTGTCGTCCTCGGCATCCTCGCGGTCGCGTTTCGATTCCGCGAATTCCACGGCACGCAGTTCCGCTGGGACGACAATGCCTATGCTTCGGTGGTCTGGGGAATTCTCCTCATGCACCTGATCCATCTCTTCGTCGGCATCTCGGAGGATGGGTTCATGTTCGCCTACATCATGAAATACGGAATGGATGACAAACACGCGCGCGATGTGCGGGTGACAGCGGTTTATTGGTACTGGATCGGCGGCATTTGGCTGCCGCTCTACGCGATCATCTATTTCGGCCCCTACTGGATCGGCAAATGAGCAGCGAAGGCCCGAGCGGCGAGGTGCCGCATAGCGCGCTCCCCGGCGACCAGCGCGGCCGGATCGAAGGCGAAGGCTATATCGACTCCGAATCGCACATCGAAGGGAGTGACGCGCGTGAGAATGCGGCGCTTTGGGTCGCGGTGCTCGGGTCAGCAGTGGTCTGGTTTGTGCAAATGCAGACGAGCTATTCACTGCTGAAATGGGCGTGCTCGATTCAGCGCAACTGGCCGCTTCACCTCCTCAGCGCGGTCTTTCTGATCCTTGGTGCGGTGCCGGGGGTGATCGGGTGGAAAGAGTGGCGTGCCAATGCTGGGAGCTCGACGGAACGAAAAAGCGCGGGCGCGGGGCGCCGCCGTTTTATGGCGATGCTGGGAATGATGCTGACGGCGATTTTCCTTCTCCTGATTTTTGCCCAGGCGATCCCAAGTTTCTTTTTCGATCCATGTCTGAAGTGAAACGCCTCTCTCTCGCGCCGTTTTTGTTCATCGCGACAACTGCCTCCGTCTTGGCGCATGAAACTGAGCCGCACGATTTCGCGGAGCTGCGCAATGACTGGGCCTTTGAGCCAGGCGTTGTTATTCCGCTGGCACTTTTCGCCTGGCTTTATATCCGCGGATTCCGTCGGCTTCGCCAAGTCTCTCCCGAAGCGCTCGGCGGCGTGGAAGCGTGGTGCTACGCCGCCGGCTGGCTCACGCTCGTGGTGGCGCTCGTCTCCCCGCTGCATCCGTGGGGCAGCGTTTTATTTTCTGCGCACATGACGCAGCACGAACTGCTCATGCTCGTCGCGGCGCCGTTGCTTGTGCTCGGTCGCCCGCTCATTCCTTTTCTTTGG
>DATBDG010000168.1:0-18831 GCA_036270055.1 Chthoniobacterales bacterium
GTTGCCGGAGAAATCGAAAGTCAGATGGGTATGCGCATCCATGAACCCGGGCGAGAGCGTGGCGTCCCCCAGCTCGATCACGCGGGCGTCGTTAGGCACGGGCAGGTTACTGCCGGCGGCGACAATCCGGTTGCCCTCGACGACGACGACGCCATTCGGCAGGAGCGTCTTCGATTTGCCATCGAAAAGATGAGTGGCTTTGAGCGCAATGATGGCGGGCGGCGAGGCGGCGGCGGCGGCGAAAGAGGTCGTTAGGCAAACGAGCAGACCGCAGACGAAGAGGAAAAAAGCGCGATGCATCCCGCGGGTATAGGGTGAAGCGCGCAGATTGCAACTGTGGACGTTTCGCTCTGCGAAACGCGGGGTTAGCGCCGCCCGCCGATCTGCCCGGCATCCGACACGCCGACCCGCGCCTCGCAGAGCGACGCGTCTACCGCGCCGGCACCGTCAGCTCGGTCGTGTAAATCGATCCCTCAGGGGTGGGCCGGCTTGATTTAAGATTGAAGGCCTCGATCCGGATGAGCCCGCCATCATAATCGCGGTGCTGGCGCAGAAACGGCAGGATGCTTTGCCGCTCCACATCCCGACACCGCCCGAGGGTGAAGTGGGGACGCCAGGGTCGAAGATCGGGCTCAATCCCGGCGCCGAGCGCGGCGTCGCTGACCCGCTTGTGCAATTGGAAAAGGTGGGGATGTCCGCGCCCGATCCCGAGCCAAACCACTTTCGGCTTTCCCTGCACAGGGAAGGTGCCGAGAGCGATCAGAGGAAGGAAAAAAGCGGTGAATTCAATCGCGCCCAAATTGGCCCGCACCCGGGCTTCCTGTTCGGCGGCGACGTTGCCAAGAAAAGCCAGGGTGAGATGAATCTGCTCCGCCCTTGCCCAGCGCAATCCGGGCAAGCCGGGATCGAGCCTAACGAGTGCGGCGGCGGCCGTCTCCGGAAGATCCAGACTAACGAAAAGTCGCTTCCCGCGCACGGACCCGCCCTCAGGCTTCGTTGTTTCGGCCGATCGCGTTCTCGCCCAAGCGAGCCAGCCAGCCCGGCACCCGCTGTTCGCGCCGCGCTTCCCAGCCTGACTTTAACTCGTCCCCCTCCACCCCGAGCGGCGCGGGCAGGACGCGGTTGGCCAGTTTCATGATCTCGCCCGTCAGGCTGGGGAAAAGGGCGTTGCCGATAATGGCGAGGCGGGCCGGCAGACCAATGATGAGTGACGCCTGTCCGTGCCGGCACGCCGCGACGATTTTCGCCGCCGCCCGATCGGCCTCCACTGCCGCGAGCGGGAGCGCGGTCGAGAGCGCGAACCAGGTAAACTCCGCCCCGTGATCGCCCTTGAATTTCGCGTTTACCTGTGAGCCGGTGCGCATCATTCCCGGAGTCACGGTGGTGATGCGAATGTTGTCCCGCGCCAGCTCGGCCCGGAAAGCGTCGGAGAGCCCAACAAGGGCAAACTTGCTCGCGCTGTAAGGCGCGAGATGCGGCACGGCCACCTTCCCGCCGATGGAAGCGATGTTGACGATGCAGCCGCCGCCCGCCCGCCGCATGTGGGGGAGAACCTGCCGGATCAAATTAAACGGGGCCCAAAAATGAAGCTGCATCGATTTCTCGAAATCGTGCCGCCGCATGTTTTCCAGCGGGCCGACCTCGATGATGCCGGCGTTGTTAATCAGAACGTCGATGGTGCCAAAGCGATCGACGACGGTCTCGATCGCGCCTAACGACTGGTCGCGGTCGAGCAAATCGCAGGGGACAGGGAGGGCTTCGGCCCCGAGGGCGCGCAGCTCGGCGCAGGCGCGCGCGAGTTCATCTTCGTCGCGCGCAAGGAGAGCGAGGCGGCCGCCCTCGAGCGCGATCCGGCGCGCGATCGCGAGGCCGAGCCCGCGCGAGCCGCCGGTGATGAGGACTGATTTACCGGCAAAAGAAAAGTCATCACGCAGGAGACGCGAAATCGCCCAGGTCGCGAGCCCGACACCGCCAAGAGTGAGAACGAAAGAGCGCTTCATCGTCTGGACTGTAGCAGCACCGCCGGGCCGCGCACGCGTCACACGGCGCGGGATCGGAGTCAAACGTCGGCTTCCACGACGACGCTCGGCCGGATCTTGTCGCCCGCCGGTTTGCGAACGCTGAAGGCCAGAACGAAAGCGACGAAAAGGATGGCGGCTCCGGCGAAAAACGGCGTGCGCGCATAATGGGTCGCCGGTTGGCCAAGGTCGAACATCAGGAGCCAGCCGCCGAGCAGCGGCCCAACGAGGCGCCCGACACTCCCGGCGGACTGCATCACCCCCAGCGCGCGTCCCTGCCAACTGCGATCGATCATTTGCGAAGCGAGCCCGTTGAGGGTGGGATTGACGAGGCCGTTGGCGATCGCGAGAGCTGCGCAAACCGCGAGCAGCATCGGGATCGTGGGCACGAGCGGGAGGAGTGCGAGCGCGACGGCGAGCAGGAGCAAGCCGGTGCGCGCGAGCGCCGTCTCGCCGAAGCGTTTGATCAGGCGGCCAATTAGCCCGCCCTGCAGGATGACACTCAGGATCCCGATAAAACCAAAGACATAGCCGGTATGGCGCGCGTCGAAGCCGAACTGCTTTTCGGTGAAAAGCGCGAAGAGCGTCGTCATGATGGCGAAGCCGGTAATGGTGAAGAGATAGGTGGCGACGATCGTCCCGAACATGCGGGCATTGCCGTGTTGAAAAACTTCCGCGAGCCGGGCGCGCTCGTGCGGTTGCGCGCGGTATTCAGCTGAGAGGCTTTCCGGCAGAATGAAGTAAAGCAGCACCACATTCACAGCCGCGAGCGCCGCCGCGAAAAAGAATGGCGCACCATACGAGATGCGGCTGAGGAGGCCGCCGATCATCGGACCAAAGGTGAAGCCAAGCCCGAAAGCTGCCCCGATCACACCCATGGAGCGGGAGCGATTTTCGGGTGTGCTGACGTCGGCAACATAGGCCTGGGCGGTCGCGATATTACCGCCGCTCGCTCCGTCGATAATGCGGGCTGCGAACAAGAGGGTGAGTGAAGTCGCCCAACCCATGATGAGAAAGCCGACCGCGGTGCCGATCAGACTAACGATGAGGATCGGCCGGCGCCCGAAGCGATCGGAGAGCCGCCCGAGAATCGGCACAAAGATGATCTGCATTCCGGAATAGATTCCGGTCAGCCAGCCGATCTCGACTGGGGTGGCGCGGAAATGCTCCGCATAAAGTGGCAGGACCGGGATGACGATGCCGAATCCCACCATATCGATGAAAACAGTGAAGAAGATGACGAAAAGCGGAGACATGCAGAAAGGAAGAAGGATGAAGGCAGAAGGATGAAAAGAGAAATTTCAACCGTGCTTGCGATTAAAGCGCGCCACCTCCCGCGCCGTTTCCCGATCCATGGCCCGCTTCTTTAGATCGAGCCGTTTGTCGCGCGCTTCCTTGCCCTGGGCAACACCGAGCTCGGCTTTGATCCGCCCGTTTTTCCAATAAAGCTTGAGCACGACGAGGGTGCGGCCGGCGATGTTCGTTAGGCCGTAAAGTTTGTCGATCTCGCGCCGGTGCAGAAGAAGCTTGCGCACCCGTTTCGGCGGCGGCAGTTCGTGGCTCGCCTGCGCATACGGCTGGATGTCGGCGCCGTAGAGAAACGCCTCGCCTTTTTCAATCCGGGCAAAGGCGTCGCCGATGTTGGCTTTGCCGGCCCGGATCGATTTGACCTCACTCCCCTTCAGCTCGACCCCGGCCTCGAAGCGCTCGAGGATGTGGAAATCGCGCAGCGCCTTGCGATTGAGAATGGTCTCGGCGGGCATCGAAGAGCGATGAGTGACGCGTGATGAGTGGAAAGCGCAGCGTTCCCAGCCTTTTTCTCGTCACTCGTCACTCGTCACTCGTCACTAGCCGGCCGCGGCCTCGTCCTTCAACTCCTCGTAGGTGAGCTTGCCGGCGATGATTTCCTTCAAAGCAATATCGGTGAGGGAGGATTTGGGGGTCGCTTCGACGAGCGGGCGGTGACCAATGCCGAGCTGCCGGACGCGCTTGGAGACGACGTTAATCAGGAGCTGCTGGTTCGGAATCACTTTGGCTGCTTCTTGCAGGAGTTGAGCGGTCATATTTCTCAAGGAACGGACGGAACGGCCAGGTTCCGACGGGAACTGCAGGATCGTCGGCGCACCATTCGTTAGGGCTGAAGAGGTCGAAATCGAAGCAAGCATCGTCGGCGCAAGCGGACTCGGATAATGCGTGCAGCCAAAGCCTTGTCAACGGATTTTCTGGAGACTGCGCTGTCGCAGCACGCTCTGGAGGTTACGATTCGGCCGGCCAGATCGATTCGCTTGCCATCGTGCGGGAAGTGCGCGAAGTAGGGGCGCCGCACGACCACCGGGCCCGACGCCCGGCAGACGTGTCGCGAGAAAGTTCGGGCTGTGGCTCAGCTTGGTAGAGCGCTGCGTTCGGGACGCAGAGGCCGTGGGTTCAAATCCCACCAGCCCGATTCTTTTCGCATTTTTTTGACGACCCACAATTGGAGCGCACCCTCCCATTCAATCCGCTCCAATGAACGATTCGGTTCTGGCCACGATTGCGATTACCGGTTTCGGGATCGCGTTTTTCCACGCCGCTATCCCGACCCACTGGCTGCCGTTTGTTCTCACCGCGCGAGCCCAGCAGTGGAGCAGGCCGAAGACGCTCGCCATCACCGCGATCGCGGCCAGTGGCCACGCCACTTTCACCGCCGCGCTCGGCTTCATCGTGGCCTGGCTCGGCATTGCTCTGAGCGAGCACATCGGCGAGTGGTTTCCGCGCCTCGCCGGCGGAGCGCTGATGCTCTTCGGCCTCTTTTACATCTTCCGGCAGCTCACCGGACATACCCACACCCATCTGCACATCGGCCGCGGCCACTCGCACCATCCCGGCCACGCCCATGAACATGGGCACGAGCACAGCCACGGCGAAGCGCCGATGTCATTTACGCGTTCCGACCTCGCCGCCATCTCCAGCCTGCTCGTGCTTCTGACTTTTTCGCCCTGCGAAGCGTTTGTGCCGATTTACGTTTCCGGGGTGCGCTACGGTTGGCATGGGTTCGCTCTCCTCACCATGATTCTCACCCTCGGCACGATCGCAGGGATGATCGCTTTCACCTGGCTCGCCCTCACCGGGATCCAACAGGTGAACCTCCGCTCCTTTGAGAAATACGAAGCCGGCGTCATGGGTGCCCTCTTGTCTCTCGTCGGCCTGCTGGTTATCCTCTTCGAGAAATGAACAGGAAGGCGGCACCCCTTTCGGTCGGCGATCCCGCGCCTGATTTCAGCGCCACAGCGGTCGGAGAAAAATATGGCTCCGGCCAGGTCGTTAGGCTGAAGGATTTCCGGGGCTCGATCGTCGTTCTCTATTTCTATCCAAAGGACGACACACCCGGGTGCACGACCCAGGCCTGCGGGTTGCGTGATGCCTGGGGCAAGTTTGAGGGAAGAGCGGAGATTTTCGGGGTCAGTATCGACCCAGTTGCCAGCCACGAGAAGTTCATCACGAAATACGACCTCCCCTTCCCGCTCCTCTCCGACCCGGAAAAGAAAATCGTCAACGCCTACGGCGTCTGGGGGGAGAAAAGCATGTATGGGAAAAAATACATGGGGACCGAGCGCACCACGATCGTGATCGACGGCCGCGGCCGGATCAAGCAAATCCTCCGCAAGGTGAAACCAGCCGAGCATGTGCGGCAACTGGAAGAAGCACTTGCCTAACGCCCTATCCTGATCCTGCCCCTGATCCCGCAGAAAGATTAGGAGCAAGGGCAAGAGAGTCGGCCTTCGCCGAACGCCCGGCGCAAAATGAGTTGCCAAGCGCGCCAATCCCTTTACCTTCGCTGCTCGCGACCGGAATCGGTCGCGCTTTGTGGTTTCAGATGCTGACTTTCGGCAGTCCGAAATCGGCCGATTTGAAATCTTCCCTATGGGCTCGCTGAAAAAACGACGAAAAGCAAAAATCTCCAAGCACAAGCGCCGCAAGCGGATGAAAGAAAACCGCCACAAGAAGCGCCTGCGCTATAAGTCGTAGCCGGCCGATGCCTCGGCGGCCATAGCGCCCGCCCTCTCTCTTTCCTCTCCCTTGAGGGCGGTCCTCAATGTGGAGCGGTTTTACTTCCTCATTGCCCCTTGCCAGACGCAGCTTCCGGGGAGCACGGGGTGTCAGCCCGTCGGGTGCCGGCTGCCAGCCGACAACTTTTCGCGCAAGCGAACAAAGCATTTGCCGATCCCACTTTCCCTTCGCTAGCCTCCTCACGCCAACGCCCTCAAGTCGCTTCAGACCGATAGCTAAACATGTTACTCTCCGGCTCGTCTTTGTTTTCGCCCTCATGGCGATCACCTCCTGCATCGCGGTCCACCCCTTCCGCGACGACTCCCACTATGTCGCCCTTGGGTCGCGCACCGGGTATTACCTCGTTCGGCCCGACTCCGCTTTGATCGGTCAGCTGGGCCTCGAAGCGGCGCCCACGATTGATACGGCCGACCCGTTCCGCCATGGCCATGGAGCCGACGCGCTCGCCTTTCGTTTTGACCGCACCGGCATCCTCTCCGCGCCTCCGGCCTACATCGTCCAGGCGGCGCCTAACGAGTTCTACACCCGCCGCATCGGCTCGCTGATTCGCGGCCGGAGCAGTGAAGGCGATGTGCGGGCGTTCTTTGGTCGACCGCAGAGCACGGAGCGTCGCGCCGATGGCGTCCTTGCTTACTACGCCATCGAACTCTACGACCCGTTTCAGGATCGTTCCGGGAGCGGGCGGCGCTGATCCTGGCCGAGGCAGGAAACCATTTCGCAGCAGTCAGCAACGGTTGCCATTTTCCCCGGCATTTGATTACCCTCCAGCCACCAACCCGTGCCCCAACCCTGCATACGGTCGGATGCCTGGTTCGAAACGAATATGAGCCAATAGGAGGTATTTGCGATATGGCAGATAATGGCGGTGGCGGCGGGAATGCCGCAGTCGTGGCGATACTGGTGATCTTCGTCATCGTTGTCGGCGCGGTTCTCTTCTTCTTTGGCGGGCAGTGGTTCGGTGGCGGCGGGACAAAGAAAGTAGACGTCAACATCTCGGCTCCGGCGAAGCCGGGCAAACCGTAGCGGTATTGGAACGAGGACAGGTTCCCCGGCCAGAACAGTCCGAGAAAAACAACAAGCCCGCACCGCCCTGGGGTGACGTGGGCCCATTGGTTAAGCTGATGTTGACTAAGCCCACCCGGCTCGTGGCCAGGCTGCTGCGTTGCTGTTCGCGGTTCCGTTGCCGTTAGGCACGAGCGCCGCCAGAGGAACAACCTCCGCATCAGGCGTGCTCGTCTCCACCGGCGTCGGCGCGTGCGCCGCCACCTCCGGCTGCGAGACCGGTTCGACTGGCGTGGTCACGATGATCGGATCGCTCCGCGATGTCGTCGCGGCTTGGGACAAGGTGATGAACCTGGATCGCTTCGACGTGGCCTGATCGCGGACCTTTCGTTCCTGGGCAGCCAGCCATGACTCGTTAGGGAGTGGAAGATTTTCGAAAAAGCCGCGCTGGTTGACACCTGCGGGAATCGGCCAGAGGAACTTGGTCATGAAACGTGTCTTCTGGTTTGTGAATGTTCTTTCTCTCCTTCTGCTCTGCGCGCTCATGCCGTCGCTCGCGAGATCGCAAAACGCAGAGGGTCTCTCGCCGCAAAACCTCATGAGCCAGCTGAAGTGGCGCTGTGTCGGTCCTTACATCGGCGGTCGTGTCGTCACCGTTACCGGTGTGCCGGGTAACGACAATCTCTTCTACGCCGGGGCGGTCGGCGGCGGCGTGTGGAGGAGCACCGACGCAGGGATCGAGTGGGAAAACATCACGGACGGCAAGCTTGCGGGCCCGAGCTCCAGCATCGGCGCGATTGCAGTCGCGCCCTCGGACCCGAACACAATCTACGTCGGCACGGGCGAAGCCGATATTCGCGCCAACATGATTCCCGGCGACGGTGTTTTTAAATCGGCCGACGCGGGCAAAACCTGGCAGTTCAGTGGTCTGCGCGACGCGCACTCCATCGCCGCCATCGTGGTCGATCCGAAAAACCCGAACGTCGTCTATGTCGCCTCGATGGGGCATGTCTTTGCGCCCGATCCTAACCGCGGAATCTTCAAGTCCACCGACGGCGGCAAGACGTGGCAGAAGATTTTGTTCGTGGATAACAACACCGGCGCGATCTGCCTGGTAATGGATCCGAACCATCCGGCCGTCATGTACGCCACGACGTGGCAGGCGGTGCGCATGCCATGGGGACTCATCAGCGGCGGGGCGGGCAGCGGCATTTACAAGACGACCGACGGCGGCGCGCACTGGACCAACATCTCTCGCAACCCAGGTCTGCCGGAGGGCGTGCTCGGCCGCATCGGCGTTTCCATCGCGGCGAGTAAGCCCGACACGGTTTACGCCGTTATTCAGGCGAAAGAGGGCGGCGTCTTTCGCTCCGACGATGCCGGCGCCACTTGGAAACGGACAAACGATGAGATGAAGCTGCGGCAGCGCGCCTTCTATTACATGACCATCTACGCCGACCCGAAGGATCCGAACACCGTCTATGCGCCGGAGGTGGACGCACTCTTTGTCTCACACGACGGGGCCAAGACCTTTACGAAACTCAAGACGCCGCACGGCGACAACCACGTCCTCTGGATCAATCCTAACGACACCAAGATTCTGCTCGAGGGGAATGACGGCGGTGCCACCGTCTCGACCGACGCCGGCAAAACCTGGAGCACCGAGCATAACCAGCCGACCGCTCAGTTTTACCACGTCAACCTGGATGATCAGTTTCCCTACCATATCTATGGTGCGCAGCAGGATGAAGGCTCCTTTGAAGGACCGAGCGCAAGCGCCGGAGGAGTGATCCCACTTTCCGCCTGGAAAGAGGTCGCCTACGGGGAAAGCACTTACACCGTGCCCCAACCGGGAGATCCCAAAATCACTTACGGCAGCGGCTATTACAGCATCTTCGTGAGGCACGATGAGCGGACCGATGAATACCGCAGTGTCAGCCCCTGGCCCTGGTATCAGGAAGGCGCTTCCTCCGGAGAGTTGAAGTATCGCTGGGGTTGGACTCATCCCATTCTCTTCTCGCCGGCCAACCCGAAACAACTCTTCACCGCGGCCGAGTTTGTCTTTAAAAGTGACGACGACGGCGCGCACTGGACCCAGATCTCGCCCGATCTTACCCGCAACGACAAGAGCAGACAGGTGCCGAGTGGCGGCCCGATCGATCTCGACCAATCCGGCGCCGAAATCTACCCGATCATCTCAGCCCTCTCCGTTTCGCCTCTCGATCCCAACCTCATGTGGGCCGGGTCCGATGATGGCCTCGTTCACCTCACGACCGATGGCGGCAAGACCTGGCAGAAAGTCACTCCGCCAGACCTGCCGGATGGGAGAGTTAACTGCATCGAGCCATCCCACAAGAACAAGCAGACCGCTTATCTCAGCGCCCGGCATTACATGCAGGATGATTTTAAGCCTTATGTCTACAAAACGACCGACCTCGGCAAGCATTGGACCGCGATGACCAACGGCCTGCCACAGGACGAGTTTGTCTTCGACATGCGCGAGGATCCTAACGACTCCAACCTGCTCTTGATTGGCACCCGCAGCACCGTCTATTGCAGCCTCGACGCCGGGGCGCATTGGCAGCCGCTGACCTTAAACCTGCCGGTTGCACAAGTGCACGACATCGCCATTAATACGCGCCAGGGCCAGGTCGTTGCCGCCACGCACGGTCGCTCTTTCTGGGTCCTCGATAATCTTGTCTTCCTGGAGCAACTGGCCAAAAAGCCTGCCGTCCAGGCGAGCGCCGGTTATCTCTTTACTCCGCAGCAGGCCTGGCTCACTCATGACTACGGTCTCCCCGATCCGGACAGCAGACGCCGGCCCGATGCCGGTTACAATCCGCCTTTTGGCGCGACCGTTTTCTTTCATCTGCCGGATAACTACGATGGTAAAACCCCGGCCACGCTCCAGTTTGCCGATGCCGGGGGCAAAGTGATTCGCAGCATTCCGCTGCATCTCGCGACCGCAAAGGAGAAGGAGGACAAGGAACGCGCCACCGCCGGGCAGTACGGGATCCACCTCGAGAATGTCGCTGCCGAACCGGAGCATCCGGAGAAAAGCGGTGTCGAAAATATCCAGGAAGCAGAGGCGAAGCTCGCCGCCGCCGAGCCTGGGATGAACCGGTTGCAGTGGGATTTGCGCTATCCTTACGCGACAGAGGTGAAAGGGTATCACACTCCGATCGCGGCCGGCGGCCTGGAGGATTCAGTCCAAGGCCCCGTCGTCACGCCTGGCGCCTATTCAGTCACACTTGATTATGGCGGCCAAAAATCACAACAAACCCTGACCGTCGCTCTCGATCCGCGGATCAAGTCCAGCCAGCAAGACCTGGAAGCCCGACTCGCCCTCGCGCTGAAAATTCACGCCGACCTCGACATGCTGGATAAGGAGATCAACCAGGCGATCGATGCGCGCGACAAGCTGAAGCAGGCCGTTTCTTCGCACAGCCTCACTGACCCGAAGGCCGCAGACATCGTCGCAGTGCTCACGCGCGACATCGATGCCGTCGTCCCGCTGAAGGCAAGAGGCAGCGAAGGCGACCTGCTCTACGGCACGAAGCTGCGCGACCACCTTGCCTATCTCGCCGCGGAGGTAGACCTGTCCTACGGCCACCCCACCGCCCCGCAGGAGGAAGTGTTCAAGCAGCTGGATCAACAGACAAATGAAGCCCGGCAAAAGCTACAAGCGGACCTGGCGCAGGCCGAGAAACTGGCGCCCCAAACCAGCGGCCATTCCTAGGTCGGAGGCCCAGAGTCGGACGCCCATCGACGTCGAACACTCGCTCGCTGCCGAGCTGCTCGCAACGCGGCGAGGAACTCCAAACGACGCCGACACCACCCTCGAATTTGGGTTTCAAAATGAAAGGCCCGGACCGCAGCGGCGCAACCGTTACGGCGGGTCTCAGCTCTCTGATTTCAACCTTGGGCTGGAGCCCGAACGCTAACCAGGTATTCCCCAAGCCATGCATCGCGACTATCACCGTTGGCATTCACACCGTCTCAATCGCGACATGGGCGTCGCCGTTTACGGCCATTACGGCATGCCATCCTCGCGTTCCCGACCAGCGGCGGCGACGAGTGGGAGCAGGAAGGTCAGGGCATGATCGGCGCGCGATGAGGATCCCGTAGCGACATCGAGCCTGGGGCCTGTTGTTTGGAGATCGCTACAAAGCGGTGATGGCAAAACATCATCCATGAAACGCGACTACTGCGCCCAGTTCGTGCCAAACTGAAACTCCATCGGAATTGGCGTCGCAAGAACTGTACAGTCGAGCGCGAAGGTTCTGACGCCGCCCGACGCACCGTTAATCAGGACTTTCTGGCCGGTGTGAATCCTCCCTGAACGCAGCCCTGCAGCGCGGTCGGCCCTGCGAGTCCCACCGCCCCAAATAACCTGTAACCCGCAACGCAGAGGTGGGCGAGGTCGGGCTTACCAATGCGAGGCAGCGGCCGGCTTTCAAACCTTTCGTGGCAGTCACCGTTCGCTTAAAAACCGAGGATGACGTCGAAGCCGGCGGTGAATTGATCCCGGTCACTGGAATCGTTGAAGGGATGGGTGCCGTTGAGGGAGCGGTCGTACCGTAGCTCGGGACGAAAGACGAGGCTTTGGAACGGTTTTGGGATATGCGGTTTGATGTTGAGCGCCAGAGTCAGCGCGCCGTAGGTGGTCCTGCCGCCACCGACGGTGCGCGAGTCGAGAGTGACCGCTCCCCCCCGCAAAGCATCGAGTGCGTCATCATTTTGGGCAAAGGATGTAACATAGAATCCATCCGCGTCGCGCCAGATCTCGCCGCGCAGGCCCAGTGAGAAGAGGTCGTTGAAGGTGCAGATGAAGGATTGCGCGACGCCGTAGCCGGTCGCATCCGTCGCTTCATCGTAAATGTAATTGAGATCGGTGATCGCGGTGAAGTTGTCGGTCGGCTTCACGGTGATGGTGATGTCGTTAAGATAACGGTAATCGTGATTATCGTCCGGTGTTTCCGGCCCGATATGGGTGGTGGCGAGAGCAGTTAGTTTTCCCTCCAGGAGGTTGAATCCGACGCCACCGTGGAAGGCGAGTGAGTCGTTGTTGTCCTCCAGGCTGGTGTTCACTCCTCTCGTTAGGCCGGCGTAAAGGTCGAGCTGCGGTGCGGCGTGCCAGGTCGCGAGCACCCCGGTGTGATTAAAGGGCAGCCCGAAATTGAAGATGTAAGAGTGGGAATAAAAAAAGTTTGTCCGCGGGTCGATCGTCTCCGCGCCTTCCAGGCTAACGAATTTGCCCATCTTAACATCGAGGCTGCCGGCACCCGAGAAGAGCCAGTGCAGAACCGCGTAGGCTTCGACCACGTCGGGTTGGATCGTCTCGTCGGTGATTCGATCGAACAGACCGAGGGAATGAATAAAGCGCGCGTCTGAACCGATCATCCCTTGCAATTTGAATCCCCAATCGAAATCGACCGGATCGCTGGAAAGCGGTCGCTCGAGAGTAATGACGGCCTGGTTGAAGAGCGGTTCGTTCGACCGATCGGTGAAAAGCCGGCCGAAATTCTGTCGGTCGTCAGGTTGATCCGGGTGGAATGTGATCCCGCCTTCCACCCATCCATAAAGCTTGAGACGAGACTCCGGTGCGGGGGAAGGCGCGGCCATCGGCGGCTCACCCGCAAGAAGGGTATGGCCGAGCAGGATCGCACTGAGAAACCGGACAAACGCTCCTGACCGTTTGCGTATCGGGCTAACCATCGTTAGACAAAGGTGCTGTCGCCGGTGCGATCAGAGCCTTGGCCCGGGTGGGATGACCGCGATTTCCGTTTCGATGTAGGCGATCTCGCCGTGGATCGCCTCGTCGAGACCGAGCTCTTCGTGCGCATCTTCCACTCGTACGACCGTAACGCGATCGATGATCCAGAGCATGGCGACGGTGAAAATGAATGCCCAACCCGAGGAGAACAAAACCGCTGCCACTTGCTTGAAAAAGAAGCTCGAATTGCCGGCGAGCAATCCGTTCACTCCGCCGTTGGCGGCCGGATTCCAGGCGGTAGAAGCAAACACACCCAGCAAAACGATGCCGAGAAAGCCGCCCACGCCATGCACACCCCAGACGTCGAGCGCGTCGTCCCAGCCGAGTTTGTTTTTGAGCGCACAGGCGTAATAGCAAACGAAACCCGCCGCCAGGCCAATCACGACCGCAGTCGCGGGTGCCACATAGCCAGCCGCCGGAGTAATCGTGGCAAGACCTGCCACCGCGCCGGTGAGTAAGCCGAGAAACTTTGGTTTTTTCGCGGTAACCCAGTCGACACAAAGCCAGGCGATGGCGGCAAAGGAGGCTGCGATATCGGTGTTGATAAAGGCGACGGCGGTGGTGGAATCGACCCGAAACTCGGAGCCCGCATTGAAACCGTACCAGCCGAACCAGAGCAAGCCGGTGCCGAGGGCGACGAGCGGGATACTATGCGGCCCGCGGTCGATGACTTTGCGCTTCCCGACGTAAAAGATGGAGGCGAGCGCTGCAATGCCGGCGATATTGTGGACGACAATCCCGCCAGCAAAATCCTTTACTCCCCATTGCGCCAGAATTCCACCGCCCCAGACCATGTGGACAAAGGGAAAGTAGACAAAGATCAGCCAGGCGGTCAGGAAGAGCATGTAAGCTTTAAAGGTGATGCGATTGGTGAAGGCGCCGGTAATGAGCGCCGGAGTGATGATCGCGAACATCATCTGGTAACCACAGAAGACGATCATCGGGATAGTATCGTTAGGCGAAGGGGTCGCCAGGGTGATACCGCGCAGACCGGCCCAATGTAGGTTGCCGATGATCCCGAAGAAATCAGTGCCGCTTTTCTGATCGCCGGAAAAGCAGAGCGAGAAGCCGAAGGCCCACCACAAAATGGTGGTCCAGCCCATCGAGACGAAGCTCTGCATCATAATGGCGAGAACGTTCTTACGCCCCACGAGTCCGCCATAAAAGAAAGCCAGCCCCGGTGTCATCAACATGACCAGGCTGGCACAAAGAAGCATGAAGCCCGTATTGCCAGTATCGAGATGCAACATAATTATTCCTCCGTTAGGCGGCGAGGATTACCACCGCGGCCGGCCCGTCGTCAAGGACAGACGTTAACGAACTCCAGAAAATGCGCCACAGCGATCTCACCGCATTTTCCGAGGCAGCGTGCGCACCGCCCGCTATCGTTCCACCTGCTTAAGGCCGGTGATCAACCCGCGCTTTTGAACAGCTGAGATCTGCCGTAACGCAGGCGAAACAGAGGCCGGGGTTTGAAAACCTGTAAAGTTGAAAGCTACCTGATCGATCCGCGACGCGACGCTCGGCGGCGATTCCATCGCCTTTTTCCCCGCAGTGGTCACCGCACGCGATCATCACACGAGGCTTGAGCCCGGCGGACAACCCGCTATTCTCCCAACCCATGCATCGAGATTATCAGCGTTGGTACTCGCACCGGCTCAACCGCGACATGGGCGTCGCCATTTACGGAAACTACGGCGCGCCCATCCTCGCCTTCCCGACCAGCGGCGGCGACGAGTGGGAGCAGGAAGGCCAGGGAATGATTCGGACCCTAGGCCCCTACCTCGAGCAGGGACGCATCCGCATCTTCTGCATCAACAGCGTGAATAACGATTCGTTTGGGAACAAGGGCGCGCACCCTTTCCATCGGAGCTGGGTGCAGGCGCAATACGATGCCTACGTAGCGAACGAAGTTTTCCCCTTCATCGATTCCCAGTGCCAGACGCCGGGCATCGGGATTGCCACCTTCGGCGCATCACTCGGCGCCTATCACGCGGCCAACACTCTCTTCAAACATCCCGACAAGGTGAAGCGCTGCTACGCGCTCTCGGGCGTCTACGATATGCGGGATTCGATGGACGGAATGTACGACGACAATTTTTATTTCAATAATCCTGTCGATTACATGGCCAATGTGAGTGACCCCTGGTATTTCCACCATTACGCGAGCTGCGACATCCGGCTCGTGACCGGTTGTGGGCCCTGGGAGAACAGCGGGCCGACCTACTACATGTCGAGGATCCTAGCGAGCCGGGGGATTCCCCATCGCGTGGACGACTGGGGCCCGGAGGGCGGGCACGAATGGCCATACTGGCATCACCAGATGTGGGAATATGTGGGCCAGCACTACTAAGCGCTGAGCCGCGTTCCTTTCCCGCAGCTATTGGGCGGCCGGGATTTCGTTGCTGTTCGACGCTTTGACCCTGCACGACCACCAAGAAGGAACCTTCACTATTCCGCTCCCGCACGGCTCCGCCAGGTCCGCATTGTCCTCCTAATACCGCCCTTCGCTTTCCAGAGATATGCTTCGCTGCGCTTTTCTTACGCTGGACGATCCGACTGGCTTTGTGATCGACGATGAACTCGCTAGCGCTCCGCTGGCTGATCGCGGCTGGCGCGTCCAGGCAATCTCCTGGCGCGCTCCGGCAGCCGATTGGCGGACCTTCGATGCAGTCGTCATCCGTTCGACCTGGGATTACGTCGCGGATCCCGATGCGTTCCTCGCAACGCTGGGCGAGATTGAGCACGCCGGGACATCGCTTTTCAACTCGCTCGATCTAGTCCGCTGGAACATTCGCAAGACGTATCTTGGGGATCTGGCCGAACGCGGCGTTCCGGTGGTGCCGACGATCTGGCGGGAGCGGCTCGCGCCCGCGCAATTATCAGTCTTGATCGAAGAACTCGGAGTCGACGAAATCGTCATTAAGCCGGTGGTCGGACTAAATGCGCAGGGAGTTTTTCGCCTCACCGCCAGCCGGGCGCGGCAGCCATGCGCTGAACTGAACGCTTACTACGCGAAGCGCGCACTCATGGCTCAACCCTTTCTTTCTCATGTCATGACCGAGGGAGAGTTTTCGTTGTTCTACTTCAACGGCCAACTTAGCCACGCGATCTTGAAGACGCCAAAGGCGCGCGACTTCCGGGTGCAGGAGGAACACGGCGGAATCATTCGAGCGGTCGGGTCCGAGCCCGCATTGCGTCAAGCCGGCGACAACGTTCTGCGCGCGCTCGATTCCGTCCCGCTCTACGCCCGCGCCGATTTCGTACGGGCGAATGATGCCGGCGGCTTTTGGCTGATGGAGCTGGAACTTATCGAACCTTCGCTTTACCTGCGGATGGATCCGGGAGCGCCGGAGCGCTTCGCTCAAGCCTTGCATGAAAGAGTGAGTGGCGCCGAAAACAGCCACCTTCAGGGGGCACCCAGGACGAGGAGATAAACATTTACGCGTTGCTGGCAGCGCAATATTCGGCGCGCTGTGGCGCCGACATTCGCTCTAGTTCCTCCTCCTCTTTGCGCTGCAGTCTTGAATCCTGGGCAGTTGCTTCGGCACCTACTGATAGCGAAGCGCAAACATCGGATCGACCTTCGTCGCGCGCAGGGCGGGAATGTAACTGGCCAAAGCTGCCACGCTCATGAGCACAACCGAGATCGTAATGAACGTCGTCGAATCGGTCGGGCCGACTCCGAATAGCAAGCTCGCCATTACTCGCGTGAGAACGAAAGCGGCGGCGAGACCAATCACAAGCCCAAGCGAGACCAACCTTAGTCCCTGCCCCAGCGCCAACCTCAGGACATCGCCTCTCTGCGCGCCAAGCGCCATCCGAATGCCAATCTCGCGCGTGCGTTGGGCGACGGTGTAACTCATCACTCCGTAAATTCCCACCGCGGCGAGGAGAAGGGCGAGCCCGGCAAACAATCCGAGTAAAAGCATGCTGAAACGCTGGCGGGCGATCGCCTGCGAGACAATCTCGGACATCGTCCGGACCTCAGAGACCGGTTGATCTTTGTCCACCGACCAGATGGCATCGCGGACGGAGGCGGCTAGGCTGAGCGGTGCGACCTGGGTGCGAATGACGAGTGCATTCGGCGGGAAATCGCGCACCTGGTGATAAGACCAGTACATCTGCGCCTTCGGGGCGGCAATGAAATCGTTTTGCCTAACGTCCTTAACTACCCCAATGACGGTGCGCCATGGACTGTCTCCGCTCAGTGAACCGGGCTTGAGCCGTTTCCCGATTGGGTCCTGTCCGGGCCAGTAACGAGCGGCGGTTTTTTCGCTGATCACAACCACCCGCGCGTCATCGTCGCGGTCGTCCTCGGTAAAATCGCGTCCCTTCACCAGCGGGATCTGCATCGTCCGGAAATACCCGGGGCCGACGACCCGCAGCACGACGTCGAGGCGCTGATCGGGCGGAGGATCGGGCCGGCCCTCTACCCCGATCGGCATGGAGTCACCGTCGTAGGTAAAGGGGAGATTGTTACCCACCCCGACCGATTGCACACCGGGTAAAGACTGGACGCGCCGCACCACCTCCTGGAAGAAAGCCGCTCGCTTCTCTTTCGTCGCATATTTCGTCTCGGAGAGCTGGACTTTGGTGGTGAGCAGGTGATCCGGGTTGAAGCCGGGATCAAGATTGCGCAGATGGATGAAGCTGTTGATCAACAGTCCAGCGCCGATGAGGAGGAGGAACGAAACGGCCACTTCTCCAATCACGAGCAGACTACGAAGGCGATTGCCCTGGTGACCGGCACTTGCGTCGCGTCCGCCCTCTTTCAGGTTTTCGTTCAGATTGAATCGGGCGACCTGCGCCGCCGGGGCGAGCCCAAACGCCAACCCAGTGAGGAGGCCGACGAATGCAGTAAAGCCGAGGACCTTTCCATCAATCGCGATCCCGTCCGAGAGGGCGATCGTGGCCGGGATAAACTTCTCCAGGAGATCGAGCCCGAGAACAGCCAGGAGCAGCCCGACGCCGCAACCGCCCGCGGCGAGGAGCAGGCTTTCAGTCAGAAATTGCCTAACGAGCCGGGAACGGGTCGCACCGAGGGCAAGGCGGAGCGAGATTTCCTTCTGGCGCACAGCGGCCCGGGCCAGGAGCAGGTTGGCCACGTTCGCGCAGGCAATCAGGAGGACAAACGCGACCGCGCCGAGAAGAACGAGCAGCGCCGGGCGAATCTCACCGACGAACTCCTCGTGCAATGGGTTCACCGTGGCGCCAATGCGCAGGTTCTCTTCAGGATATTGCTGCGCCAGGCGGGCGGCGATTGTCTTCATTTCGGCCCGAGCCTGCTGCAGAGTCACGGCGGGTTTGAGGCGCGCGATCACTTCGAGGTAATGGTTGCCGCGCGATGCCGCTTCCTGCGACGGAAAAGCCAGCGGCACCCAAAGCTGCTCGTGCCAATCGGTCATCTTCGGCAACTCCATCGCGGCCGGCATTACACCCACCACCGTGTAGCTTTCACCATTGAGATCCACCGCCCGACCGATGACCTGCGGATCAGCCCCGAACCGTCGCTGCCAGAGGGCGTAACTGAGGATCGCGACGCGTGTTCCAGGCGCGTCTTCCTCCGGCCGGAAACCGCGGCCGATTTGCGGTTGAACGCCGAGCAACTGGAAGAGATTCGCCGAGACTCGCCGTCCATCGAGACGTTCGGGCTCACCATTACCAGTGAGATTAAAGCTCGCTGGCGCCATCGCGCTCATTCCCGCAAAGACGCTGTTCTGACGCTGCCAATCGAGAAAGTTGGCCGGCGACGGAGTATTCTTTGGGAAGCCGAGATGAGTGGCTTCCTCCCACACCATCACGAGCTGGTTTGGATCCTTGAACGGCAGAGGCCGGAGCAGGACGGAATTGACCACGCTGAAGATCGCAGTGTTGGCCCCGATCCCGAGCGCGAGCGCGGTCACCGCCACGATCGTAAAGCCGGGGTTCTTCGCCAGCATTCGTAGCCCGTAGCGCAGGTCCTGCCAAAGATCGCCCAGGAGGTTT
>DATBDG010000169.1:0-4124 GCA_036270055.1 Chthoniobacterales bacterium
AGCGTCGAATATCCGGTGCATCGTCGCCTGGGTCGCGCGGCGTCGCGGCGAATCGGGTGCGTCGCAATACATCCGGTCTTTCGTGATGTCGATGTAAAGGCTGCTCAGGTCGACCGCGCAAAATTGGTTGAGCGTGTGATAGACCTTGTGGAATTCGTAAGCCGCGTAGGCTGTGCGACATTCCGCGATCACATTTTCCAAACGATCGAGGATCCAGCGATCGACCAGCGTGAAGCTCTTCGTTGTAGCCGGGATCGTTGATCCCGGCCCGTTGGCGTTCTCTCGGCCGGGATCACCGATCCCGGCTACAGGGAAATCGTGCAGATTGCCCAGCAGAATCCGCAGCGTATTCCGGATCCGCCGATAGGTGTCCCCGAGTCGCGTGAACATTTCCTCCGAGAACGGCACGTCGTCCGTGTAATTGACGCTGCTCACCCAGAGCCGGACGAGATCGGCCCCGTGCCGTTCGACGAAATGGCCCGCGTCCATCGGCTTGGAGTAGGTGCTCGATTTCGAGATTTTTTTGCCGTCGACGTCGACCACGAAACCATGCGTGACACAGGTCTTGTAGGGCGCGCGATCGTTCAGGGCCACGCTCGTCATGAGAGAAGATTGGAACCAGCCGCGATGCTGGTCGGTCGCCTCCAGATACATGTCGGCCGGATCGCGCAAGGCGGGATGGGTCGCGCAGACGGCTTTGTGGGAAACGCCGCTGTCGATCCAGACGTCGATCGTATCGGTGCGGTGCCGGGTGCCTTCGGGCAGCCCAAGCGCGCCGGCGAGAGCGGCATCGTCGAGCTCGAACCAGACATTCGAACCGCGTTGGGCGACGAGGTCGGCCAGCCTGCGTATCCATTCCGGGTCGAGGAGCGCTTCGCCCGCGGCGGAATAAAAGACGGGCAGCGGCACGCCCCAACTGCGCTGGCGGGAGATGACCCAGTCGGGGCGCGATTCGACCGTCCCGGCGATGCGATTTTCGCCCCAGGCGGGAATCCAGGTGACCTTGGTGATGGCGTCGAGGGCGGCCTGGCGAAGAGCGTCGATCCGAATAAAGAATTGCTCGACGGCGCGGAAGATGATCGGCGTTTTGGAGCGCCAGCAATAAGGATAGGAGTGTGAATAGGACTGCTCGACCAGGAGCATGCCGTGGTCGCGCAGCAGCCTAACGATATTGGCATTGGCCTCGAAGACATATTTCCCGACCAGTTCGGGAAGGCCGGCTTCCCCGGTGAAGCGGCCGAGATCGTCGACCGGGGAGAGAATGGGGAGGCCGTTGGTTTTGCCTAACGAGTAGTCGTCTTCGCCGTGGCCAGGCGCGATGTGGACCGCGCCGGTGCCGCTATCCATCGTAACGAAATCCGCCGTGAGGACGATCGCGGTGCGGGGGAGAAAGGGATGCTGGGCGCCGATGCCTTCGAGCTTGCTCCCGGGGAACGTTGTAACCGGGGGTGTGGACCCCGGCAATTCGTCCACGGTCGCGTTCCGGCCGGGGTCAGCGCCGCCGGCGACAGCGAAGCCGGTCGCGGCGCTAAACTGCGCGACGAGTTTCTCCGCCAAGACGAGCGTTTCGGATTCGTCGCCGCGAATGAATTTTTGCACGACGTAGCGCTCCTTCGGATGGACCGCGATGGCGAGATTGGCCGGCAGTGTCCAGGGCGTGGTCGTCCAGATGACGAGGCTCGCCTGGTTTTTGAGCTGGCCCGTGACGATGGGGAATTTGACGTAGATGGCGGTGTCCACCCGGTCCTGGTATTCGACTTCGGCTTCGGCCAGCGCCGTCTGGGCGCCGGTGCTCCAAAAAACCGGCTTGAGCGATTTGTAAACCAGTCCGCGCTCGACGAAGACGGCAACGGCGCGCAGGATCTCGGCCTCGTAGGCCGGATTCATCGTTAGGTAAGGATGGGCCCAGTCGCCGAAAACGCCAAGCCGCTTGAATTGCGCGCGCTGGATATCGATGAATTTTCGGGCGAAAGCCTCGGAGCGCTGCCGCACCTCGAGCGGGGAGAGTCCCCGCGCTTCTTTCACGACCTTGTACTCGATTGGCAGACCGTGACAATCCCAGCCCGGGATAAAGGGCGCGCGAAAGCCGGCCATGGTCTTGGATTTTACGACCAGATCCTTCAGGATTTTGTTGAGCGCGGTGCCCATGTGGACGTCGCCGTTGGCAAAGGGCGGGCCGTCGTGCAAAACGAAAAGATCAGCCTCGGCGCGGGCCGCCTGGATTTGCTCGTAGAGTCCCGCCTCCTCCCACTTCCGGAGCATCTCCGGCTCCCGCGTCGTCAGGCCGGCTTTCATCGGGAAATCCGTCTTCGGAAGGTTGAGAGTCTCCTTGTAATTCTGGCTCATCGCGGAGCGGCGACGCTAACATTCGGCCCCGGAAAAGCAACGCGCGCAGACCGGTGCGGCGGCGAAACAAATCCTTGCCTAACGAACCGGAGGCGGCAGAGCGAGGCCGATTTTTTATTTTGAGCCGACCGAGAACTGACTAGAGTCGCCGCCCATGCAGTGTCGTGCCGCTTGCTCATGAAACGCCTCCTCCCTTTCGTCATCATCGTCTTTGTCGGGCTCGCGACGATGGGCGGCGCGATCATTTTCTACCGCGCAAAAATGCAGCCGCTGGCGGTCGCAACTCCGCCACCAGAGCCGGTTGCCACTGCTCCCGGGGCCAGCCCCGCCCCAGCCGTAGCCAACACATCGCTGGCCGCGGAGAGTCCGGCCCCGCCCCAGGAGCCGGAGGACAAATCGCTCCACGTCCGCGGCCCGCGCAACGCGCCGGTCACGCTCGAAATCTATGGCGATTTCCAATGTCCGTCGTGTGCCGTGTTCGCCGCGCTGATGAAGGAATTAAGAGGACAGTACGGCGACAAGATGCGGGAGATTTTTTACGAATTCCCGCTCGCCATGCACAACCACTCGGTCGAGGCGGCGCGAGCGGCAGAAGCCGCTGGTATCCAAGGCAAATTCTGGGAGATGCACGACATGCTCTACGAGTATCAGCAGGTGTGGAGCAAGACGAGTAATGTCGGCTTCTTCTTTGAGAATTACGCCCAATCCCTCGGGCTCGATGTCGCCCGGTTCCGGGCGGATTATCAGGCCCCGGACGTGCAGCAAAAGGTCGTTTCGCAGGGGGAGGCGGGGGCGGCGCGCGGGGTGAAAAATACTCCGACCATTTTTCTCAATGGCACTCTGGTGCGGGCGAATTTTACAAAAGAAAAGCTGCAGGAGCAGATTGACGAGGCCCTCGCCGCGAAAGAAAAGCCATGACCATGCCTCGCGCGAAGAAGCCTGCCGAGCAGAGGAGCGATCGATCGCGGCGTTGGGTCGCAGTTTATTGGATCATGGCGGTCGTGGCTCTGGTGGGGTTGGCCGATGCAACATTTCTGACCGTGGCGCATCTGACGGGAGACGACGCAGTTTGCGGTTCGCTGGCCGGTTGTTCGGCAGTGCTAGGAAGTTCTTACGCGACGACGCTCGGACTCCCGACGGCGGCGTTTGGGGCGGTGGCCTATTTCGCCGTCTTTAGCGCGGCGATTTTGGCGGCGTTTGGCCACAATTGGGTGCGGGGCATCCTCATCGCGCTCATCAGTCTCATGTTCGTCGCATCGTTGTATTTTCTCTCGTTGCAGGCCTTCGTGCTCCACGCTTTTTGCCCGTTTTGTCTGTTGTCAGCGGCACTGACATTTTTCCTCACCGGGCTTCTCCTCGTAATCCCTTCCCGACGCTAGGATCCGAGATCTCGGCTTCCCCGTTTTCCCAGAATCCCTCCGACGTTTGGATGGAGCGACCTTGGGGATTTCACGCCGGTGTGGTTACGCTTTTGCAATAAAACGCCGCTGCGGAACACAATATGACAAAATCATAAGAATAAAGCCCGTGACGGTTCCGGCGCCGTTTCGATACGCTTCATAATGGGTAAACGGACTTTACCCGTTCAGTCTAACTCACAAACAACACACAATATTATGCAAAAACGATCGGCTTCACGGGACGCCTACTTTAGGATGCGTCTCATACTTGGAATCGCACTCAGCTCGCTCGGTATTTTCCTGGCGGTAATTGCCTTTGGCCTTTATCCAGGGGAATCGGCTCAGGCGGGAAAACCGGGCCCGCAATCAGCACAGCAG
>DATBDG010000170.1:0-36294 GCA_036270055.1 Chthoniobacterales bacterium
CGGGGTACGCTTACCGATAATCAAGCGGAGGTGCGTCGCCCCGTGGGCGTGCATCATGTCGTAGAGCGCGACGGCCTTGGCCTTGCAGTCTGCGGGCTGCCCGGATTGCGTTTCGTCCGGTGTCTTCCACTCTGGGGTAAAGCCGTAGGGGATCGATCGCAGATCGCCAATCCAGCGGTTCACCATGCCGAGCGAAACGTGGCGGCCAACGGGCCGAGTTTCAAGGTTTAATATGGGGCGAATCCGGCTCATTTGCCGGTCATAAGGGGTCGCCTTCACGCTGAGCAGGAGCGATTGCCCAAAGCAAGAGAGGCAGGAAAAACCGATGGCGGCGAGAAGGAAGAAGAAGAATCGCTTTAGAGCGAAAGGATTGACGCTTACAAAAATCATATTCTGCTATGACTTTTATAAGCAGCGCCCGTGCCATCCCTGCGGGGGCGCTGCCTCCCCTTTCTGCAGTGGGACGGGGGCCTAAGTGCCCTTTTGTGGGGATTCGAACGGGGGACCGTCGGGACGGGACACAAAAAAACGGCGATCGTTAGCCGCCGATCGAAAATCGACGGTTGACCGCCGCTCGTTAGACTTTACCAGCTCGGTGCTGTTCGCTTAGTGCGACCCGTTCCCGATGATTCGCACCGAGGGGTCCTGCGCCAGGATTCCTTCGGTCGTATGCCGGCCAATTCGATCAATCTCCTCGCGCGTGTAAACCCGGACTGGAGATGTGGTCGCGGTCCCGATCGCCTTTACTTGAACGCGCTGCGGAATCCGAGAACCCGTGACAAAGACCAACTTATCCTCGGTTTTAGTCCCCAACACTGCTGGAGCCAGCGGTTCGTGGTACTTCGACGCCTTGGCATCGCGCACCGGAACGTCGTCGCTTGCAGTTTTTTCCGCCCTCGGATCGGCAGTTGCGACCTGCATGCCCACAAGACTCACGATCGCGAGGCCGAGAGCCACTTTTAACGTTTTCATGGCATAAGCTAGGACTCCATTCAACCGCATGCAAGTGGTCGCGTCTTCGATCTCGGCAGAGATTCGTAACAAAACAGATAGCTTGAAGCGCGAGCGGAAGCGATTAGATGGCGGGGGGCCATTTTCCGAGCGAGACCTCGATGAAGCGATCTGCAACCGTCCGACTACTCTTTTTTGCTCTGGCCGTTCTGCTCGTGCCCATGGCGCTGAATCACACGCTGCCGAGCAAGACCCCTTTCAATCGCCAGCCGCTCGAGCGATTGCGCGCCGTTCGGCCGGGCATTGTTCTGATTGGCGACTCGTTAGTCCACGCCGCGATTGATCCGCAACTGCTGCAAAAGGAGCTGGCGGACGGCAAGGTGGAGATGATCTGGCGAGGAGGCGCCGCTTCCGCTGCCTGGTATTTGAGCCTCAAGAATTACGTCGCGGCCTCCGGCGTCCAACCACGCTGGTGCTGCATCTTTTTCACTTACGACCTGCTGACCAACGCGACCTTCCGAACAACCGCAACCTATCTTTCCTATCTCGAATCGCTCATGCACCAGGACGAGCCCGTATTCCAGCTGGTGCTCGGTGACCAAATCAGCCGCGAAAATCCACCCGAGCGGTTGGTGAGCTGGCTCTATCCGCTGACCGACCGCCGGCATCATTACCAGGAGAAAATCAGTCGTTTCGCCTTTCGCACCGAAGCGTTGCTCGGTCCGAACGTGAAAGGGCTGCCACGGCGAGTGAATGAAATTTTCGATGTGGCACGCCTGCGCCAGGAGACCCTGCCCCAAACGCCTGAAGCCGAAGCCGCGCAACCGCTCATCTTCACGGCCGATCCGCGGAAGAATTTCCTTCCTCACATCGTGGAAGCGGCGGCCAAGGCCGGCATTCCGCTCTGCTTTGTGCGGGTGCGACCAAATCCCGGGCCGGACAATCAATTCGAGGAGAGCGAGGAACTGCGCAGCTACGTCGCTCAGTTGCGCAGGTGGATCGAGAGCCAGGGCTGCACTTTCATCGACACGACCGCAAACCAGAAACTCACGCCCGACATGTATCTGCGGCCGGACGATGATCACATCGGCCCCTGGGCGAAGGAACGAGCGACCCTCGTCTATGCTGAGGAGCTTCGTCCCCTGATGGCGCGATGATCTTTCATTCGCTCACCTACATCATCTTTCTCGTTCTCGTGCTGGCGGCGTACTGGAGCATGCCGCGGCGCTGGCAGAACGTGTTTCTGCTTGGCGCAAGCTATGTTTTCTACGGCTGGGAACACCCATGGTTCCTCCTGCCACTCTGGGCATCGACCCTCATCGATTATGGCTGCGCGCTCGGGATGCATCGCTGGCCCGATTGGCGGCGCGCTTTTCTCGTCATCAGTGTCTGCGGCAGTCTTGCCCTTCTCGGGACATTTAAGTACGCGAATTTCGCGCTCGGCAATCTCGACGCGCTTCTGTCGGGGATTGGGATTGCGCCACTGAGCGTCGCTCTGCACCTGGTTCTGCCCGTCGGGATTTCCTTCTACACCTTTCAATCGATCGGCTACGTGGTCGATGTCTACCGGAACCAGATTCCAGCCGAACGAAGTTTGATCGACTACGCGCTTTACGTGACCTTTTTTCCGCAACTGGTGGCCGGGCCGATCGAACGCGCCAGCCACATGTTGCCACAGTTCGCCGGACAACGGTTCTTCGACGCGGAGCTTTGGCGAAGCGCGCTCGGCCTGATGCTCTGGGGATTCTTCAAGAAAGTCGTGATCGCCGATAACACCGCCATCATCGCGAACAAAATCTTCGCCTTATCCGCGCCTTCTTTCCCGGTCCTTTGGGCCGGTGTTTTCGCCTTCACGGTCCAGATCTACGCCGATTTCTCGGCCTACACCGACATCGCGCGGGGAACGGCCCGACTTTTCGGTTTCGAGCTCATGCGAAACTTTTGGCATCCTTACCTCGCGACTTCGCCGGCGGATTTCTGGCGACGTTGGCACATCTCGCTCTCAACCTGGATGCGCGACTACATTTACATCCCGCTTGGCGGCAACCGCGGGAGCACGGCGCGCACTTCATTTAACCTTATGGCAACATTTGTGATCAGTGGGCTCTGGCATGGTGCGTCGTGGAACTTCGTCATCTGGGGTGCCTACTGGGGATTGCTGATTCTCTTGCAACGCTTCTGCAGCGCGATCGGTCTCGGTAAAGGCATTCCATGGCTGATCAGAGTCGCGGGGACCTTCATTCTTGCGACCGTCGGGTGGCTCATGTTCCGGGAGCACGATCTCGGTCATTTGATCCACGATTTTTCGCTCTCGCCTTTCCATCTCTCGAAGCGCGATTGGGCGATGGGATTCTATTTCGCCGAGATGGTCTGTCTTTATTCGCTGCCCCTGCTCATCCACGTGCTCTTCACCGGCATCCTCCCGCGGTGGAAATTTGATCTCCGCCTCTCCCGGCCCGCGCAATTCGCGCTCGAAACGGCGGTCGGGATCGCGTTGTTTATGGGCATCCTGACCTTGCGCAGCCTAACGACTTCGGAATTTATTTATTTTCAATTTTGAACTTTCTTTCGACGAGGCGCGAATATCCCTCGGCCGCATTCGGCCGGCAGTCTGGATACCCGGATCGATCTTGAAGATCTCACACCGCATCGCCAAACTCGGCCGGCCACTTACTTACCGTCGTGCCTGGCGGCACGCCCAGCGGATCTTGCACCCGGTGCCGGTCGCGCCGCTCTTGGCCAAGATCGACCAGCACCGGCTGCAGGCGCTTCGGGCGGAATACGGCGCGTTGCCATCGAGCGCGCCGGCCTTGTGGCGTCATTACGCGAAGTATCTCGATCTGGAGAAGCGGGTTCGCATAAATATCAGGCGGGCTCAGGACCTCGATCTGCAGCGCCTTCCACCACAGGAGATTTTGGATATCGGCTGCGGTGGCGGGTTTTTTCTCTTTGTCGCGCAATCGCTCGGTCACCGAGGTCTCGGCCTCGATGTCAGCGGCATTCCCGTCTTCGATTCGCTCGTCGATCTGCTCGGGATCGATCGGCGAATCTACAAAGTAACCGACTTTGAAAAACTGCCGGATCTCGGACGGAAGTTTGACCTCATTACCGCTTTTGCGACCGCATTCCACGGCGGTCGCGAAGATGAATGGCGTTGGGGCGAAGAGGAGTGGGATTTTTTTCTGCGCGATCTGAAAACCCAGCTCAAGCCGGGTGGCCGAATCTTTCTCGACCTGAACGCAGCCTACGATGGGCACTACTACACGCCCGAGATTCTGGCGATACTGCGCCGGCACGGCGGGGAGGTCGAACGCAACCACGTCTTGTTTTTGCCGAGCGGCTGAATTCCGGCCGAGTCTTCTCCTTGCGTGGAACTACCGCCGTGACTGATGGTGGGCGGTCAAACTGGAAGCAGCCATGTTTAAGCCGAAGCAAAGCAAGATCGAGCGCCTGGATTTTATCATCGCCGGGACACAAAAAGGCGGCACCAGCGCCTTGCACTATCATCTCGATCAACATCCTTACGTCAGCTTCGCGCACCCGGAGGAGGCGCATATGATCGACCATCCGCGACGCCATTTCTTCGATGATGAGGAACGTTTTGCGGAGGGAAAGAAAGTCAATTACGCCATCCTGCACGATGGCGTCAAAGTGAAGCCAAAATCGCTCGTCATCGGCTCTTGCACCCCCATCTACACTTACTGGCGGCCAGCGATGGAACGGATTCGAGATTATCACCCGAGCATCAAACTTATCGTCCTGCTGCGCAACCCGATCGAGCGGGCGTTTTCGCAATGGAACATGAACTGGGACCGCCAACGGGAGCCGCTCGGTTTTCTTGAGGCCGTCGCGGCTGAAATGAAAGAGAGGGAAGAATCTCCCGGCTCACAATCCCGCCGCCGCTCCTACGTCGATCGTGGCTATTATCTCGAGCAGATCGAACGCGTCTTTCGCTTCTTTTCCCGGGAGCAGGTGCGGGTGATTAAGTTTGAAGAGTTTCGCAGCGAAACGGCCGAAGTAGTCGATGACGTGTTTCAGTTTCTCGGCGTCCAACCGCTTCCAAAACTGAAGAACCGCGAACAAAATCGGATTCCATACGAACGGAAGATCACGGCCGAAGAGAGGCGATATCTCTACGAACTTTACAAAGATGACATCGCCGGAATCGAAAAACTGCTGAACTGGGATTGCTCCGATTGGAAGGCAACCTGATCGACGGAGACGCCGCGTGATCGGCCGGCCGTCTCATCCACAAGCGGGTGACTAAACCCGTAAAACTATAGCTGTTGCGGCCAATTGTCTCGGGTAGGGTGGGCGTCTCGCCCGCCGGTTCCGGCGTCCTCGCCGAACGAACTTTCGCCGCGCATCCAAAGACCGCGACGCAAGATGCGTCGCTCGGCGGGCAGGATGCCGACCCTACCCGAGAGCTGTGGCGACGATCGGCCACAGATTATTTCAAATCGCCGTAACGGGGGATAACTCGGGGCACCCATCTGGAAGCGGCCACCCAGAAAGCAAGAGAGGCAGCGGTTTCCCGCTGCCTCTCCGCTAATCTTCTCTGTTGGTCAGCTTAGAACTTCTTCGTTAGCTGGACATACACGAACCGTCCGGTGGCGTCGTAGAGGAAGCCAGGATACTTCGTTGAGTTGCCACCGAAGCCGTAGGCCTTAGGCGGGTCTTGTCCGAAGATGTTGTCGCAGCCCAGCGTGATGGTGGTGCCGTTCAGGACGCGCTGCCAGATCGGCAGACCGTAACTGGCCGTCTGGGCAGTGGACGACTCGGTCATCCGGCCATCTTTGCCCGTCGACATGTCCTTCGCGTCCTTGGAATAGCCAGCCACAGGCTGGTTTTCCACTGGCGGAACGAATGTGAAGTCATACGAGGCTTGCCCGTCGAACATCCAAGTCTGACTTACCCAGTGGTTATGCGAGTTTGGCAGAAGTTCATGGTAACCGTCAGTAAACCGGGCCGTTCCAAGAACATCAAAACCGTTCCAGCTCCAGTCGAGCCGGTGAACGCCACGCCATCTGAGAAAGCCATCGTTAGACGCCCCGTCCGCAATACCCCCGGTAGCGACACCTGCGAGCTGTGCCGTCCTGGCGTCCGGTGTGCCTTGGAACTCATACGAATCTAGGTACGACACCTGAGTCAGCGAGGTGAACGTTCCAAAATTAGTCGGGTAGACGTATTGCAGGCCAAGGTCGACGCCCGATGCGGTCGTCGCGCCGCTGTTAATGAACGGAACGAAGATGCGGCTGATGAAGCCAGATGCATCGCGCTGGACGATTTCACCCGGCAGCAGACCACCGTTCTCTTCGCGATTCAGGATCGCCGGAATGCTCGACTGAATGACTTGCCCCGTTCGCTCGGTGTCCCAAACGTCAATCGACATCGTGAAACCCGGGATAAACTTCGGCGACCAAACGATGCCCGCAGTGAAGGAGGTCGAGTCTTCCGGTTGGAGAGTAGGGGTGCTGGTGAAGACGACGTTTTGCTCAGGCTCAGTTCGCAGCGGATCGCCGACCGGAACGGGAGGGCCACCCAACGAAGTGGGTAAGGTGTCAGTGACCGGCGTCAGCGCGGAGGTCGGGCTACCGAAAAGCTGGATTAGTGACGGCTCCAGGAAGCCTTTGCCAATCGTGGCGCGAACCGTGAGGCTCTCGTCGATCGGCTGCCAGCGGAGACCGAACTTCGGCACCGCAACGTTCGTGTCGTTATTCCGGAATTCCTCATAACGAACCGCAGCCGAGAGTTCCAAGGAATAGAACCCCGGAAAGCTGAAGGTTGGGCTGAAGATCGGAATGTTCGATTCCGCATAGATGGCCCAGTCTTTCCGGCCGGCATTGGTGCTGGCTCCGGTTGAGTTGCCCGCGATATCGCCATCAATCGAGAGTTGGTCGACATCCTGTTTCAAGGTTTCACGGCGGAACTGCCCGCCGAACGCGAATCCGACGCCGCCCGCGGGCAGCTTAAACAACTCCGTCGTGTAAATATTCAAATCCAGAGTCGCGATCTTCGAAGTATCCACATCCTTGGGATGAATGGTGGCGAAGGCCACGTCATCCGCATTGGTCGGGATGGGCGGGCCATTGAGCGCGTCACCAAACGGATTGAAGGCCGTACCACCAGCCAGCGCACCACCCGCGGCAAAAATGGGCGAGTTTTGATTCAGGATCTGCGTGAGGCGCGAACTGGAGACCACGGACGACTGCGAAGTCGCCTTGATCTCGTTGTAGCGGAACGCAGTGTCGTAACCCCAAGAGCCGTCAAACAACTTATCACCTCTAATCCCGATCGTCGTGAGGAAGTTGTCCGTCGTGTTGTCGAACAAGCGGTTACCGAACTCCAGGAAGCGAGCGCGGCTACCGCCAGAGATGATCTGGTTGAACGGGTTGAAAGGGTTGACTGCGTCCGGAGGCAAACCGGTTTCCTCAAAGGTTGGCGTGTTTGGCGGAGCAACTCCCATGAGATTGGTTCCTGGCGGAATGGCGATTGTTTTTGCACCCGGCGTCTCGAAATTGCCGGTTGCAGTCGGAGCCAATTCGTCGTGCGACTTGGTTTTCTCATAGAAAACGTCACCGAAGAGGACCATCTGGTCGCCGAAAATCTTATGGCTGAAGTTGGTGAATCCACCGTAGTTCTCGATCGTCGGAAACGAACTGGAGAATTGGTTGAAGTCGAAACCCGGCAGCTGCGAGAAAGGCGCGCGGACGCGGGCGACGCCATAAATGTACTGCGTCGGCGGCGCGAAGCCATTGGAACCTGTCGGCGCCGTGCCGAAGATAATGCCGCTGGCGGGGTTCGGCAAAGTGGCCGGATCGACGCCCGCAGCGATAACCACGTCTCGCGACAACTGGAGGTTGTAAGGCGTGGCATTGCTGCTCAGGAACGGAGGCACAGCCGAGAATCCACGGTCACGGTTAAAGATCGAATTGCGGTGGTAGAAGTTCATCGACCCAGTTATCTGAGTGTTGCCATCGCCCACGCCGAAGATGACGGATCCGCGGTACTCACCGGAGTCTTTGTCCAGTGTGTTGCCATATTCCACGGTGGCCTCAGCGCCCTTGTAATCGTGTCGCAGTTTGATGTTCACCACACCCGCGACCGCATCCGCGCCATAGGTCGTCGAAGCGCCGTCCTTCAGAATTTCGATGCTCTCGATCGCTGATTCGGGAATCGAGCGTAGATCGAAAAATGCCTGCGTGCCGTTGTTACCCACTGGGTAAGGAGCCAGACGACGGCCGTCGACCAGCACGAGCGTAGCTTCCGGTCCCAGGCCGCGAAGTGAAAGCGCGGAGGCACCGGGCGTGAAACCCGTTCCGTTGTTTGAGATCGGAACACCACCGCCGTTGGCTACGGGAAGATTCTTGATCAGCTCTTCTGCGGAGCGTTCACCTGATTTATTGATCAAGTCACGGTTGATGTTCAAGACCGGGTTCGGTCCGACTTCCTGAGCCGTCGGAATGTTCGAACCGGTGACGATGATGCGCTCGGTTTCGGCTGTGCTACCGGTCGCATTTTGCGGTAGTTCGCCCGGCTGCGGGGCAGCTCCCGTCGCGCCAGGCGCATTAAGCGGCTCTGCCGGGCTCAAGGCTGCCGGTGAAGGCGCTTGAGCAAACGCAGCGGAACCGGCGAGAATCGGAATCGCCGCGGCGACCGCAAGGGCCGTGCGGAGAAATCCGAACTTCGTGAGTACAGTTCTGATCATTAGTTTCTCCATTGGTGTTTGGTTAGGTTTCGCGGTGAGAATTCAGGAGGAATTCCAACCTGACAAGCGTTTTTTTCATTTTTTTGAAAATATTTTTGAACGCCATTCCCCCACCGTGTGTCGCAAATTGCCACTCACTTGATCGAAAAGCCGTTCCGCCTGCCCCTCCCTAACGAGCAACTTTGACGCCAGCAGGCGGATTATTGTGTCAGGGCGCCTGGCGTGGAGCCGGCCGTCGTTGTGCCTGGTTGCGCACAGCAAGAACCCCCATCGGCCCGCGTGGCGAAAGATTTCCGACCAAATCGGACCTTCGCCCGCCCCAACCAATGACCCCGCCCTACCCTCCCCCGGGCTGTCCCGGGGGGAAAACCTCTCGCCCGCAGAGCGAAAAATCTCTCCCACGCATCTGCGAAAACCTGCGTATTCTCCCGCGGGCATATGTTCACCGGATTGATTGAAGAAATCGGACGCGTCCGCTCGATTCGGACGACGGAGCGCGGCACTCAATTGCACCTCGCCGCGCCCTCGATCGCCCGCGACTTGCGGACGGGCGACAGCGTGGCAGCCAACGGCTGTTGCCTAACGACGACGGAAATCCTCGAGGGCAATCTCACCTTTGATTTGCTTGCGGAGACGATTGCGCGCACCAATCTCCGCGACCTGAGACGCGACAGCGCGGTTAACCTCGAGCCGGCCCTCCCTGTGACGGGGCGTCTCGGAGGTCACTTTGTCCAGGGACACATCGATTGCACGGCGCGGGTCCTCGGTTTCGCCGCGCGCGGAGCCGATTACCGGCTGGAGGTGGAACTGCCGCCCGAGTTTGCCCGTTATGCCGCCTTCAAGGGCTCGATTGCTCTCAACGGCGTTAGCCTGACGATCGCCGAAGTGCTGCCGGCGAGCGTTGCCCTGTGGATTATTCCTCACACCCGGCAGCGGACGAATCTGGGTCTCCTTCAGCCTGGTCACATCCTCAACGTCGAATTTGATCTTATCGCCAAATACGTGGAACGAATGCTGCCTCGCGACTTCTGAATATTTTGCTCTGCGAGGGCTTTGCAGCTGGTGGAACTGACCATGTTAAGAAATCTGCGGAAGCGCATTCTGCCATCGCAAGGTGTGCGCTCGAAGGGAAAATGAGGGCTACCGCGCCGGCCAATCATTTCGCAGGCCAAAATCGCGTCGTCGGCGTGATCGCTTCCCCCACCGCACTGGCCCGCGCCGCGCGCCTGCGCCGCCCGCCCGATCTCATCGAACTGCGGCTCGACGCCCTCCGCCATTCGTTAGGTGAGATCGAGCGCGCCCTGCCCCGGTTGCGGGTGCCGCTCATCCTCACGGCCCGCCATCCGGCCGAAGGCGGGCGGGGACGGCTCTCCCTCGCCGCGCGGCGCGCCCTCCTTCTTCGCTTCCTGCCGCACGCCGCTTTTGTCGATTTGGAATTTCGGTCCGTTAGGCAGATGCCCGCCCTGCTCGACGAAATTCGGCGCTGCCGGCTCGGGCTCATTATTTCGCGGCACGACTTGGGCCGCACTGCGTCGTTAGGCGACCTCCGCCGCTTCGCTCATTCGGCGGCTGCCTTTCATCCCGCTATCCTCAAAATCGCCACCCGCACTGAGACGCCAGCCGAACTCGAACGGCTCCTCGTTTTTTTCGAGGAGCATCGTTCCCGATTGCCCATCGCCGCCATGGGGCTGGGCAGGCTCGGAGAGGAATCGCGTCGTCGCCTCGCCCGGCTCGGTTCGGCCCTCACCTACATCTCGCTGGACCGGCCCGTCGTAGCCGGTCAACCCACCCTCGAACAACTCCGCCGCGCCCGGCGTGCGTATATTGAATAGAGAGAACATCCCGCCGATGCCCGAAACGGTCGAACTGCCCTGCACTGTCCCGGTCATGCCGCTCACCGGTGTGCTGCTCTTTCCCAATGCCCTGCTCCCGCTCCACATTTTCGAGCCGCGCTTCCGCGAAATGCTCGCCCACGCTCTCGATGACGACCGCATGCTTTGCGTCGCCCTCGTCAGGCCGGGGCGGCCGGAGTGGCGCACGAGCGCCGATTTTTTTCCGGTCAGCACCGTCGGCCTCATCCGCGCCTGCGTGGGACGAAGCGACGGAACTTCCGACCTCATTCTGCAGGGGATCCGGCGGGTGAAATTCTCCGAGTTCGAACAGGAATCACCTTTCCCGATCGCGCGAATCAAGCCGCTCAAAACTCGCACCAAACTCACCGTCGAGACGGACGCGCTCGCCGCCAAGGTGCTGGAATTTTACGCCCGCCTGAAAGAGAGCGGCCGCGAGTTGCCGGAAAAAATCGATCGTTACCTGAGCGAAATGTCCGACCCGGAAATGCTGGCCGACTTGGTCGCCGCCACTTTCATCAGCGATCCGGCCCGGCGCCAGCAACTCCTCGAGGAACTGGATCTCAACCAGCGTCTCCGCCTCCTCATCCAGTTCCTGCGGGAGGAAATCGCCTGACAAGCTCCTGCTCGTGCTCTTGATCGCGCTTCTAATCGATCGACATTGTTAGGCCGTTCGATCACGAGCAGGAGCACGAGTTCTAAACACCCAGCCGGGCGTGCTCCTCGAGCAAATAGCGGTCGGTCATCCCCGCGATGTAATCGCACACCGTCCGGTGCAATCCTTCGCGCTCAATCCGCCGCGCCGCGGCCTCCCCCAGTCTTTCCGGGTCGGCCAGATAAGCGACGAAAACTGCACGCAACATTTCGCAGGCGCGCCGGTTCACTTCCGCCACCCGCGGATGATAATAAACGTTCGCGTAAAGAAATTGCCGCAGCTCGCGATTGGCCGCCCCCAGTTCCTCGCTGTAGCGGATCAAACGCCCCGGTGACCGCCGCGCCTCCTCCGCGTTTCCCGGCGCCGTCGCGGCGATCGCCGCCGCGCTCGTCGCGACGACATCGCGCACCTGCAGGTCGATGATGTCGCGGATGATATTCTTGTGCAGCTCCGCGCCTGACAGCTGCGGATTACGCGCCGCCACCCGGGCATGGCTCCGCTGCCAGATGGCGCTCTCGTCGAGTTGGTCGGTATCGAGAATGGCGAAGTCGAGCGCGTCATCCAGGTCGTGGCTGTAATAGGTGATTTCGTCCGCCAGGTGAGAAATCTGCGCTTCGAGCGAGCGCGCGGCGCCCGGCTCGTGCTTGCGCAAGCCGTCGAGCACTTCGCCGGTCAGGTTCAAGCCCGGGAACGCGGGATAAGCATTTTCGAGCAACTCCACCACCCGCAGGCTCTGGCGATTGTGCTCGAAACCGCCCTCTTCCCGCATGCACTCCGCCAGCATTTCCTCCCCCGAATGTCCGAAGGGCGCATGCCCGAGATCGTGCGCGAGCGCAATCGCCTCCGCCAGGTCTTCGTTCAGCCCGAGGGCACGCGCGATCGTGCGACTGACCGACGCGACCTCGCAGGTGTGCGTCAACCGCGTCCGCAAATGATCGGCCGTCCCGTTAAGAAAAACCTGCGTCTTATATTCGAGGCGGCGGAAAGCGCGCGAATGAATGATCCGGGCGCGATCGCGCTGGAACTCTGTTCGATAGGCATGGCGCTCTTCGGGAAATTGCCGGCCGCGCGAGTCGCCGGATTTTTGCGCAAAAGGCGCGAGCGCGCGTCGCTCGTCGGCCTCCATCTCCTCGCGCTTTTTCCAGCCGGCCGGCGGCAGCGTCGCCCCGCGCCCGAATTCGTTAGTCTGCATCCTCGCACCCGGGCCGTTCCGCCATCTTCTTCGTCAGGGCGCGCTTTTCCTCCCGCGCCTGCACCCGCACGAGGAGGAGATCAAAAATCGCGAGTAGGACGGCGGTTACCGTCACCCAGGCGCAAGCCAACCAGTAGAACACGAACCAACCGGCGTGCTCCTTGGGATCGAGCAACGGGGTCAGAAAAGTCGCCCCGCAAAAAAGCATCAGCACCGCCAGGAGGACGGCCCAGAACATGAACTTGCGCCGCATCGCCTGATGGCGCACGAGGCCGCGGGTGGCGTGAGCGGCGAAGGACGCAATGCGCAGATTAGGCGGGTTCGGTTCCTCTTCGTCGTTAGGCGAATTCATCTTCCGCCTAGCAAAGTCCATCGCCGCTCGTGGAACGCAAACGCCAGGCGCGATCGGGGTGGGCAGAGAAAAGAATAAGGCCGGGCACTCGAACGCAGTCCGAGCACCCGGCCTCTGTTCCCCCCAGAACAAGATCAGTTTTAGCGATTTGTGGCGCGGAACGCAAGTTACAAATCGCTGTCAGCCAGATTGCGGCTTCCGGGGGAATGCCAGACCGCGATCCCCGTCCAACATGCGGCGGCTCGCCCATGACGGAATGCTGAGGCCGAGAGGGCCAAACGTGGATCTACGAGACTCGTTCACGGGAGAGACGCCGGCGGCGCTGCGATCAGGCGGGCACGGCGCGGTGAGCGGTGATTGCCGCAGATGAATTTGGTTAGGCAGAAAATCTGTCGTTAGAATGACGGGAATGTTATTTCCGCTCGTCCCGCGCAGGAATCACTTGTCAGATCGATGAGGTTATAAGCATTGTCGATACGCAACAGCAAGGCACGGCGCATCGCCAAGGGAAGTATTCCCGGCGTCCCCGATCATGGGTCGGCAACCGCAACGAAGGGAGTTTTGAGTCACCATTATGAAAACTGACGTACTGATTATTGGCGGTGGGCCCGGGGGCGCCGCCGCTGCCATGTTCCTGCTCCAGGAAGGCATTACTCCGGTGATTCTCGAGCAGGAGGAGTTTCCGCGTTTCCACATCGGCGAGTCGCTCACGGGCGAAGCGGCCCAGGTGCTGCGGCGGCTTGGGTTGGAAGAGAAGATGAACGAGATGGAGAACCCGGTGAAGCACGGGGTGGTCGTCTATGGCAGTAATGCCGCCACGACCTGGTACGTGAAAGTTTCCTCCCGCGATGAAGACTGGAATCTGTACGACAACATTACCTGGCAGGTGCGCCGGAGTGAGTTCGACAAAATGATGCTGGAAGAAGCGGTCGCGCGCGGCGCGAAGCTTCTGCGCGGGACGGCGATCAAGGCGTTGAAGGGTGCCGATGGCGCGCTCGTCGGGATCAGGGTGCGTCATCCCAATGGGACCGAGGAAGACATTCAGACGCGAGTGGTGTTGGACTGCTCCGGCCAGGCTACTTTCCTCGCGAACCAAAAGGTGACCGGCCCGAAATATCTCGGCAGCTATGACAAGCAGGTGGCCTTTTTCTCGCATGTGCGCGGCGCCATCCGCGGGCCCGGGACGGAGGGACCGGAGGCAAAAGACAACACCCTGATCTTTTATGACAAGAAGTTCCACTGGGGCTGGTTCATTCCCATCGACAAGGAAGTGGTGAGCATTGGGATGGTGACGCCGCGGGACGAGTTCACGAGGAAAAAACAGACTCCGGAGGAATACTTTCGGCGCGAGCTGTTCAACATTAACCCGGAAATTGGGCGTCGAATTCCGAAGCTCGACCTGGCGGAAAAGGTGCACGTGCTCCCAAACTACTCCTACCAGGTGCGCGGCTTTTGCGGGAAAGGCTTCATCTGCATTGGCGATTCACACCGCTTTCTCGATCCGATCTTTTCCTTCGGTGTCACGGTGACGATGCGCGAAGCGGAGTTTGCGGCGCCAGTCGTGCGGCAATTCCTCGAAGGCAAGCTCGACGACCGGGAGAATCCTTTCGAGGAACACCAGATGGCTTGCGAGAAGGGGATCGATAACCTCGAGGACATGATCGACCTCTTCTGGGAGCAGCCCTTCGCTTTTGCCACCTTTGTTCACTCGCGTTACGTCGAGCAGATGACCGATGCATTCGCCGGGCGCATCTACGAGTTCGAGCATCAACCTTCGCGTTCAATCATGTCATTTCGCAAGCTCCTCAAGCGCACGCGGGAGTACGAGGCCGACGATTACTCGGTGCCGATCGGCTCGCGCTTCCATCCGGAGCGCGCGCCGCTCTGGGCGCCGGATTCGCCGGTCCCCGGCACCGAAGAGTGGATCGCGGAGGGGCGCGGTGTCAGCGGAGCCCAATCCGGTTCGGAAGTTTCTCCTGCGCTCGCTGGCGTTCCTTCCGGCAGTTGACGCCGCCGTTTCCGCTTCGCAAACAGGACTGACCTCCTCTCGGCGCGCAATACCATGAGCACGTCGGAGGTCTTCCTCATCGCGATGACGATCATCTTTACGGTGCCGTACTTCGTCTGGCGGCTCTGCCGGACCGAGTATTACGCGCCGCTGGTGGTGGTGCAGATCATCGGCGGGATTCTTCTCGGGCCCGGCGTGCTCGGCGCGCTTTTTCCTGATTATTACCGGTTCGTTTTCAATCCGCAGGTCATCGATCAGCTTAACGGGATCGCGCAATGGGCGATCATGATTTTCGTCTGGGTAGCCGGGATCGAGCTGGATCTGGAAAAGGCCTGCGTCATCGGAAGGAGACCGGGGTCACTGCCGGTCTCGCTCTCGGTGTCCGGTTGCTCTTCGGCTGCGGCGCAGCGGCTTTGATGCTGATTTTGAGCGCGGGCTGGATCGGCCCTCAGCTCGATAAGCGCATCATCACGAGCGAGACCTTCACCGCCACTCTGTTGATGGCCCTCGCCAGCATCATGCTCAGTGTGCCAGCCGCCGCGCCGAAGCTGGCCAGGCTCGGGACGATTATCTCCAAAGCCTCCTGAACCGAGCGGGGCTGGGACCAACGAACCCGGTGGAAAATTTCGCTACAGCAGGAGGAGCGACGGGTTCTGAAGTAGGTGGCGGAGCGCTTTCAGGTAGCTGGCGCCGATCGCGCCGTCGACCACCCGATGGTCGCAGCTCATCCCAATTTTCATTCGGTAGGCCGGGACCACGACGCCGGCCTCGTTCACAATCGGCTGCCTAACGATGGCACCGATCGAGAGGATGATAGCCTGGGGCGGGTTGATGATGGCGGAGAAATAATCGATCCCGTAACTCCCGAGGTTCGAGACCGTCAGGGTGCCGCCCTGGAATTCCTCCGGTTTCATCCGCTTGTTGCGCGCGCGGTGGGCGAGGTCTTTGACCGCGGCACTGACCTCGCGGAGCGATTTGTTTTGGGCACCGCGGATGACGGGGGTGACGAGCCCTTCGTCGATCGCGACCGCGACCGCGAGGTTGATGTCCCCGTACTGAATGATGGCGTCGCCGTCGAAGGCGGCGTTCACTTTCGGCTCACGCAGGGCCGCTACGACCGCGGCTTTAAGGATAAAATCGTTGACCGTGATTTTGGTCGCGTCGTCATCTTCGCCGCCGGATTTCAATTCGGCGCGGACGCGCATGAGCGGATCGGCGTCGATCTCGATGTTGAGGTAGAAATGCGGGACCGGGCCGAGGCTGGAGACGAGGCGTTCGGCGATCACTTTGCGCATGCCGGTGAGGCTGATGCGGGCGGTTTCGCCGGCGGAAATTTCGGGGGCCGGGGCTTTTGTTTTTGGAGTGGCGGTTTTTTCGGCTGGGACGGCCGACGCTCCATCTGCGGCTGCGGCCTCGACATCTTTTTCCACAATCCGGCCACCAGGACCGGTGCCTTTGAGACTCGTTAGGTCAACGCCTTTTTCGGCTGCGATCTTCTTCGCGAGGGGGGAAGCTTTGATGCGGCCTCCGGCAGAGGGTTCTTCGGCTTTGGGGGCGGGTTTTGCTTTGGCGGGGGCTTTCTTGTCGGCAGCCTTTGGCTCGGGAGTTGCGTCCTTCGCTTCGGCGGGCGCGGCTTCTTCCTTCTCTTTCTCTTCCTCTTCCGTTCCCTCTGCCTCTTCTCCTTCTCCACCGATGAAGGCGATGCGGTCGCCCACGTTCACCTTCCCGCCTTCCTCGACGTAAATTTCTTTCAAAAGGCCATCCTCGGTCGATTCCCATTCCATCGTCGCCTTGTCGGTCTCGATCTCGGCCAGGACTTCGCCAGCCGTGACTTCGTCGCCAACTTTTTTCTTCCAGCTCACGAGCGTCCCCTCGGTCATGGTGTCGCTCAGTTTCGGCATCTGGATTTCAGGCATGATGGAAAGTGACGAGTGACGAGAGTTCCTAACAAATCTTTTTGACCGCTGCGACGATTTTCTCGGCGCTGGGGAGGACGGCTTTTTCGAGGGTTTCGTTGTAAGGCATCGGCACGTCCTCCTGCGTCACGCGCTGGATCGGAGCGTCGAGCTCGTCGAATATTTCCTGCTGGATTCGGTAGGCGATCTCGGCCCCGACTCCGCAGAAAGGGCGGTCCTGTTCGGCGATCACGACGCGATGGGTTTTTGTGACGGAGTCGAAAACGGCCGGCCAATCGAGCGGCTTGATCGAGCGCAAATCGATCACCTCGGCCTCAATCTTCTCGCCCGCCAATTCCTCCGCCGCCTTGAGCGCCATCGGCACGGTCTGGGCGTAGGAGATGATCGTGACGTCGCTCCCCGCGCGTTTCGTTTCCGATTCGCCTAACGGAATGAGCAGCTCGACATCCTCATCTTCGATCTCGCCTTTGTGGCTGTAGAAAAGCTCGCACTCCAGGACCAGGACGGGATTGTTGTCGCGCACCGCGGTCTTGAGCAGACCCTTCGCATCCCGTGGGGTGGCGGGGGTGCAGATCTTGAGGCCGGGGACGTTGGCGTAGAGGCATTCCGTGGCGTGAGAATGAGTGGCCCCGAGCTGGTGGGCGGGTCCGTTAGGCCCGCGGAAGGTGATCGGGATGTTGAATTGCCCGCCCGACATCGTGAGCATGTTGGGCGCGTTGTTAACGATCTGGTCGAACGCGACGAACGAAAAGCTGAAGGTCATGAACTCGACGATCGGACGCAGGCCGACCATCGCGGCCCCGATGCCAAGCCCGGCAAAGCCGTTCTCACTGATCGGCGTGTCGATGATCCGCTCCGGCCCGAAGCGGTCGAGCAGACCCTGGCTGACCTTGTAGGCGCCGTTGTATTCGGCCACTTCCTCGCCCATCAGGAAGACGTTCGGGTCGCGCGCGATTTCTTCGGCGAGGGCTTCGTTCAAAGCCTGTCGATAGGTGATTTCCCTCACGCTTGCTCTCCGTTTGTTGAGGCAGCCGCGTCGATCGCTTTCCGCGCTTTGCCCGGTGACGAGGCGCGCCGCGCCGGTTTGTCGGCGCGTCCTTTTGCGGGCGTCACGTCCGCCTCGACACTGGGTTCATCACCGTCGTCGACGTAGGTGTAGGCGTGCAGGTCTTCGAGCGGCGGTTCGGCGCTGCTCTCGGCAAATTTCACGCTCGCCATCGCCTGCTCCTTGGCCCGCTTGTCGAGCTTGTCGAACTCCTCGTTGCTCAGTTTCCCTTCCCGCGTGAGCTGGGCGCGCAAACGCGTGATCGGATCTTCGAGTCGATATTTTTCCAGCTCCTCTTTCGTCCGATAACTCGCCGGGTCGGACATGGAATGGCCGCGATAACGATAGGTGCGCGCTTCGACGAAGGCCGGGTGCGGATCCTTTCGGATCGACGCGATGGTTTCGCCCAGCTTGTCGCGCACCTCGCGAAAGTTCATCCCGTCGACGATCTCGCCCGGCATGTCGTAGCCCTCGGCCCGATCAACGATCTGCTTGAGCGCGGTCGAGCGTTTCACCGACGTGCCCATGGCGAAGAAGTTGTTTTCGCAAATGAAAATGACCGGGAGCTTGAAGAGGGCGGCGAGATTTAGCGCCTCGTGAAATCCGCCCTGGTTGATCGCCCCATCTCCAAAAAAGCAAAGGGTGACCCGATCTTCCTTGCGATATTTGGCGGCAAACGCCATCCCGGCCGCGAGCGGCACGTGCGCTCCGACGATCGCATGGCCGCCATACATGTGATTCTTCTTGTCGAAATAATGCATCGACCCGCCTAGGCCGCGCGAGCAACCGGTGACCTTGCCGAAAAGCTCGGCCATGCAGGCGTCGGCGCTCGTCCCGCGGGCGAGAGCGTGGGCGTGATCGCGGTAGGCCGTGATGATGTAATCGTCGGGGCGGGTGGCCGCGACCGCGCCGGCCACAACCGCTTCCTGCCCGATGTAGAGGTGGCAAAAACCACCGATCTTCTGCGCCTGATACTGCTGGCTGGCCCGCTCCTCGAAACGGCGGATGAGCAGCATCATCGCGAGCATCTCGACCTCGTCGCGTTGCTCGGGCGCAGCCATCGGGATCAATTCGGCAGAGGACCGGCGGCGGCGGCGGCCCGGGCCGGGAGGTCGGAGGAGCGCCGGCTCAAGCTCATGCAGGCGACAAAGAGAAGGGTAAAGAGCAGATCGCTCACGAGCGAATTGCGGAAGAACATCCAGGTGGGCGTGGCGCCGTACTGCGGCAAGCCGACGGTCAGGGCCTGGATGAGGCCGGCGAAATTTTTCACATAACCGGAATCGGTCAGCCAGGAAAAGGCGTTGGTGATGGCGTAGAACAAAACCGAGCCGGCGAGCGAAGCAGGCAGGACGGTTTTAAGCGAAGGCCGCCGGCTGATGGCGAGACCGAGCAATCCGACGAGCGCAAAAGCGACGTAGCGGCAAAGGACGAGCGGGTCGAGGAGCGAGGCCCGATAATAAACATCGAGCACGATGTCGGAAACCAAGAGGGCGGCGAGCGGGACGGTGAATTTGTATTTCCGGGGGAAATAGACCGCGCTGCAAAGAGCGATCGCGGCAAGGGGAGCGAAGTTCGAGAGCCAGGCGCTCCCGCCGCTCTGTACGATGACGGCCGATGCGATTCGATAGACGACCGCCAAAACGACAAGAAGGAGCGCAGGAATCATCGGCAAAAGTCAACTTTTCTGGGCGAGATGCAACGCCGTTTCTTCATTCCTCATCCTGCTCCTGATCCTAATCTTCCACCACCGATCAGGAGCAGGAGCAAGAGAATGAGCAGGATTAGGAAGTCGGGGCCTTGGCGGCCGCTTTGTTCAGGCGCGCCTTGCGCCGATTGGCGACGTTCTTGTGGATGATCCCGCGTTTAGCCGCCCGATCAAGCGCGCAGACAAGCGCCTGTGAGTCTTCCTTTTTTCCGCTGCCGGCCTGGCGCTTGGCAAGGGAACGCAGGTGGGTGAGCACGCTGCGATTACGCAGGGTGCGGCGAGGATTTTGGCGGGCGCGTTTGGCGGCGGATTTGGAGTTGGCCATGATCGAAAATTTTGTGGACCGGCAGGCTCGCGGACAGGCGCGGCCTTGTCAAGGTTGCAGCCCGATCGCCGGGAACAACGATCCCGGCTACAATCGGTCGTGGAACTTTTCTGGTGGAGCGTGACGCTGGTGCTGATGGCGATCGGCCTCATCGGGACTGTCCTCCCGATTTTGCCCGGCACGACGGTCATCTTCGCGGCGGCCGTCATTCATCGCCTCATGCTCGGACCGGAGAAAGGGCTTGGCTGGTTGAGCATTCTCGTCCTTTTCGGCCTCACCCTCGCTTCGCTGGCGATCGACTTCGTCAGCGCCTGGTTCGGCGCCCGTCGATTCGGCGCCACTCGCTGGGGCCGCCTAGGCGCCTTCGCCGGCGCCCTCGTCGGCGTCTTTTTCGGCCTGCCCGGGCTTCTGGTCGGCCCGGTTGTCGGCGCGCTCGCGGGCGAAATCGCCGGCGGCAAGCAACTGGTCGACGCTGGTCGGGCCGGCTGGGGCGCTTTGCTGGGCAATCTTGCTGGGATGCTGGGCAAACTCCTCATCGCGCTCGCGATGGTGAGCTGGTTTCTGCTCGCGACGCCGCCGCCGCTTTAGGCGACTACCGGCGGGTCGTCGAATCGAGCTTCGCGTAAACGCCGATTAACGGTCGGCGCGATGGAACCGAGGCTCGGAAATCGCTCACAAATCCCCGCCGCGTGCGAATTTCCACATGCCCCGCCCCGCGGCGCGAACCATAGACCAGGACTGACCCAACCGGAGCCTGATAGGGATCGCGAATCGAGAGCCGGGTGAAGCCATAGTTGTGCACCAGTTCCTCGCCCGCCTGCCGCGCAAGGGAGGTCTTGGGATAGGAATCGACTGCGCCGGCCGCGAGCAATGCCTGTTTCACATAGCGCCAGCAGCGCATCCTGGAATGCGCATTGGCGCGCTCTTCCGCGATCGTCGCCGCCCGGGCCAGCTTCGGATCCATGTGCGGAAGAATCTTACTCTTGCCGGTAAAGCGGGAGATGATCTCGGTCGACTGCACTTTGCCCTTGGCATCGACGTAAACAAATCGCGTTTCCGATTTGGAGAGGCCGGCGGCCCGGAGGTTTGGGAGCGAGAGGGCGAAAATGCAGCTGAGAAAAAGAATGAAACGAAACACGCGCAGCCCTTATTGAAGGCATTTTTGGTGCCGCGCAATTAAAAAAGTCGTCTTCGGCCAAACTTTTTCTCGCGCCGGCCCGCACGGCCCCGATGGCTGTACTGTTTCAGGCCACGATCCGGCCCATTACTTCGCCAAAGCCGACCCGGTAACCATCACCTTCGGCCCAGCCGCGGATCGTCAGGCGGTCGCCGTCCTCGAGCCATTTACGGGTTTCGCCGCCGGGGAGTTGCAAGGGATTGGCCCCGCGCCAGGTCAGTTCGAGCATGCTGCCGCGCGCGTCCTCCGTCGGGCCGCTGATCGTGCCGCTGGCCAGGAGGTCGCCCGGTTGGAGATTGCAGCCGCCGATCGTGTGATGGGCCAATTGCTGCGCGATGCTCCAATAAAGATTCTGGAAGTTGCTCCGCGCGATCGTCTGCGGCGCCCGCATCTGCACCGTTTGCAGCTCGACCTCGAGGTGAATGTCGAAGGTGAAGTCGTCCGGCGCCCGCAGGTATTCCATGGGTGCAGGATCCTGCGCCGGGAGCGGTTTGCGGAACGGTTCGAGCGCTTCCAGGGTCACGATCCAAGGCGAGATGCTCGTGCAGAAATTCTTCGCCAGGAAAGGGCCGAGCGGCTGGTATTCCCAAGTCTGGATGTCGCGGGCGCTCCAGTCGTTCATGAGCACGAAGCCGAAAATGTGGTCGGCCGCCTCCGTAACCGGGACCGGCTCGCCCAGTTCGTTGGGCGGACCGACGAAGAAGGCGGTCTCAAGTTCGAAATCGAGCGCGCGGGTCGCGCTGAAGATTGGGGTCTCGGCGTCGGGCGGCTTGATCTGGCCGTGGGGGCGGCGCACGTCGGCCCCGCTCGGCACGATCGAGCTGGCCCGGCCGTGGTAAGCGATGGGGAGATGTTTCCAGTTCGGCATGAGCGCGTTCTCCGGCCCACGAAACATCGTCCCGACATTAAAGGCATGGTGATAGGAGGAATAAAAATCGGTGTAATCGCCGATCCGCGCCGGCAACAGCATTTTTACCTCCGCCTGGCGATGAAAGGCGCGCGTCCGAAGTGCTTCGTTGTCGCGCAAGGTGGCCGTCTCCGCCGCCAGCAGGTGTTGCAAAATCTCGCGCGTCTTGCGCCAGGTCGGGCGGCCGAGCGCGAGGAAAGCGTTGAGCGAATCGCGACCGAAAATCGGGTCGGGCCCGAAATTGAGGGCCCGGAAATAACCCCCTTCCTCCAGGACAGCGAGGTCGAGAATAAGGTCGCCGATCGCGACTCCGGCCCGGGCCCGCCCGTTGTTAGGTCGAAAAATGCCGTAGGGAAGATTTTGGAGCGGGAAATCCGACTCGGGCGAAACCTCGATAAAAGAGCGGGATGGTGCGGGCATGATTATTATTGTAGGGGCGGGCGCGTCGCCTGCCCAATTTGAAAAAGCTGCGGCGCTCAAAATAAGCCGGGCAGGCGGAGCGCCCGCCCTCCAAAGGCTCAACGCGCACAGGTCGTCACGCGGCGCTGGAGGGACGACCGCCGTGTCGTCCGAGTATGCTGAAACAGGGACCGGACTGCGTCCGTCCCTCCAACCGCGAATTGGAAGCCGCCCTACAAAAGGCCCAGGACGCGCAGGTCGTCGCGCGGCTCATCGAAGCTGCAACTGCCTAACGACGTGACGAGCTGGCGCCGCGTTACGATTTGCGCCGTCGTCATTTTCCAGTCGCGCCAGCGCATCATCTCGTCATCGAAGCTAAAGGCGTCGGCCTCTTCCTCGGCCAGCATCTCCTGGGTCTGCGCTTCGCTCCAGCGGTGTTCGGCCGCCAGCACCCCGGCGCCCAGGACATTGAGGAAACCGTGCATCTTCGTCCCCACGCTCTCGTGCCAGAGGCGCACCGGATGATGCAGCCCAGCGGTGAACTTGATCGGCACCCGATGCCTTGCCGCCGTCACGAGGGTGCGCGCGATTTGCGCGCCGCCTGGGAAAACGTCCGCGGTCACGCCGCCGGTGCGCAACTTAAAGCCGGCCCCGCTCCCGGAGAGAGCCTCGATCGTGGCGGCGGCGTCCTCGGCCGGCGCTTCCCAAAAAACATTCAAAGGCAGATCGCCCAGAAGGGCGCGGGCCACGCCTAACGACTTGGCGACCGCCCCGCGCGGCAATGGCATTTCGAATTGGCGGATCGAGACCGTGCCTTTGTGCCCGTTGAGAAATTCCTTGATCCCTTCCGCCGCCGTCTCGAGCGCGAGCCGAAACTCCGCCGCCTTGGTCGTTTTCGGCCCGAGCACCGAAATTTCCAGCGGATGGTCGGCGTCGAACTGCGCCAGCTGGGCCTGGCTCTCGCTGAACTTCGCGACCGGGAGAATGAACGCGCCCAGCATCCATCGCTCGGGCGAACGGACGTAGACCGCCTGATTTTGCAGAGCCGGCTCAAGCGCGAGATCGGCCGGTGGAAAGAGGCCCGCGTAGTCGATCGCGTGGGTCAGGAGTGCGCGTAAGGAAGCGGCCGGCATTGGAGAGAGTGAACTCAACGGCGGGTTCCCCGCTTTCGTCAACCAGTCGTTTGCCAGAACGCGATTGTCCGGGCTTTTTATCATCTCGAGGCGGCGCAGCGCGCCGAGGGACCTCACGAGCGGAGAGCTGCGATACCAGGAATCACGGGAGCACAAGCCGGAGGGGACGCGTGAAGGCCGCCCCGCAACCGATTTATCCAGAGGTGGAAATCGAGTTGGAAAAAGCGCCCGTGGCGGAGACATCCGAAACGGAAAAGGAGAAGACGGTCGTGACTCCGCGCCTGCGCATGCAGGAGCTTTTGCGTCGCCCCTTGGATGTCCGGTCCCTCGCCACCACTGGGCTTTTTCTCCTCGCGATTTTTTACACCATCTATTTCGTGCGGTCCCTCCTTCTCCCGATCGTGCTCGCGCTTCTCCTCAGCTACCTGCTTCGACCGGTCGTTCGCGGGCTGGCCAGCGCAAAGATCCCGCCGCTCATTGGGGCCGCGGTGGTTCTCCTCACTCTTATCGGAGCGATCGGTTACGGCATTTCCTTCCTTGCCGCCCCGGCCGCGGGCTGGCTCGAAAAGGCGCCTTACAGCCTGCAGGATCTGAAACAAAAAATGCACCCCATCCAGAAGCCGATGGAAAAAGTCGCCCAGGCCAGCGGCGCGATCGAAAACCTGACCACGACCGAAAGCCAGCAAGACAAGACGCCGACCGTGGAAGTGAAACAGCATCCATTGACCGATCGGCTCATGGTTCAGACTCCAGAGCTGCTCGTGGGAGTCCTGACCACGATCATCCTGCTCTACTTCCTCCTCGCGTATGACGGGGTCTTTCTCATGAAAATGATCAAGCTCATGCCGACCATGTCCGACAAAAAGCGCGCAGTCTCGATCGCGCACGAAATCGAGGCGCAGGTTTCGCGCTATCTCTTCACCGTGACCATCATCAACTGCTGTCTCGGCATCGCGGTCGGGACCGCGGTTGGGCTTTTGGGTTTGCCCAATCCCCTCATGTGGGGAGTGATGGTGGCGGTTCTGAATTTCATTCCCTACCTCGGCGCTCTGACCGGCATTATATGTATGACGCTGGGCGCGGTCCTGAGCTTCGACAGCATTGGCTACGCTTTGCTTTTTCCCCTCACTTATTTCGTCCTCGCCACGCTGGAGGGGAATTTCATCACGCCCTTCGTTATGGGTCGTTCACTCACCTTGAATCCGGTGCTCGTTCTCCTCTCGCTCACCTTTTGGGGCTGGATGTGGGGGATCATCGGCATCATCTTGGCCGTGCCGATCCTGGCTGCCTTTAAGATTTTCTGCAGCCACATTGAGCCGATGGAGCCGCTGGCGGAATTCATTAGCTGATCCCCGTCCTCTAAGACTCTTCCCGAACGCTCCCTCCCAGTCTGCGCTTTGGGAACCGAAGCGCAGGGAGTAAGAGGAAGAGGACAATCACGATGGCGCGCGAAGTAGAATTACAGATCGACGATATCGCCTTCGGCGGGAAAGGGGTCGGCCGGGCCGATGGCAAGGCGGTCTTCGTGCCTTTTACGATCGAAGGGGAGCGCGTCACAGCCCGCGTCGTGCGGGAGAAGAAATCATTCGCCGAAGCCGGGCTCGTTAGGCTGATCGAGACTTCGCCCGAGCGCGTCGCGCCGCCCTGCCCCTATTTCGGGCGCTGCGGCGGGTGCAGTTACCAGCACATGTCCTACGAGCATCAGCTCCACTGGAAATCGCGTCAGCTCGGCCAAGCCCTGCGGCGGATCGGCAAAATCCAGGAGCCGCCCCTGCGCCCGATCGTCCCTTCGCCGCGCGATTACGCATATCGCAACCGCATAACGGTCCACGCCGAGAACAGCATCGTCGGATTTTTCCGGCACGATGCTCATCGCCTAATCGACATCGAGCGCTGCGCGATTGCCGCTCCGGAAGTGAACGAGGAACTGGCCGCGCTCCGCGCCCGTCGCCCGCGCGACGGCCACTACACTCTGCGCACGCGCTCTGGGCCGCGCGTTTTTTCCCAGACGAACGATGCCGTCGCCACGCATCTCGCGGACACGATTGCGGACCTAATTCCGGGAAATGTTTCGCTCCTCATCGACGCCTATTGCGGCGCGGGCTTTTTTGCGAAACGCGCCGTCGCCGGGATACATCGCGTTGTCGGGATCGATTGGGACGTGCATGCCATCGCCGCGGCGCAGGCAGATGCGGGCCCGACGGAAACCTATATCGCGGGCGAGATCTCCCCGCTTTTGCGCGCAGAGCTCGCGGCCTGCGATCCACGCCTGACAACGGTGATCGTCGACCCGCCGGCGATCGGGCTCGGGGGCGATGTGCGCGAGATTCTGCGCACACATCCGGTGGCGACGCTGCTCTATGTTTCCTGCAATCCGCCGACCCTGGCACGAGACCTGGGCGAGCTTGGCGCTGTCTACCGGCTCGAAAGCGTCACTCCATTCGACATGTTCCCCCAGACGGCCGAGATCGAAGCGCTCGCCCATCTCGCCTTGTAGACATCTCGCGCAGCGAAACGTCTACATCTCGACCCGCGCGCCCAGCTCGACGACACCGTTAGGCGGCAGGCAAAAATACGAGGTCACGTCTCCGGCATTGCGCGTCATCCAGGCGAAGAGCGAGCCGCGCCACGTCGAAAGTCCCACCTTGCGCGTGGCCAGGATCGTTTCGCGCCCGATGAAATAGGTCGTCCGCATCGGCTCCAGCTGCAGCTCGCCTTTTTTCCTCACCCGGACGAGGGCCGCCGGCACATCGGGTTTCTCCATGAAACCGAAATGAATCTGCGCCCGCCAGAAGCCGCCCTCCAGTTTCTCGAGCGCGACCCTGTCCTTCTCGTTCGTTAGGTACGGCACTTCCTCCGTCCGCACGGTCAGGAGCACGACCTGCTCGTGCAGCACCTTGTTGTGCTTCAAATTGTGGAGAAGCGCGAGCGGCGTTCCGCAGCGATTCCCCGACATGTAAATCGCGGTCCCCGGCACGCGCCGGATGCGCTGGCTCATGAGATCGGGGAGAAGATCGTCGAGCGGCACGCAAACGTTGCCGAGATGTTCGCGCAGAATCCGCCGCCCTTTGCGCCAGGTTAGCATGAGAAACAAAATGCCCCCCGAGACGAGGATCGGGAACCAGCCGCCATGCGCGACCTTGAGCATGTTCGCGCCAAAGAATGCGAGGTCGATCGTGACGAAGAAAGCCGCCACCGGCAGGGCGATGGCCGCCGGCCAGTTCCAGCGCCGGCAGGCCACGAGGTAAAACAAGATCGTCGTGATCAGCATCGTAGTTGTGATCGCGACCCCGTAGGCGGCGGCCAGATTGCTCGAGCTGCGAAAGCCGAGGACAAGGCCGACGCAGGAGATCATGAGGATCCAATTGACGATCGGGATGTAGATCTGGCCGATGATGCTGGGCGAGGTGTAGTTCACTTGCAGCCGCGGACTGTAACCTAGCTGGATCGCCTGCATCGTTAGGGAAAAAGCCCCGCTGATAATGGCCTGCGAAGCGATCACGGCCGCCGCCGTCGCGAGCGCAACCATCGGATAGAGTGCCCAGCCAGGCACCATCCGGTAGAACGGATTCACCGCCGCCTCCGGTTCGAGGAAAAGGAGCGCGCCCTGACCGAAGTAGTTCAGGACCAGCGCGGGCAGGACAACGACAAACCAAGTCAGCCGGATCGGAGCGGTCCCGAAATGTCCAATGTCGGCGTAGAGCGCCTCGCCCCCCGTCACGACGAGAAAGACGGCGCCGAGCACGACAAAGCCGCGACCGCCGTTGTTGACGAAAAACTCGAGGCCATACCAGGGATTGATCGCCGCAAACACACCCGGCGCGCGCAGGATCTGGTGCACGCCAAGCGCGCTGATCGCCAGGAACCAGAGAACGGTCACCGGCCCGAAAACTTTCCCCACCCCGGTCGTGCCGCGGGATTGGAAAAAGAAAAGGCCAATCAAAATCCCGACCGCGATGAGAACGACAAATGGATCGAGGAGTGGCGTCGCAATGTGCAATCCCTCGACCGCGCCGAGGACCGAGATCGCGGGCGTGATCATCCCATCAGCGTAGAGGAGCGCGGCGCCGAAGAGGCCGAGGAGAAAGACGAATTTCCCGCGGCGCACGACCTCGCTCACAAGCGTGGCGAGGGCAAGAATACCGCCCTCGCCCCGATTATCCGCCCGCAGAATGAGGATGAGGTATTTGACCGAAATGATGAGAAGGAGTGACCAAAGGATGAGGGAGAGAACGCCAAGCACATTGGCCGGGGTCGGCGGCACCGCGTGCTCCCCATAGAAGCATTCGCGCAACGCGTAGAGCGGGCTCGTCCCGATGTCGCCGTAGACAATCCCGAGGCTCGCCAGGCAGAGAATGGCGAAACGCCGTTTGCGCATCGGCGCGTCTTCGCCGGCGATGGCGTGGGGGGAAGCGGCGGGGCTTGCAGGGACCAGAGTCGCGGGCATGAAGGATAACCGTTCCGCCAAAAGCTTAATCTGGGGGTGTCATCCTGGAGTAATTAAAACGGTACTAAAATTCCGCACAACGGATTTCCCTCGGGGTGGGATGCGCTAGACTGGTCCCGTGCTGGGATCGTCCAGTCCGCGCACGCGTTCTTCGCTTCGGGAGTATGCCGTCGCCGTGGCGGGCGTGGCCGCGCTCATCTTCGCCTGCTGGGTCGTCAGGCCCCTCACCGGCTATGGCGCCATCTCGCTCATCTTTCTTCTCGGCGTGCTCCTCGCCGGGATGGTCCTGAATCGCGGGCCGGTCCTGCTCGTCGCCGGGCTGAGCGCGCTCTCCTGGAATTTCCTCTTCATCCCGCCGCTCTTCACTCTCCACATCGCGAAGTTCGAAGACGCGCTTACCTTCGCCACCTACTTCATCATCGCCCTCACCGTCGGCAGCCTCACCGCGCAGCTCCGGGCTCGCGAGCATCTCGCCGCCCAGGTCCAGCTCGCCCAGGAATCCGAGCGCCTGCGCAAGACGCTGCTCGATTGTGTTTCGCACGAACTGAAAACGCCGCTCGCCGCCATTGGGGCAGCCAGCCAGGAACTGGTGCGGGCCGCGCCTAACGTTCAAAACGCGGAAGCGCTCCAGCAACTTGCGGCCGAAATTCGCGACGGCTCCCACCGCCTCAATCGGGTCGTCAACAATCTCCTCGACATGAATCGGCTCGAAAGCGGTGTCGTTAGGCCGAAACAGGAGTGGTGCGACCTGCGCGAGTTGCTCGAGTCGGCGATCGAGATCGAGCGCGAATCGCTCAATGGCCGCGAGGTCAGCCTGGATGTGCCCGACGACATCTCCCTCGCCCTCCTCGATCACACCCTCATCGAGCAGGCGGTCGCGAAACTCCTCGCCAACGCCGCCAGTTACGCACCGGCGCGGTCCCCGATCGAGCTCGATGCCGAATACAAGGCGGACTGCCTCATCATCAACGTCGGCGACCGCGGCCCGGGGTTGCCGCCCGAATCGACAGAGCGCGTCTTCGAGAAATTCTACCGCGGCGACGGCCGCAAGACCGGCGGGCTCGGCCTCGGCCTCTCAATCGCGCGCGGCTTCGTCGAAGCGCACGGTGGCAAGCTCACGGCCGAGAATCGCGATGGTGGCGGCGCGCGTTTCACGATCAGCCTTCCGGTCCGCGTGACCAACGCCGACGCGGTGGATTCGCCCTCATGAAAACGCGTCGTGTCGCCCTCATCATCGACGACGAGAAACAAATCCGTCGTCTTCTCCGGCTCGCATTGGAAGGCGCCGATCACCAAGTCTACGAAGCGGAAACCGGAAAAGCCGGCCTGGAAGAAATCGTCTATCGCCGGCCCGACATCGTCGTGCTCGATCTCGGTCTGCCCGATATGGAAGGCATCAAAGTGCTGCGCAACCTCCGCGAATGGTCCGACGTGCCGGTTTTGATTCTTTCCGTGCGCGACGACGCCGAAGAAAAAGTCGAGGCCCTGGATGCGGGCGCGGATGATTATGTCACGAAACCATTCGACACCGCCGAGTTGCTCGCCCGCATTCGTGTGGCGCAACGCCGTTCGCTCACTGAAACAGGCGAGCCGGTTTTCAAATCCGGCCCGCTTTGCGTCGATTTCGCGGCTCGGCAGGTAAAACTCAACGGCACGGAAATCAAACTCACGCCCACCGAGTACTCGCTCCTCCGCGTCCTGGTGCAGAACGCCGGAAAAGTGGTGACGCATCGCCAGCTCCTCCGCACCGTCTGGGGCGAGAAGGCCGAAAGCCAGGCGCAATATCTCCGCGTTTACGTCACCCACCTGCGCAAGAAGCTCGAGACCGACGCGGATGCCCCGAGCTTGATCAAGACTGAGGTGGGCATTGGCTATCGCTTGTCGCCGGGCAACGAATAGTTAGGCGCACTGCCGCGGAAGTTAGGCGTCTCGGAAGTCAGGCATCTTGCCTGACTCGGCCGACGGCTTCCAGCCGGTCGGCTCGTCAAGGACCGACAGGCAAGATGCCCGTCGGCCAAGTCTTGCTGGAAGCAAAACTTCCGATTCAGCCGTCGGCGCTGCGCCCTCTCCTCCTCCCCCCCCAATACCGACTCCAGTTCATTCGAAAGGTAACAACCGTGTAACCGTTGACGGTTTGCACGCTTCGCGCATCCCGCTCACCATCCGGCATGCAATCCTCTACTCACTCACACGGCGCCAGGGCAGCTCTGCTTGCTTTGCGCTCCAGCTTCTTCTCGCTGTTCCTCGGAGCGGCGATGCTTATTGGTTTATCATCCGGAACGGCACACGCGCAAACCCGCACGAAGTCGGTCCGCATTCCCAACGGCAGCGCTCCCTTTGACATCACCGCAGGTGCAGACGGGAACTATTGGTTCACGATCTCCAACGGCTCCTGGATCGGCCGGATCACGCCGAAGGGCCAGATCACAACCTTCCGCACGCCCACCCTGGGCAACCCGGCTTTCATAACTCTCGGGCCGGACGGCAATGTCTGGTTCGGGGAAGGATCGACCGGCAAGATTGCCTTTATCACTCCCGCAGGCCAGATCACCGAACTTCAGTTCTCCTTCTTCGGCGTGAGTGTCGGCATCACGACTGGTTCGGATGGCAACATCTGGTTTAGCGATCAAACAGACCACGCCATCTGGCGCTACAGTCTCTCGAGCGGAATTTTCACCGAGTTCAAGACACCGACGCCGAACTCCTTCCCTGGCGACATGACTCTCGGGGATGACGGCAACGTCTGGTTCACCGAGCAGGCGGTCGGCAAGTTCGCCAAGATCACGCCAAGCGGTCAGATCACCGAGTTTACCGGGGTTGACTCCCCGAGCTCGATCGCCGCCGGCCCGGACGGCAATCTCTGGATTGCGAGCGCCTTTACACCTATGATCGCCAGAGTCACCACGGGCGTCGCGATCACGATCTTCCCGGTCCCGCATACGCCATCGATTATTCGGCCAGGCGCGGGTGATAACCTTCTCTTCACCTCCTTTACCGCAAACACAATCGCGTCGATCACCACCGATGGCGTGGTAACAGAGTCACTCCCGTTCCCGAACAGCGCCCCACTTGGCATCACTGCGGCAACGCGGGGCCAGGTCTGGTTTCTCGGAAACGGATCTAACCGGGTTTACCGGACGATTTTCCCCTAGCGGATCGTAAGTGGGAGGCATGCCCGCGCCGGTTCAACCCCGGGCGCGCAATGCCGGCGGCCGACCTGCGAATGCGGGGAACACATTGACGCCTCGCTATCAAGCGGTGCCTGACTTGCCGAAGTATCGCAAAGGGCATCTTGCGCGTTCGCGAAGTCTGGGCACAGCTCGCCAGATTCGCGAAGCTGGAAGCACGTGCCAGGTCGTTAACGAACTTTTAACCTTTCAGGACTGCATTTTAATTAACGGAGCTGCCAGTTCCACGCCCATCTTTGGTCATGCAAGGGATCATGGTGGTTGTCGCGGACAAGCGAACTGTTTTGTCGCCAGGTAAACTGTGGCGAGCGCAACGAGCCGCCGACGCCGATCAGACCTCTCTGGGCGGACAGCCGGACGGGAGCGAGCAATCCACCCCGGCATACTGGACGTGGTTCATCGAGAACCCCCGTCGCCCGCGCCGTATCTGAGACTCGCCGCTTCTCCGCGCCGCATCGCACCGGGCGGCGCCGCTTATGATTGCAACCAACGTCAGGCGCCCGCGCAATGTCGATGTCCGGCGCGCCGCCGCGATTCTCTACGGCGACTGGGGCACGAGCAAAGCCTACGTCATTGGCCTCGCGTTCGCCGTCGCCGGCTACGCCTCCTTCTGGCTCATCGCTGCGATGTGCGTCCTCACCGCGCTGGTCGGTCTCAACTACATCATCATCTGCCGACTCTACCCCGATGGCGGCGGGGTCTACGCCAGCGTTCGCCATCGGTCCGAGGTCATTTCCATCGTCGGCGGCTTCCTTCTCATCGCCGATTATCTCGTGACGGCGGCGATCAGTGCGCTTTCCGCCTTTCAATATCTCGGCGTTCCGCACCCGGAGAAATTTGCGGCGGCCGCGATTGCCGTCATCGGGCTCCTCAACCTCCTCGGACCGCGTCACAGCGGCGGCCTCGCATTTCTGATCGCTGTTCCGACTGCCATCGTGGTAGCCGTGCTCGGCGCGTTCTCGCTGCCCCACCTCGGCCTCGCCCTTCATCAACTCCAACCGCTGCAAGGCGGCGTGATGCACAACTGGCAGGCGTTTGTCGGAATCGTGCTCGCGCTTTCCGGAGTCGAGGCGATCGCCAACGCCACCGGCGTGATGCGGTTGAACCCCGGCACCACCGAGGCCAATCCCTCCGTCACGAAAACCTCCACGCCCGCCATCCTTTGGGTGCTGGTCGAAGTCTGCGTCTTCACCGCGCTTTTCGGGCTCGCGGCTCATGCCCTGCCGGGTCTGCAAATTGTGAACGGCGACGTCGACGCGCCCGGGGCCCCCGGTGTCCGCGACTACATGCTGCGTTACATGGGCCAGGTCTTCGTCGGCGGCACGCTCGGCGCGGCCAGTGGCCACCTGTTTGCGATCATCGTCAGCGTCGTCCTGGGGCTGCTTCTTCTCTCTGCCACTAACACCGCCGTGGTCGATCTCCTCGCCATCCAATTCCTCATGGCACGCGACCGCGAGCTGCCCGCTGTTTTCCAAAAGCTCAACCGCTGGGGCGTGCCCGCCTGGGGAATGATCCTCGCCGCAGTCGTGCCCGCCCTCCTGGTCTTCGCGGTCAGGGACATGGCAGGGCTGGCTGATCTCTACGCGGTCGGAGTTGTCGGCGCGATCGCCACCAATCTTGGTGCCACCTCGACCGACCGCGGCCTCGCGATGAAAGCGCGGGAGCGCCTCCTGATGTTCGGCACGTTCCTCGTCATGGCGGCGATCGAAGTCTCGCTCCTTTTTGATAAACCGAGCGCCCGCTATTTCACGGTCACCACCCTCGCCCTCGGTCTTATCCTGCGCGGTCTCGTGCAGGAACGGCGAATCAAGAAAAGCGCGTCGCCGGGTTTCGCGACCGGCGCGGGCGCCCCGGCGGCAAGCGAGCTCGGCCGCAACGGCGAAGTGATGCTCTGCGCTGTCCGCGGCCCGGGCCGGACACTCGATTTCGCCGTGCGCGAAGCGCGCGAGACCGGGCGGCGTCTCTACCTCCTTTTCGTGCGCGAGCAACGCTTCATGACTGACCAGGACGCGAACGCAAGTGGCAGGAAGATCCCGAGGCGCGCGTGATTTTCGAAAATGCCCGGAGCCGCGCGCCGGATCAGCCGCCGCTCTTCTGCTACGCAGTGAGCGAATCAGCCTCGCAAACGATCGTCGATATCGCGGCGACTTTGGGCGCCTCCCGCCTCATCCTCGGTGCGCCCCGCCGCCATGCCATGACCCATCTCCTGCGGGGCAACCTCGTGCGCGACGTCTCAGGCACGCTCCCGGACGAGATCGACCTCCTCGTCTACGCCTGAGGATCGAGGAGCATCTTTTCGTGACCGGGCGGACCAGCGGGTCGGGTTCCTCGCTCAGCGGATGCGGGCGTTCCGGCAGCAGATTTCCCACTTATTGCCGTCGGCATCCTCGAAAAACACGGCGTAGTACCCCGGGGTGTACTCGTGGCAATACTCCGGGCCCTCGATGTTTTGCGCGCCCGCTTCGCGGATGATCGCGCCGAGGCGGTTGACTTCTTCTTCCGTGTCCGCCCAAAAGGCAAAGTGGTTGGCGTTGCCGCGGTGGGCCGGTTCCTCGTTGAGCCCGATGAAGGGCGCCGTTTTGCGATCACCCTCGGCGTAATAGCTGACCTCCGTTTCCGCCGCGCGGATGCTCGGGAAACCCAGCGCGCGGAAGAAAACATCATAAAATTTGCGGGCTTGCGCAAAGTCGGAGACCCGAAGGTCAAGGTGATCGAAGATCGCCGGGTCGTCCGTGTTTCTGCAGCTTGAGGCGTGACTTTCCAGAAAGAGAATCACGGACGGGACGCCGCCCGTCCCTCTAAGGGGCGCACACTCCGATGCGGCGCCTGCCTCCTTTCGGATTATATTCCCCTTCGCTTTGCTCAGACTGCCGGCCTCGATGAAAACAACCCCGCCGCCCTCTGCCGAGGCGATGGAGACTTACTCCAGGATCTTCGGTGCCGGCCTCGTCGCGCTTGTCCTCGCCGCAATTCTGTGGTGGGCGCAGGATTTCGTCGCGGATCTGGGCGCGACCCAGATGACCGCGCACACCACTCTGCGTACGATGGAGGAGCACGACGACGCCCGCGTCCGACGCGCTTTCGCCACCGCCCGACGGCCCAGCCGCGTTCGTGCGACCCTCGAGACGGAAGAGAATCCCAAACAAGAAACCCGCGACGCCGTCCTGACGGTCACGGCCGACTCGAAATCGGACGCGATCTCCGGATTGAGAGAAATCAGCGAGGCCATGCAGCGCGCGTTTGCGCAGGAAGGCGCGGGGGAGCTTCACAATATCGGGAATCGCCCGACCGCATCTCCGGTCCCGAATGCGCGCATGGAGCAATTGCGCACGGCCTGTCGGATCGGCGCGCTCCTCCTCCTTGCCGTCGCCGTGACCCTCGTGGTGAGGAAATGGCGCCGGTCGGGATTACCCTCGGCCGCCTTGTTCGGAATCCTGGCCTCGTTAGGCACGCTCGGCCTCGTCTTCCTCGGCCGGAGCGGGGCCGTCGCGTGGGGTATCCTCATCATTGCCGCGCCCCCGGTCTTGCTCGTGGTGCTGCTGGCTCGCCTGACGATGCGCGTGCGACGGGCGGCGAGTTGGGTGGAGGGACGCGCGACCATTACCAAATCGGAAGTCGAAGTCGAACGCCATCGCTTCGCCGGGGAGGCGACCAAAGTGAAGAACCTGGCGTCGGTTTGCTACGACTACTCGGTCGGCGAAACCGCCTTCCAGGGAGACCGGATCAGCCTCGGCGATGGGCCGGCCGATCGTGTCGATGAAACGCTGATACGTTATCCCGTCGGCGCGACGGTGCCGGTCTTCTACGATCCGGCCAACCCGGAAGAGAGCGTGCTGGAACGCGACCCGCCGGCAAAGCTCGGCCGCATGTGGGCCGGCGTGATTCTCTTCGCCGTGATTTATGGCGCAGTGGTCTTCTCGTTTTGGAGTGGCGTTTCGATTAATGCCGCCCTCGCCGCCGCGCTCCCGCAGATTCATCACCCGCTGCTCGCGATCGGTGCCGGAGTGTTGGGGCTGCTTTCTTTGTCTTCCGGCGTCTGGAATTGGGCGCATCCGCGCCAAACCGAAGCTTGGAAATCCACCAGGGGCCGGATCGTTTCCAGCGAAGTGGAGACCTACACCGACACCGATGCGAGCACGCACACGCACACTCGGTTTTACCAAGCGGTGATCGAGTTTGCCTACGATGTGGAGGGCCAGGAATATCACAACACCGTCTCCGAACCGGGCACCGGCAAGGAGAGCGCCAGTGCCGAAGCCGCCCGCTACCCGGCCGGCACCGAGCTGGACGTCTATTACGATCCGGCAAATCCCACCAATTCCGCTCTCACCGGCCGGCCGTCCCACCGGCTCGATGGCCGGGCGTCGCTCGTGGTGAGCTTCGTCGCCATCGCCGCCGCGATCTACATCGCCCGGCATTGAAAGAGGCGCGGCCTTCCAGGAAAAGAGACACGGACGGACGGCGCCCCCCCCTCCAAGAGCCGGCCGGCAAATCTTCGCTATTAATTGCGAGCTATCGCACAATTCTCGTCAGCGTATTATCCGCACCGCCGTTATGAGAGTTCTCGTGTTTGGCAACTCTGGCTCGGGCAAGAGCCGATTCGCGCATCGCCTTGGGGCAAAGCATGACCTTCGCGTTTTGGACCTCGACACGATTGTTTGGTCCAGGACTGAGGAGGTGGTGTTTCGTTCCGATGTTGAAATCCTCCGAGATCTCTCACCGTTTGTTGGGTCGGTCGGGCGTTGGGTGGTTGAAGGCTGCTACGGGCGCTGGATGGAACACTTGTGTCCCCATTGCACAGAGATGGTATTCATGAACCCCGGCGAGACGGTTTGCCTCCGAAATTGCCGGGCGCGCCCCTGGGAGCCTCACAAGTACCGCACGATGGAAGAGCAGGACGCCAGGCTGTCGTTGCTGCTCGATTGGGTCCGCGCATACTACTCGCGTTCAGATGACATGTCGCTGCACGCACACCGGCGGCTGTTCGACTCTTTCCAAGGTCGGAAAAGGGAGATTACGCCAAATGAACCGGACGCCTAACGATAGAAGGCCGCCCGACCTGATTATGACTTCCTTCGCGGTTGAAGCCGCAGCTTGCCGACTGCCGCTCGCTCGGCGCCGAAGCGGATCTTCTATTCGTTAGGCGTCAAATATGGAGCTTGTGCGTCCAGGTCCCAGACATCTTGCGAGCTACGTCGCTGCGCTCGAGCGCGGCTGGTCGGCCGACAATGAGCGCGGGGTCGAGGCGGCGCGCGAAGAACTTTCGCGCATTCAGGCCGATGCGGCGGCGTTTCTCGCCAGCATGGAAGACCGCGAAGCCAAGAGTCCTCCCATTA
>DATBDG010000171.1:0-4324 GCA_036270055.1 Chthoniobacterales bacterium
CTCCTCCCGGGCGGGTGATGATCGCGAGGTTGGACCCGGCGAGTTTTTCGAGTCGCGCTTCGTTCGCCGCGAGCCATTTCGCCGAGGCCTGCTTTTGCCAGAGGATCATCAGGTTCGGCGGAAGGTTAGCGACATTCTCGCCCAAAGCGTCGCGCAAATCTTGTCGTGCAGCGGAACAAGCGCCTAACGCCTAACAATCCGGAGCTTGAAGCGCGCATCGTAGCGCCCGCGATTATGCGCCCGGCAGCAAGCGAGGCACGCGGAAGTGCGCCGCAAGGGGCGCGTCCGCGGGAAATCGCGCCGGCAATGCGGACACGAATAGAGATAGCGCCGCTGCAGCCGCCGGATCGGGAACGGCAGATTGTGGCAGCGCATTTCATCCGCAATCCCGAGATCGGCGCAGGCCCGCCGCCATTCCGGGCCGTGCGGCGCGATCCGCCGCCGGCCGGCGCGGGCGATCGCGAGAAGGTGCGCCAGTTCGTGGCGCAGGGTGCGATCAATCTCCGCTTCGCCGTGCGCGGGGAGGCGGCAATTGAGCAGGACCCGCGGGTTGGCGAATTCCGCGCGACCGGCCGCGGAGCGCAGGCGCGCCGACCATTCGACGCGCACTTCCGCGGCGAGCGCAGTCGCTCCCTGCTGGATGAGCAGCGTGCGCGCGAGCGCCTCGAGCGCCGCGTCGCGTCCGGGTTGTTTTTCCGGAGCGGGAGGAGCGAACGCCAGCTCGAGCTGGACCCGCCGCGGCGCGTCCCTTCGGAGGGACGAGCTTTCGCTCGTCAAGTTTTCGTGCGCCGGGCCGGGTCTAGGCGAAGGCATGTTGCGCCGGATCGGCGGGCGACTGCAACCGTCGCCGTTGCACGATGCGCTCGATCGCGGCAATCGTCTCTTCGATCTCCTCCGCCGTCATTTCTTTGCCTAACGAAAAGCGAACGGCCGATCCAGCCCGCTCCGGCGGCAACCCCATGGCGCGCAGGACATGCGAAGCCACAACCGACCCGACCATGCAGGCCGACCCGCTCGAGGCACAAACTCCTTCCAGATCGAGCGCCATGAGCATGGTCTCGGAATCGAACCCGGGGAAACTGACGTTGAGGGTGTTGGCGAGGCGCGGCCCGCCGGCCGCATTCAGTTGCGCCGCGGGGAAAACGCGCTCGATCCCGCGCCAGAGCCGATCGCGCAGTTTGCCTTCGCGCTCCTGTTCGTTAGGCCAATCCTCCAGAACTTCTTCCGCGGCGACCGCCATTCCGACGATCGCGGGGACGTTCTCGGTCCCGGGGCGGCGCTCGCCTTCGTGCGCCCCGCCGAACTGGATCTGGTCGATGGGCAGGCCCGAGCGCAGGTAGAGGAAACCGGCGCCTTTCGGTCCGTAGAACTTGTGCGCGCCGAAACTCGCTGCGTCGATCCCAGTCAAGTCGGTCGCGCGCTTTCCAAACGACTGCACCATGTCGCTGTGCAAAAGGGCGCCGTGCTTCTGGCAGCACGCGGCGATTTCCGTCATCGGCTGGATGACGCCGGTCTCGTTGTTCGCCGTCATGATGGAAACCAAAATCGTGTCGGGCCGGATCGCCCGCTCGAGCTCGTCGGGATCGATCAGACCGTGCGAAGAAAGCGGGAGCCAGGTCACCTCGAATTCTTCCTGTTTTTCCAAATGCTCGAGGGTATGCAGGACGGCGTGATGTTCGGCCCGGTTGCTGATCAAATGCTTTCCGTTAGGCGCGCCCCGCCGGGCGAGGCCGAGCAGCGCGAGATTGTTCGACTCCGTCCCGCCGCTGGTGAAGATAATCTCGTGCGGTTTTGCGCCTAACAATGCCGCGAGCCGGTCGCGCGCCTCGTCCACCGCCGCCCGCGTCTCGCGTCCGGCGGCGTGCACGCTCGATGGATTTCCAAAGTTTCTCTCGAAATACGGTTGCATCGCGCGCCAGGCCGTCGCGCTCAGCGGCGTGGTCGCGTTGTAATCGAGATAGATCATTTCGGAATCGAGTCGACCGGGTCGGTCACGGCCGGCTTCGCCCGCTTCGGCACGATCGCGATCTTTTTTTCCTCATAGGAGACGAGCGAATGCGGCGGCACACTGTGCGTCAGGAAGACGTTCGCGCCGATCGTCGACCCGGCGCCGACCACCGTGTCGCCACCCATCACCGTCGTGCCGGCGTAGATCGAGACATGATCCTCCACCGTCGGATGCCGTTTCTTGCCGCGCAACGCCCGGCCCGCAGAGAGCGAGCGGGCGATGAATGAAACCCCTTGATACAACTTGACGTGCGAGCCGATTTTTGTGGTCTCGCCGATCACCACCCCCGTGCCGTGATCGATGAAAAAATGGCTCCCGATTTGCGCGCCCGGGTGAATATCGATCCCGGTCCGGCTATGGACCCATTCCGTCATCATGCGCGGGATGAGCGGAAGGTGGGCGAGATAAAGAATGTGGGCCATGCGCTGGATCGCGATCGCCTCGAGCGAGGGATAAGCGAGGATGATTTCCTCGAAGCTGGTCGCGGCCGGATCGCCCTCGTAAGCGGCGTCGAGGTCGGTCCAGAGCATCTCGCGCACTTCCGCCAGCTTGGAAAAGAAGTCGGCGAGGATGCGATCGGCTTCGGGTTCAACGGCCTGATTTCCTTCGTGCCGGGCGAGACTCTTGCACATCTCGGGATGCAGGCGCGCGTGCAGAGCGCGAATCCGGCTGTGGGTGAGGTCGGGAAGGTCGCCCGGGTGGACGACCGGTTCCCCGCGAAAACCCGGGAAGAGCAGGCTAAGCAACTCGGCACAGGCGGCATCAATCGCCGACCGCGAAGGCAGGGTGGCGGCGGCATCGAGATAATTGATCCCGCCGTCGGCCGCATAAGTCCGCAACAAGGCGTCGGCCGGGTCGTCGTTTGTCGCCTTTGCCATCGCCACAATATATCGCCGACCCGCCCCCGAATGAAAACAGGAACGCAGGAAAAGTGTAGAGGCGCCGTGTCGGCCGAAAAATTGCGTTTGAATCAGGAACGGAGGAATGCAGGAAGGGTGTAGAGGCGGCCGTGCCGGTCGCAGAATAGGATTTGAGTCAGGAAGGGAGAAGCAGGAGTTCGCACACGCGCGCTCCTGATTTCATTAAGCTTGACACCCGGCGGGCCGCCCGCTTCAATCCGCCGAGGGGAGGGACCTGATCCCCTCGATTCATTTCACCCACCATATCTCTCATGAACCCCGTGTTCGTCCGCTTCGACTGGGAGCGTCGTCTTGCCCGCCTTGCCCTGCTCCTGGCGTTTCTTCTTATCACGGCCGCCCCGGAGGCGAGAGCCGTTAACCCCATGCAGGCGAGCACGGATAGCGACGACAGCTCATCATTCTCACTCGTCTTCTCCGATGACTTTTCTACCGATCCAAATATAAACGGGAAATGGACTATCCATCGTTACCGCGAGAATAGAGATAACACCGAAGCTTTTTGGGACGTAACCTCGCAGACGATGCACCTCACCAAAGCGTTCCAGTACCGCGCGGCGGCGATGTTTGCCAATTACGACCTCACCGCCACCCAATGGAAAGCCAGCTTCCGTTTCAAAATCGGTGCCTTTGGAGGGGTGAACGGCGGCGGCGACGGCCTGGTCTTCATGTTTTACAAGGACAAAGACGCATATGGCCAGCCGGCTTATGGCACCGATATGGGCTTCGCCATCATCGACGGCGGCGTCATCAAAGGCGTGGACGGCTACGGCCTCGACTTCGATAACTACGACAGCGGCAGCTGCGATCCTACTTCGGTTAGTTACGTGGGGGTCGTGCAGGACGAGATTTGTCGGTCGCTTGCTTTTGCCGAGGACAGCCGTGTCGGCGACAAAGCCTGGCATACCGTGGACGTCCGTTTCAAGAACGGCTCCTTGCGAGTCGCGATCGACGGCGACACCATCCTGAGTTACAAAATTCCGCGGATCGACTATACCTTTGCCGGGATCGGCTTCGGAGGCGGCACCGGCGCCGCGTTTGAAGATAACGAGATCGACGACGTCCAGCTCTGGGTCCTCGACGGGGCAAACTAGCGCGAGGAACAGTGGCCCTGGCGGCGGCGAAAATTGGCCGTGCGCAAAATAGAATTGACGCCGAAATGCCGGTGCCCCAGACTCGCCGCCGATTTTCACCCGCCCTGCCATGCGTTTCGCCCGCCCCTTCATGCGTCACCCATCAAAGTCGCCGCTGCGCCGGGCCGGCTTTTACACCCGATGGGCACTTTGCGCGCCCAATTCCCGTTCACCCGCAGCCGGCAAAAGCGATCGGCCGCGGACGCCGGATGGGACCCCGCACGTCCCCTTCAATTCGCCCAAAGCTATGAGCGAGCCAGAAATCA
>DATBDG010000172.1:0-27675 GCA_036270055.1 Chthoniobacterales bacterium
CACGCGCATGCGTCCGCGCACCCTCGACGAATTCGCCGGCCAGGAGCATATCCTCGCGCCGGGCAAACTGCTGCGCCGGGCCATCGAGGCAGACCGGCTTCCTTCCGTCATCTTTTCCGGGCCGCCCGGCACGGGCAAGACCACCCTCGCCCAGATCATCGCCGCCATGACCGAGTCGAAATTCGAACGGCTCAGTGGCGTCGAGAGCAATGTCGCCGAGATGCGCCGGGTGGTGGCCGCGGCGACCAATCGCCGCCGCACCTCCGGCCAAAAGACGATCCTCTTTGTCGACGAGATCCACCACTTCAACAAAGCGCAGCAGGACATTCTCCTGCCCGATGTCGAGAGCGGAAACCTGCGCCTGATCGGGGCCACGACTTACAATCCCTTTTTCTATGTCAACAGCGCGCTCGTCTCGCGTTCGCAGGTTTTCCAGCTCGAGTCGTTAGGCGTGGAGGAGCTCGAGGAGCTCATCAACCGCGCGCTTGGCGACAAGGAACGCGGCCTCGGTCATCACCGGGTGCAAATTGAGGCCGACGCCAAACGTCACCTCGCGAAGCTGAGCGACGGCGACGCGAGAAAATGTCTGAACGCGCTCGAGATCGGCGTCCTGACCACACCTCCTGACGACCAGGGCGTAGTCCATTTCATCCTTCAGGTCGCAGAGGAAAGCATCCAGACCAAGGCGGTCGTTTACGATCGGGTCGGCGACGCGCATTACGACACAATCAGCGCTTTCATCAAAAGCATGCGCGCTTCCGACGAGAAGGGCGCGATCTACTGGCTGGCGAAGATGCTCCATGCCGGCGAAGATTTTCGCTTCATCGCCCGCCGCATCGTCATTTTTGCGAGCGAAGATGTCGGGCTGGCCGATGCCGAGGCCCTTCCGCTCGCGATCGCGACCCAGCAGGCGGTCGAGTTTGTCGGGATGCCGGAAGCGCGCATCCCCCTCGCCCACGCCACCGCCTACATGTGTCGGGCGCCGAAAAATCGCGAAGCCTACGAGGCGCTGGGGGCGGCGAGCGAAGAGATCGAGGCCGAGAAAACCAAACGCGTGCCGGAAAAGCTGAAGAACAAGCACTTCCCGGTCAATCCCACTCGTTAGGCACGCGTCACAGTCGCCAGAGCATCGTCACGAGGAGATCGATCGCCAGCAGCCAGACCAGGATCACCTGCCAGAGCCGCAGGTTGCGCGCCGCCCAGTGGTCCGCCACCACTTCCGGATCGCGATCGAAAAGTTTCTTTCGAATTCGAAAGATGTAAACACCGCTCAGAAGCACTATGACGAGGCAGACGCTGAAAACGATTCGCAGCGCGAGCACCGAATCGCTGTGCGCGTGCACGACCGAGAGGAAGGCAAGATTCACGGGAAACGATAGCGCATTTCGCGCGCGCTAACATGAAGCCGAAAAGATGTGGGACGGCTTCTTTCTCGGCGCGTCGCCGGCAAAAAAGTTCGCGACGGACGAATGGGATTCTTCAATGCCTCGCCGCCAGAGTCGCCATCCCGATCGCTGTCCGGAATGCTTGAGTGCGACGAACCACCTCACTCCCGTCCCCCGGGGGGGTAGCGTCAGAGCGGGCGGCGACGAATGGCGGCGGCGAAATAGATCGCCGCCAGCGCGACCATTCCTGCGCCGGCGAGTCCCGATCTCCAATCCAGGCGCAGGACCGCGAGTGTCATGCCGGTGATCCCGGCTGCGAAAAGGCCGAGACCGATCAGCCAGATTAGCCAAAGCTCGACCTTGCGAAGTTTGCCCCGCCGCAGCACGAGAAAACTATATCCGGCCTAACGAAGCGAGTCGATCATTGCGGTCGCGAGGGTGGCGCAAGCTTCCGGCTGGCTGAAACCCATCCGCCAAACCGGACGCTTGCGTTACCTTGTCGGGTGCAAGAGAAGGCGACGCTTACGAGCAAAGCACTCCTCCGCCGGCTCCATCCGCGTCTCGCGCGCTGGTTCGGCGCGACCTTCGCCGATTTCACCGATGCGCAGCTGCGCTGCGTGCCGGCGATTCTGGAGCGCGCGTCGATTCTCCTCACGTCGCCGACCGGCAGCGGCAAGACGCTGGCTGCATTTCTCGGGGTGTTCGATCATCTCCTGCGCGAGCTCGAGGCCGGCACCCTCTCGTTAGGCGTGCGTTGTCTCTACGTCTCGCCGCTCCGCGCTCTCACCTACGATATCGGGAAAAATCTGCGTGCGCCGCTGGTGGGGATGGAACTCGAGAAAGAGCTTCTCATTCACATCAGGACCGGCGACACGAGCACGAGTGAGCGGGCGAAATTTCGCCGTCAGCCGGCGCATTTCCTCGTCACGACCCCGGAAAGCCTGGCCGTGCTGCTGGCGCAGGAAAGTTACGCGGCGCACCTGAGGAGCTGCCGTTTTGTGATCGTGGATGAGCTGCATTCTTTCGCCGGGAATAAGCGCGGAGTGGACCTTGCCCTTTCGCTCGAGCGCCTCGAAGAGCTATGCGGATCCCTCCCTCTGGGAGGCACGCGAGTGGCTCACGCGGCGAAGAGGAGTGCGGAAAAGAAATCGCCCGCACCAGTCTCGCGCTTCGCAGAGCGAGGTGTTCACCGAAGCACGCTCTGTCGGGTGGGACTATCGGCCACCGCCGCGCCCCTGGAGCTGTTGGCGAAATTTCTGGTCGGGGTCGACCGGCCTTGCCGCATCGCGCAGGCGAAGATCGAGAAAAAATCGATCGTCGAAGTCTTTTCCCCCATTCGACGCAAACCCTATCCGCCGGCCGGTTACACCGGAGTGCGGCTTTACGCGGAATTGGCGGAGCTCATTCGCACCCGCCAATCCGTTCTCGTTTTCACCAATGTGCGCTCGGCGGCGGAACAGATCGGTTTGCGCTTGAAGGAACTGCTTCCCGAGTTAGCCGATCAGATTGAAACCCATCACGCCTCGCTCGATCGCAGCGTGCGGCTCGAGGTCGAAGACCGGCTCAAAGACGGCGAGCTGCGCGCCGTGGTCTGTTCGACCAGTCTCGAGCTGGGGATCGACATCGGCGCGGTCGACCTCGTCGTGATGGTGGCGACGCCGAAAGGTGTTTCACGCGCCATTCAACGCATCGGGCGCTCCGGACATTCGCTCAACAAAAGCAGCCACGGCGTGCTCGTCGCGACCAACATTAACGATCTCGTGGAAGCGACCGCCACCGCCCATCTCGTCAGGCAAGGCGCGCTCGACCCAATCAGGATCCTGGAAAAGCCTAACGACGTCCTGGCTCAACATATCGTCGGGATGGCCGCGCTCGCCCCGCTCGCGATCAAGAAGGCGTTCGCGATCGTCAGGCGCGCCTTTCCTTTTCGCGCGCTGGAGCGCGACGAGTTCGATCACGTCCTCGAATATCTCGCCGGCGGGGGCGCATCCTTGCAGCGCCAGTACGCCAATCTCTTCGGCAAAATCGCGCTCGATGACGGCATGATTTCGCTCGCGAACGAGAGGGTGAGACGCGACTTCCTGGTCAATATCGGCACCATCGTCTCGGAAGGCTTCGTCAGCGTCTTGCTCGGACGGCGGCGCCTCGGCTCGGTCGAGGAAGGATTCATCAAGCAACTGCGGATCGGCGATCTTTTCGTCCTCGGCAGCCGCGTCGTTAGACTGATCGATAGCGGCGTCCAGGAGGTGCAGGTCGAGCGCGCCGATGGGCAACTCCCGACGATCCCACGCTGGAACGCCGCCAAGATGCCGCTCACGTCCGGTCTCGCGAGCGCGGTGCGAAAACTGCGCGCCGACCTCGACGCGCGCCTGCGAGCAGGGCCGGATCAGGATGCGGTCGATTGGCTGGTCGAGACCTATCAAATCTCGATCGCGAACGCGCAGCCGATGGTGGAATTCTTCCGCGCCCAAATGGCGATCTCGGAGGTGCCGGTGGGGCGCAACTTCCTGCTCGAGCTTTATCGGGAGGGCGAGCATTCGCATTATTTTTTCCACGCCCTCATCGGCCGGAGCGCGAACGACGCGCTCTCGCGCATCGTGGCCTGGCGAGTACGAGAGCGGATCGGCGGCAACGCGCTCGTCACGATCGATGATTATGGGTTCCTGCTCACGCTGCGGCGGTTCCAGGAATTGCCGCTCGCGCAGTGGAGAAAATGTTTTCGGCGGACGGAGGCGGAGGAAGATTTGCACGCCGCGCTGCGCCGCTCGGAGCTGGTGAAATGGCAGTTCCGCGGGGTGGCGCAGACCGGCCTGATGGTGCCACGCAATTTGCCCGGCCGGGAACGCAAACCGCGTCAACTGACTTGGAGTTCGGAAGTGCTTTTCCGTGTCCTCGAGCAGCACGAGCCGGATCATCCGCTGCTCGAAGAAGCATATCGCCAGGCGATGCATACCTTTCTCGACGCCGAGACTGCCTACGCCTTCCTCGATGAGGTGCAGAACTACGAATGGAGGTTGCGCGAGCTGCCGGTCGTCTCGCCTTTTTCGTTCCCGATCTACGCGAGCAAGATCAAGGAAAGCATGATGCTGGAAGACCCCGCGAGCGCGCTGGAGCGGATTTATTTCGAAATGTATGCGCGCGTCGAGCAGGTTGCCGCGGGAAATCCGAAAGAGCCATGACCTTCAAGGATCACTTTTCCCGTCAGGCAACAGAGTACGCGAAGTTTCGCCCGCAATACCCGCGCGAGCTGTTCGAGTTTATCGCAGCGCAAGCGCCTCACGATGAGCAGGCGCTTGATTGCGCGACCGGAAACGGTCAGGCGGCCGTCGCGCTCGCGGAATTCTTCCGCGCCGTCATCGCGATCGATGGGAGCGCGGCGCAGATCGAAAGTGCCCAGCCTAACGAGCGGGTGGAATATCGGGTCGCGCCGGCGGAAGCCTCCGGCTTGGAGGCGCATTCCTGCGACGTCATCACGGTGGCGCAGGCGCTGCACTGGTTCGATCTCGAGGCGTTTTATGCCGAGGCGCGTCGCGTTCTGAAGCCGGGCGGAGTTTTGGCGGTCTGGGCCTATAATTATCTCCGGGTTTCGCCAGAGGTGGAGGCGGTCCTGCGACATTTTCACGACGAGATTGTCGGGCCTTACTGGCCGCCGGAGCGGCAAATCGTCGGGCGCGGTTATCTCGATCTGCCTTTTCCGTTCGAAGAGATGGAAAGCCCGGATTTTCAAATCGAAGTGCAATGGACACTGGGGCACTTGCTCGGTTATCTCGCTACCTGGTCGGCCACCCGTCGTTTCACAACCGTGAAGGGAAGCGACCCGGTGGACGTGATTGCGGAGGAGCTAAAGACGGTATGGGGACAAAAGGCGGACCGACCAGCAGTCTGGCCGTTGGTGGTTCGGATCGGCCGCAAATTGTAGGCCGGGCGCTCCGCCTGCCCCGGGATCGGAAACAATGCAACCGAAGCGGTGGCCCTGCAATTCTACAATTCTCCTGATCGTGATCGTGATGGTGATCGATCCCGTTTCTGGATTCGAGGACAAGGAGGAGCACGAGCAGGAGGAGGAAATAGAAAGGGCGGACCTCGCGGTCCGCCCTCCCTTTCCGTGGAGCAGCTTCTCCCTAGCTTTTGCTCTGCGAAACTACTTCGTTCAGCTTGAAGATCGGCAGGAACATCGCGATCACGATGCCGCCCACGATCACGCCGAGGAATACGATCAACATTGGCTCGATGAGCGAGGTCAGGGCGTCGAGCAATGCTTCGATTTCTTCGTCCCAAAAATCCGCCATCTTCTCCAGCATGGTGTCGATGCGGCCGGTCGATTCGCCCGCCGCCACCATCCGGAGCATCATCGGCGGGAAAATTTTCTTCTTCGAGAGTGCGACCGAAAGATTGTCTCCTTTTTCCACGTCGGCGCTCACCCCTTTGACGCTCTCTTCCACCACATGGTTGCCAGAGGAACCGCCGACGATGTCGAGCACTTCCAGGATCGGCACACCGCTGCGGATCAGCTGAGCAAAGGTGCGGGCGAAACGCGACATGCAAATCTTATGCACGAGCGGTCCGAAAACCGGGAGCTTCAGCTTCCAGCGATCGCTCAACTGACGGCCGCGTTCGGAGCGAAGAAAAGCCCGGAGCCCAAAGATCGTGCCGCCAATCCCGAGGATCATGAAGTACCATTTTGCCCGGATGAAATCGCTCAGATCGATCAGAAACTGCGTCGGGGCCGGCAGTTTGGCGCCGAAATCCTTAAAGATTTCGCCGAAAACCGGCACGACCCGGACGATTAGAAAAGTTGTAATCAGGAAAGCAATCGAAATCACGATGACCGGATAGGTCATGGCCGATTTGATCTTCTTGCGCAGACGGGCGCTCGCTTCGAGGAAGCCGGCAAGCCGGTCGAGAATCTCGGAGAGCAGACCGCCCGCTTCACCGGCCTTGACCATGCTAACGAAGAGTCGGTTAAAGACGCGCGGATGTTTGCCGATCGACTCGTGGAAGGTTTCGCCACCCTGGACGCGGGCGGTCACGTCGCTGATGACGTTGCGGAGATTTTTCTGCCGTTTCGGGTCGCACTGCTCGTAGAGAGCAGTCAAGGCCTGGACAAGGGAAATGCCGGCCTCGATCATGGTCGCGAGCTGGCGGGTAAAGAGGACGAGATCGGTTTCTTTCACCGTCCAGATCTTGCTTTTGGAGCGGGTGACGGCCGCTTTCTGCTGGAGCGAGAGGACCATGAGCCCCCGGCTCATCAGACTGGTGACAGCGTTGTCCTCGTTGATCGCGTCCTGAATACCATTTACGATATTGCCGGCGCCATCGCGAGCTTGATAGGAGAAGGTCATCATATGGTTAGTCTAATAATTACATCTCTTGTAGCAGCTACGGTGCCACGCCAGCATGCCTTCCCCGCCTGACCTCCTCCAAGTCACCCCCGCCCTTTGGCTCTGGCATACCTTCGAGCCCGCGCTCAAGTCCGACCTCTTCGCCAGCGCTCTCAAAACCGGCGACGGCCTTTTCCTGATCGATCCGATCCCGCTCCCCGCCTCTTCCCTCGAGGAGGTGACCGCCGGCACGACCGTCCGAGCCATCCTCGTCACAAACGCGAATCATCCCCGGGCTTCGGCCGATTTTGCCCGGCAATTCGGGAAGCCCATCCTGGCCGCCGCCGAGGTCCCGGATGAATTCGAGTCAGCCAAACGGGAAACGATTCCAGCCGACGGCAAAATCGCCACAGGCGTGACCGCCATTCCAATTGAAGGCGCGGCCCCGGGCGAGGTGGCGTTTCATTTCGCGGACGACGGCGGCACGCTCGTGCTCGGGGACGCACTGATCAATTTCGAGCCCTACGGGTTCGCCCTTCTGCCACCGAAATATTGTGTCGATCAACGCAAGATGCGGCGTTCGCTTCGGCGATTGCTCGATTGGTCCTGCGCCCGACTTCTCTTCGCCCACGGCACGCCAATCCTGTCGAATGCCCGGGCCCGCCTCGAAACTCTGCTCACATGACGCCCCACGAGAGCGGCCTGACGCGATTCCTCCGGCTCATCCGATTTTCGCACACCATCTTTGCGCTGCCTTTCGCGCTCGGTGCCCTCCTTGTCGCGACCAGCGGACGGCCGTCGCGGCGGTTACTTGTGCTGGTTATGCTTTGCATGGTCTGCGCCCGGACGGCGGCGATGCTGTTTAATCGGATCGTGGATTGGAACCTAGACCAGCGGAATCCCCGCACCGCGCTCCGGCATCAACTCCTCACCCGACCGATCGCGCTCCTTTTGCTCGCGCTCAGCTCGGCCGCCTTTATCGGGTTCGCGGGAGCGATTAACCGCTCCACTCTCTTCCTTTCGCCGCTCGCGCTCGCGATCGTTTTTTTCTATTCACTGACGAAACGCTTCACCGCCGCGAGTCACTTTTTTCTTGGGCTCGCGCTCGCAGTGGCGCCGGCCGGCGCCTGGATCGCGGCCCGCGGGCATCTGGCTCTGCCTCCTCTTTTGCTCGGACTTGGCGTCATCGGCTGGGTGGCGGGGTTCGATCTGATATACGCGACGCAGGATTACGAGTTCGACCGGCGCGAAGGGTTGCATTCACTGGTGGTGCGGTTGGGGATCCAACGCTCGCTGCGGCTGGCCCAGATTTTGCATTTCGGCATGTTCCTGGCCCTCCTCGCCTTCGGGTTCGCGGCGTCGTTAGGCGCGATTTATTTCTGCGGCATGCCACTGGTCGCGGTCGCGCTTATTTACGAACATCGGAGCGCGGCCCGGTTCGATCTCGCGGCGGTCAATCGCGCGTTTTTCCAGAGCAACGCATTTGTCAGCGCGGTCTTCTTGCTCAGCGTCGGGGCGGCGGTAATCTAGGGGACGCGGCGAGGGCAGCGACGACAAATGGTAATCGTCCTCCTCCTCCTCGATCACGAGTTAGAGCGCGTCGAGCTGGGCGACGCGGGCGCTGTGGCGGCCGCCTTCGAAATCGGTCGTCAGCCAGAGGCGCACAATCTGGAGCGCCATCTCTTCGCTGATGACACGCTCGCCTAACGACAGGACGTTGGCGTCGTTATGCCGGCGGGAGAGCTGGGCAGTTTCTTCATTCCAGCAAAGCGCGCAACGGACCTTGTGCACCTTGTTGGCCGCGATCGCTTCTCCATTGCCGGAACCTCCAAAGACAATCCCGCGCTTGCATTCGCCTCGCGCCACCGCCTCCGCCGCCGGGACAATGAACTTCGGGTAATCGACGGGCGTCTCGCTTGTGGTGCCGAAATCCTCGACTTCGTGGCCTAACGAATTGAGAAGTTCCTTGACCTTTTCCTTTAAGCGGAAGCCGGCGTGATCGGACCCGAGCGCGATTTTCATACTCCTTTGTAACACAGGCTTCCAGCCTGTCAGGTCGCGGACGCCCGCTCGACCGGAGAGCCGAGACGGCTGTATTACGGACCGTGCAGCTTGGCCAGTTGCTGCCAAAGAGCCCGTTCGGCTTCACTCAGTTTTTTCGGGATCTTGATCTGGGCCACGACGTAAAGATTGCCGCGACCACCGGCGGCGTTGGGCAGCCCGCGATCGCGCAGCCGAAAACGCTGCCCGGCCTGGGTGCCGGCCGGGATTTTCAAACGACGATAGCCTTCCAGGGTCGGCACCTGAATCTCTCCGCCGAGAGCGGCCTGCCACGGCTCGAGCGTCGCCTCATGGATGAGGTCGTTGCCTTCGACCGAAAAATCCGGATGACGTGCCAGGCGCACCCGCAAAAACAGGTCGCCCTTTTTGCCTCCGCCGGGGCCGGCTTCGCCTTGGCCGGCAAGCCGGATGCGCTGCCCTTCATGCACTCCGCGCGGGATTTTGACCTGATATGTTTCCACTTTCTCGGCGTCGCTCCGGCGCAGGGAAACCTGGCGGGTGGAACCGTTGAGCGCCTCCTCGAGCGTGACCATGATGTCGGCTTCCACATCCTGTCCCCGCTCCGCGGTCGCCGGGCGCCGGCCGAAGCCGCCGCTGAAAGCAGACTCGCCCCGCCCGCCGCCGAAAAACGCCTCGAAGAAATCGCTGAACCCCGTCCCACCGAACTCGAACTCGACCCCACCGTTGCCGCCCGCATAACGACGAAAGCCGCCCCCGCCCGGCGCTCCGCCGCGACCCCAGTCGGGCGGCGGTTGGGACCCGCCGGGCTGGTTCCAATTGGCCCCGAGCTGATCGTATTTCGAGCGCTTCGCGGGGTCGCTCAGGACCTCGTAGGCCTCATTGATCTGCTTGAATTTCTCCTCGGCCGCGGCTTTCTCCTTCGTCTTGGCGAGGTCGGGATGATGTTTGCGCGCGAGCTTGCGGAAGGCGCTTTTAATCTCGTCGGCGCTGGCTGTTTTGGAGACGCCTAACGTCTCGTAATAATCCCGAAATTGAACTGCCATAGGGTCCCGGGGAATTTATCCGAAATTCGAAATCGGAATATCGAATTTCGAAACAATCCATCGAAATTTCGAATTAGGAAAACCCCGAAGACTGCGGTCGCGGGCTACTGCACGCTCGTGGACGCTTCCCTGCGCGAAGCGCGGGCCTGGGCAATATTATCCATCCGAGCGGCGCGCGGACTCGCGTTTTCGCAGAGCAAAACGTCTACAGCGCGCGATCGGAGAAGATCGGGGTCGCGGTCACGTCGGCGGGATCGAAGCTGAAACCGTGGCCGCCGGAGTGATCGAGCGACTTCAGCATTTCCGAAACCGCCAGGGCGGTCGCGGCGGAATAAAAGCGGACGAGCCCGACCGTGGTGCGCGGACCGAAGACCGTGATCATGATCGTATCATCGTCGACCGAATTCATGAAAATGTGGCTGCCGTTACCTTGATGATAAAGGGCGTTGAACTCGACTTCGCCGATGCGCCGGGCAAGTTCCTTGGTCGCGGCAAAGGAGCCGGCGGCGAGCGCCGCGATAATAGTCACGTCCATGACCGAGACGTCGCCGAACTGGGAGATGACGTTGCCGCCGCGATCGATCACCACCGTCAGGTCGGCGTCGGCTTTCTTCAGGAAATCGCCCAGGATGCCGTCGAGAGTGGCGACGTTTTCAATCGTGAGGGCCGGGATGCTGTTCATAGGCCGGCGGGGGCAGCGATTTTAGGCACGCTTGGGTTGGACGGGACGACGAGCGGGGCCGGGGCGGCGGCGGGCGCGGCCTCGCCCTGTTTGCTGAATTTGTGCAGCAACATTTGCGAGACCGCGTTGAGGGAAGCGAAAACGTTCTGGCCGGTGCTCGAGATGACCTCGAAACTTTGCACCCGCTTTTTGCGATTGTTCAAAAGGAACTCGAGATAATTGACCGGGGCGGTATTGGGCAGATCACGCTTGTTGTATTGCAGGACGTAGGGGATCTCGTCGATCGAGAGGTTTTGCTGGGCGAGGTTGGCTTCGAGGTTTTTAAAGCTCTCGACGTTTTCCTCCATCTTTTCCCATTGCGAATCGGCCACGAAAACAATCCCATCGACGCTCCGCAGAACGAGCTGGCGAGTGGCGTTGTAGATCACCTGGCCGGGCACGGTGTAGAGCTGAAATTTGGTCACGAAACCTTTGATCACAACCGCGTTGAGGGGGAGAAAATCGAAAAAGAGGGTGCGATCGGCCGCGGTCGCGAGGGAGACAAGGTCGCCGCGATTGGCCGGGCTGATGCGCTCGTGGATGTAGCCCAGATTGGTCGTCTTGCCGCAGAGGGCGGGGCCGTAATAGACGATCTTGAACTGGATTTCGCGGCTGGCGTAGTTGATGATGGACATGGCGGTTCGTTAGGCGTTAGGCGGGCTCGGCTGGGTATAGGTCCGCGCCAACTCCTGCGCGGTGGAGTTGAGGCGAAAGCGGGTGGCAGGCGTCAGCTCGGTCGTGGCATGGAGCGCGGCGAGGCAGATGTTGCCGTGGGCAAAAAAGCTGATCGGACGTTGCGCACAGAAAAGGGTGAGCCCATCGAGCGAGCCGAGATTGGCTCCGCTCAGTTGGTCGCGGAGGCGTTTCATGATCGAGGGCGCGATCGCGCAAAGCGCTTCGGCCCCGGTCTCGGCCGGGATGTTGCCGGCGAGGCTCAGGCCATCAGAGAACACAACCGCGCAAGCGCTCACCCCGGGCAGAGCGCTGGCCTCGGCCACGATCGCCTTGGGGTCGGACCCGGCGCTCTCCTTTGCCTCCGCAATCGAAACTCGGACCGGTGATTCTGGCGGGTTTGACGCCGTCGGCTGCGGCGCAGGTTCGTGGAGCGCGGCACCGGACTCGACGCCATCGGCGACAACGGACGCCGGAGCGGGCGCGGCCTTGAAGCGAGCCGCATCCTCCTCGGCTTTCTTGCTGAAAGGCGTCTCGAAGAGTTCGCCGATTTCCTGCACTTCCTGGTCGCCCCGGAGCTGCAGGCTCTCGCCAGGCAGATTCTGGAGCACTTCCTGCAAAGGAAGGGCGACCGGGGTTTCGCCCTCCTCGAGCTGGAAGCGGGAACGAAATTCCTCCGGCAAAGCGGCCAGAAACTGGGCGGGCGAGACGGCGATTCTGCCTAACGACAACTGCGGTTCGACAATCGAAAAGGGAAATTCGATTTGCGCCGTCTCCGGCACTTCCTCGACCGGCCCGGACAACTGGAAAGGAGGAATCCCGCGCAGGACCGCGCGCAGGGGCAGCCGGACACGCAGGCCGGCGGGCGAGCCGGCCCCGACCCGCGGCGGGAGCGAGAGCGCTTCTGGGGCGAGCGACTCGCGCAGATCGTTGGAGGGCGGGCTGATCTTGAATGAAATCCGCGCCGGCGTCGACCCAACGGGTGATGGCAAAGAGTTGGGAACGGACGGCCCACTTGAGGCTGGAACTCTCTCAGTGGCGGGCACGCCCGTTCCGTTCGGAGAAATTTTCGCGGCGATCGGCGAACGCGCGGCCGCCGGGTCGAGCCGGATGGGCGCGGGAGCGGCCGGCGCGCTCCCTTTTTCCGGCGGGAGATTGAGCCGGATGGGTTTGGGTGCTTTGAATTCGGGGGCGGGCGCAGGAGCGAGCCCCGGCCTCTGCGTTTCGGGAACCGGGGACCCAGCCGGCGCGACTTCGGGCGCGGTCGAGACCGGCGGCGACGCCTCAGCGTTCGACGGTTTCGCCACGCCCACGGGCACGGCCGCTTTCCCGAAGCGTTTGTTGTCTTCAATCGTCGCCTGCAAAAATGGGGTCTCCATCTCCGGGACGGCGGCTTCGCAGACTTGATCGGGGCGGAGCTGAAAAGAAGCGAATTGCTCGAGCACTTTGCCGAAGGGAAGCGCTACTTCGGTCTGGTCGCTCTCGCTCACGGGGCGGCTGAAAAATTCCGGGGCCTGTTGGTAGATTGCGCGCAGCAGCACGCTCGGATGACCGTTCGCCATCCCGCGTTCCAGCTCCGAAGCCTTGAGGAGGACGCGATGATGGGGATCGATCTCGGCCGGGACCAGGATTTCGCCTGGAAGGTGCGGGACGAGATCGGCCAGTTGCAGGGCGATGGTGCGCTCCGCGCCCGATGGGCCGAGGCCGGATACTTCCGAACCGCCTAACGAAAGCTTGCGCGACCCGCCGGGGGCTGCCGCGCCGGCGGCGGGAAAGGCGGCGGCGATGGCCGCCGCGGCACCGGCCGAGGGCTGGACCGGGAAGGTCTCGGAGGGCTCGAGGGCAACGACGCGCGAGGTATTGGGCCGAACGGTTTTGCCGAAACGCTCCGAAGCTGGTTTTTCGACCGGCGCGATTGGTGGCGGGGGGACGGCGACTCCACTGGCGGCGGAGCGTTTATCCCGTTTGAGAAAGCGGAGAAATGGTAGGTTCATTCTAGTGATCCTCCGCCGTGACGCGCCAGACTTCTTTCAGGGTCGTCACCCCTTCCATCGCCTTGTCGATCCCGACCATGCGCAGGGTCTTCATTCCTTCGGTGATGGCTTGGTTTTTGATGACCGCGGCCGAAGCGCGCTTGATGATGAGGCGGCGGATCGACTCGCTCACCGGGAGCGCTTCGATGATCGCCGCCCGGCCGGAATAACCGCGCCCTTTGCAGCGATCGCAGCCAACGCCGTGATAAAAGAGAGTGCCCTCCGCCGGCTCCATGTTTAGGCGGGCGAACATCTCCGGCTCAGGGACAAATTCTTCCCGGCAATTCATGCAGACCCGCCGGATGAGTCGCTGGGCGCAGGTCAGGATGACGGAGCTGGAAATGAGGAAGGGCTCGATCCCCATATCGTCGAGTCGGGCGATGGCGCCCGCGGCGTCGTTCGTGTGCAGGGTGCTCAAGACCTGGTGGCCGGTAAGCGCCGCCTTGACCGCGATATCGGCCGTTTCGTTGTCGCGAATTTCACCCACCATCACGATGTCGGGGTCCTGGCGCAGAATCGAGCGGAGCGCGGACGCGAAATCGAGCCCGATATCGGGCCGGGCCGCGACCTGGTTCACACCCATGAGCTCATACTCGATCGGGTCCTCGACCGTCACGATGTTGTAATTCGGGCTGTTCAGTTCCTGGAGAACGGAATAAAGCGTCGTCGTTTTACCGGAACCGGTCGGGCCGGTGACAAGGATCATCCCGTGGGGGGCATCGATCGCCTTGCGGAAACGCGCCACCGTTTCCTCGTCCATCCCGAGGGTATCGACGCTGCCGGCGAGAGCCGATTTGTCGAGGATACGGATCACGACCTTCTCACCGTAGGAAGTGGGCAAAATCGAAATACGCAGATCGACTTCCTTGCCCATCACCTTGATCCGGAACCGGCCGTCCTGCGGCACGCGCCGCTCCGCGATGTTGAGCCCGGCGAGAATCTTGATGCGCGAAGTAATGGCGAGCTGGAGCGCCTTGGGCGGCGACTCGGCCCCGACCAGCTCGCCGTCGATGCGGTAACGCAGTTTCAGGGTGCGGTTGAACGGCTCGATATGAATGTCGGAAGCTTTTTCCTTGATCGCCTGGGCCAGGATCAGGTTCACGATCTTGATTACGGGCGCGTCTTCACTGTCGGTTGCGAGCCGGTCGAGATCGATCTCCTCTCGCTTCTGCGCCTGGACTTCGACGTCGGTGGCGGACTCTTCCGAGACCTGCTTCAGCACCTCGCTCATCTGCGCGCCGGTGCTGTGGACCCCGCTGAGCGCGTCGCTCACCGCGCGCTCGGTCGCGATCATCGGGACGATCTCCATCTGCGCGCGCCGCTTCAGGTCGTCGACCGCGAGCACGTTGGTCGGATCGGCCATGGCCACGAAAAGCTTCTTATCGAGGCGCGCGATCGGGACCAGCTTGTGCGCCTTGGCCATGTCACGCGGGATGAGATTCAGGATCTCCTCCGGCACCCGCACCTTCGCCAGATTGACCGGCGGCGTATTCAGGCAACGGCCCATCGAGAAGGCCATGTCCTGGTCGCTGACAAATTGTTTGTCGGTCAGGATCTTGAGCAGGCGTCCGCCCTGCTGCCTTTGGATCCCGATCGCTTCGTCGAGCTGGTTAGGCAGGAGGAGGCCGTCCTCGATCAGGACATCGGCGATGCGTTCTCCGAAAGATTTGCTTCTCATCGCTCGCCCGACGCCTGCACGCGGGGCTCCAGTTTATAAATCTCCTGCAGGGTCTTGATGATCGTGGCCGGCTTGGCCAGATACCACGTCACGGTGTAATCGAGCGATTGCTGCACCGCCTCGCGCGCCGCGGCGTCGAAGGGATTGCAGACCGCCACCATGATCGTGCGGCTGATGAGATCGAAGGGGACGAAGAGCCGGTTCACCGTCAGGTCGTCGGACAACATGCGCACCACCTGGCGATCGATGTCGTAATATTCTAGCGGCACATAGGCAAACTTCGTCCGGTCGATCAAAGCCGAGAGGACGCGCTCCATCTGGGCGTCGTTGCCATTGCAAAGCCGCTCGAGGAGGGAGCTGGCGAGCATCTGCCCGTGAATGCCTTTGTCGGTCTCCTTCACGGCCGCGAGGGCCGCGCTCACCTCTTCTTCGGGGAACATCTGTTGCATGATCAAAAATTTCCCCAACTGCTCGTTGCCCACTTCGGCGTCCTCGATCGCGACCGGGTTGCGAGCCTGGCCGGCGTTGCGGCCGCCGATTTCGAGCAGCCCGCTCGCGGCCATGTCGATCTCCTCGCCCAACTCGGGCGTGGCGACGAGGGCGTGTTGCGGGCCGGTGCCGACGGGTGGCTTGGTCTTGCCGCCACTCTGGTGCAGCTTGGCCTCGATCTCGCCCAGCATCGCGAGCATCTCCGGGGCGTTCGGTTCCGCGGCCAGGACCGCCTCGCATTCCTGCATCGCGAGGGAAAACGAGCCGACATTGTGATACGCCTCGGCCAGGCGCCGGGAACAGCGGACCGCCTCAGGCGTTTTGCCGAGCTTCTGGTAGGCGACCTTCAGGATCTCCAACGATTGATAATCGTCCTGTTGAGATTGCGTGATAACCTCAAACATCTCAATCGTTTGGAGGATCTGGCTTCGCTCCTCTTCCGATAGTGTGTGTTCCAGCACGAGGGCGTAAAAAGCTAGAACCATGCCTTGTCTGGCAGGCCGTCCCAATTTTGCGAAAACCCGAAACCGCGTCCCCGACGGTCGGGGCGGAGCCCGCAGCCGCCGCGTTCTCTCCTCCAAATCCTGCCCGTGCTCAACCGCGGTTCCTCAGGAACGCAGGAAAAGCCCAGAAGGCCTGAGATCAGATTCCCCACCAGCGCCAGCGTTTGATGCAATCGATGGGAAACCAAGAGGCGCAACCCTTAAAATTCGCGTGCTTCGGGATGCAAAAAAACCTATCTTGCAATTTGTCGTGTTTTGGTCCGGCGGCCTTGAGCGCAGCCGCACGGTTGATGACGAAATGCCGACGGCCCGATGGATTTCGCCGATGCCACGCTCGTCGGGCTGGCTGAGCAAACCGGCACCGATCGCGTTCTCACCCTGGACCGGCGTGGGTTCCGCGCCTACCGCTTCGGTCGCAGCCGCCGATTCCAACTCGTCCTCGACGCCTGATTCCGCACCGGCCTCGCGCGCCTTGCACTCGCTTGGTTCACTTTTCAGCTTTAAAAGCCCGGCCTCGCCTTCGGCTGCGAAACGCCAGCTGTCAGCTGTCCCCCAAACTTCTTCCTTCTTCCTTCTGACTTTTCTTCAGCCGTTCACGATTTTTGCGCTTCCGGTTTAGCCGCTTTTGCGATATAGCCCCGACTGATTGCTCCGCTCCCGCCGTGCCTGCCGCCCCGATCAGTCTCTCCCGCCCCAGCCGCGCCCTCACCGTCGCGAAGCCGCGTCAGCGCGGAAGCGCTTTCACGCTGGCCCGGCCAGGTAGGCGCCCGGGCGCTTTTACGTTGGTCGAACTGCTTGTCGTGGTCGGAGTCATGGCCCTCCTGATGCTTTTGCTCGCCCCCGCCTTCACAAGTCTAAAATCGGCCGGAGACGTCACCAGCGCCGCCTACACGATCAAAGGGGTTCTGGAAGAAGCACGCGCCATCGCCATGACTGGCAATACCTACACCTGGGTCGGTTTTTACGAGGAAAACGCCGCGAAGCCTTCCGCGATCCCTGCGCAACCGGGAAACGGAAGACTTGTTCTGTCTGTTGTCGCCTCGATCGACGGCACAAATATCTATGGTTCCGCTACCAGCGGTCCGATAGATCCAACAAAACTGCGTCAGGTCGGCAAGCTCGTAAGGATCGAGAACATACACCTCCCCCTCTTCGCGATCGGAACAGGAAGCGGCGACACGTTTGAAACCCGACCGGCCATTCAATTTGATCCTGTCGGTGGTTACAACTATTCCCGATTCGGCGAGCTAAATAACGCCACACCCAACACGGCTCCCTACACCACCCCGTTCAATTTCCAATATCCTGTGGCTAATCCAGCCCCAACTCCACAATATACCTTCGGCAAACTGCTCCAGTTCAACCCGCGCGGTGAAGCTCGAGTCAGCGGTAATACTTATGGTATTCGCCGATTCGTGGAGATTGCGCTGGTCCAGACGCACGGAAATGCAGTTCCCACTCCCACGAGTGGAGCCGGTACTTCCACCGCTACCTACGCCGGGAACGTTGTCGCGCTCCAAATAACTGGTTTCGGCGGGAACGTGAAAATCTATCGCCGATGAAATGCCGTCCTTCCAAATCTACCGGTTTCTCGCTCGTCGAAGTGACACTGGCGCTCGGTGTCGCCGCCGTTTCGCTCCTCGCTATTTTTGGTCTGCTCGCCGCCGGCTCGCGAGTGAATCACACGGCCGGAGAGCAGGCGACTGCCGCTGCTCTGCTGACGGCGGTGGCGGGCGACCTGCGAGCAACGCCCCCGGCTAGCACAACCTCGCTGCAGTTTGGCATCGCTATTCCGGCAAATCCGGTCGGCACGCCGCGCAGCACGACGCTCTACTTTGACTCGATGGGCAAGTCTTCCACATCGCTTGGCAGCGATTCTCGCTATCGGATCGTCCTGACCTTTCTGCCCAACGGATCCGGACGCGTCGCTACTCTGCTTGACTTACGCGTCACCTGGCCGGGCGCGGCCAATCCGATAAATGCGAATAGTGAAGCGGCGGAGACCTTCCTTGCGCTGGACCGAAACTAAGCCATGCGAAGACCATGCAGCGCCTTCACTATCGCGGAACTGCTCGTCTCTATGGCCGTGCTCACACTGCTCGTGCTCATCGCCAGCAGGATGATAGATAGCGCCGCCAACCTTACCGCTCAGGGAAGCAAGAGAATGGACGCCGATAGTCAGGTGCGTCCCCTGTTGAACCGCATGGCCATCGATGTCTCGCAAATGATCAGAAGATCCGATGTCGACTATTATGTGAAGTCATCCCTTGACTCCGAACCCGGGAACGACAGAATCGCGTTTTTTTGTAGCGCGCCGGGTTATTATCCGGCGACCGGGTCTCAGAGTTCGCTTTCACTTGTTTCATACCGGATCAATGCCGGCCTCACGTCCGCGCAGAACAGAATGGAGCGCCTGAGCAAGGGACTCGTCTGGAATGGTGTTTCGACCACGAATAACCCGATAATTTTTGGCCTTCAGGCCATCTTCAATAATTGGCCGGCCGCGACCGACGCGACCTCGACCGATGCGGATTATGAGCTGATTGCGCCACAGGTTTTCCGTTTCGAATACTTTTATCTTTTGAAAACCGGAGCGATCTCAAATCTGCCCGGCGCCAGCGGCATGCCGGATGTGGCGGCGATTTCCGTCGCCGTGGCAGCGATCGACCAAAAAAGCCGTATTCTACTTTCAGATTCCCAAGTCACGGACCTCATCGGTCGGCTGAAGGATTTTGATCCTGGGCAGCCGAGTTACGACTTAACGACGAGTTGGCAATCCACTCTCGACGGCATCGTCGACATGCCGCGCGTCGCCATCAGTGGCGTTCGCATTTATCAACGCTACTTCTACTTCATGCCCTCGAGATGACTCCACGTTTCTCTTCCACCAGGCGCGGCGCCGCTCTCCTCATCGTGCTGGCATTTCTCGTTATTCTGAGTGGAATCGTCGTCGCGTACCTTACCCGGTCAAGTGCGGACCGCCAACTGGCTCATGGCAGCTTCAACAATGTTAAAGCGGACCAGTTAGCAAAGAGCGCAGTCGAACTGGTCGTGGGCGATCTAAAACAGGAAATCGCCGCTGGAACGCCCATCACGAGCTCGAATGTTGTTCCTCAGCGTAGCCCGAAGCCAGCGGCGGGTGCACTTCCTTGGACCGGAATTCCAAACCTCATTCGGCGTAGTGTTCGATCCGATGGAATCGCGTCGCCCGCAATTCCGAGCCGTGCCTCGGCGGTGAATTCCACCGTCGATGTTTCGCTGAATGGTCGCTCGGTGAGCCTTGCTCTCTGGAACGCTCACTACATCGTCCCAAAAGTTAGCACGGGAGACGATAGCCCAGATCCCGTTACAACCGGCTTCGTTGCCCCAAACTATTGGGCGCCTGACTGGGTTATAGTAACTCGCAACGGACCAACCAAATTCGATACTTGGACGCCGAGTCTGGCGGATTCAACAGCGACTAATACTGAATTCGCGGTCGGCCGCTATGCATTTGCAATTTACGATGAAGGGGGTCTGCTCGACGCCAACGTCGTCGGACTCCCGTCTCCAACCCCGGGGATCACGGACGTCGGGAGGAAAGGAAATGTCGCTCTCGCCGACCTAACGGGGATGAAATACACGCCGGCCGGTACAACCGCGGCAGCCGGCACGATTAGTAAGATCGTGGGATGGCGAAACTACGCCACCGTCAAGGCATCGGGAACCTTTCCCTCCCTTTCGCCCACTCCCGATCCGTCCCCCTTCATGAACTATTTTTTGGATCGGACAAACGATTTTCGAACCGTTGCAAACACCGTTTATCTGGGACGCACCGACCAGGCGTTTGTAAACCGCAGGGAACTAATTGAATTCTTCAGGTCAGCCGGTCTGAGTTTCAATATGCTCCAATTCCTTGGGACCTTTTCCCGAGAACGAAATATCCCCACGTTCAAGGCGGGCACAGCCAACCTGGGAGGCAGGTTTGCGATTGGAAATCTTGGGCTGCTTAAAGACAATCCGGATGCCACACAGAATGCTGACATCCAAAAATTCTTTGGCCTGAAGTGGGTCGTCGGAACCCCTGGCACGGGCGGAACACCGCCGATACCGGCGACTCCAGGGCACTGGCAGTATGTGGGCAAGACCGGTAGCACTTTGCAAGATAAGATTCCTGCCTTTGCCACCGACCCAGAGTTTTTTCAGCTTCTCAACTACGCTGTTTATTCGACAAATTCCGATGACTCGTCACATATCGCTACAACTCTTAGCGTCGGAGCCACAATTATTGACCAATACGATGACGATACCTCCTCCGATCCGACCACTACGACGACCTCGACGATGATTGAATATGCTGGCGGCAATTGGGCCGTGGGAATGGAAAATGTCGATCCCGCGAGGGCCTCTCCTTCTCCAGCACCTTCGCCGTTTCCTTCCCCCGCGGGCATGTCACCAACGCCGCGACCCTTCATCGCTGGCTACGCAATGCTTAATCGCCCGTTTCGTAATGTGGGCGAGTTTGGCTATGCCTTGCGTCCCGAAAAAACGCCGCCGCCTCAGACCATTAACTTTGCGACCGCTGCAAGCGCGGACGCGCCAATTCTCGACCTCTTCACCTACAATACTGCCGCAACGCGGGCGGGCATCGTAAATCTCAACACCACCAACCCGGCCGTTTTCGCCGCGCTTCTCAAAAGCGCGAACCCCACCGAGGCAGCGCCGAGCCCAGGCGTTGGGCTGGCGGCAGCAAACAACGCGGCCGCCAGCCCGACACCAAATGCCACGTCTGGGATTATTGGGCACACTACGCTCGGCACTCTGGGCCAACCTGCTCTCGGACGCAGCGATGTCGCGCGGCTCGTGCAAGCAACCGGGACGTCGATCGGCTCGACCGAGGAACAAAAGGAGACGACGGCCCGCGCCATTGCGGAGGTAAGCCAGACACGGACCTGGGGTTTATTCATTGATGTCATTGCTCAGGCCGGCCGCTATCCGCCGACTGCTGCCGGATTGGAGCAGTTCATCGTCGAAGGTGAAAAGCGCTACTGGCTTCATATCGCAATCGATCGTTTCACCGGCGAGGTCATCGATCAGCAGTTGGAAGCGGTCGAGGAGTAGATTTCTCTTGCTGCTCAGCGGCTCTCTCGCCGGGCACTAGGATGCCGGGTTTGGAACTTCTATTTCCCGACTTCGGGATGGCGTCAGCTCCGCGATTCGCGATGAGAAACTCGCAACCGGCAACGGAAACGACCCTTACGCCGGATTCGCCCACCCTGGCATATCCGCTGCTAAGGTTGCGACGGTCATAGACCGCGGCTACAAAACACTTCACCATGCCCACTCAATCCACTTTACGTCTCGCACTTCTTGTCTCGCTCATCATCACGGCCGTTTTTGGCAACGTGTGCGCGGCTGATTCTTCGCCATCACCCTCACCCTCGCCCAGCGTAACTCCGGCACCGGGACCGGCCGAGGTCGAGGTGCCCGCTTACCATCCCAATCCCGGCAAAGCCGAAAAGCCGCTCAAGATTTTGATCCTGGGCGGGACCGGGTTCACCGGACCGTATCAGGTCCGCTACGCGATCGCCCGCGGCCATAGCGTGACGGTTTTCAATCGCGGCAAAACGCATCCCGGTATTTTGCCCGACGGGGTCGAGCAGTTGACAGGCGATCGTAATACCGGCGATGTCGCCGCGCTCAAAGGCCGCAAGTGGGATGTCGTGATCGATAACCCGACCATGCTCCCGAAATGGGTCCATGACGCGGGCGCGATCCTGAAGGGGAATGTCGAGCGCTACATTTTTATTTCGACCATCTCGGTCTATGGCGACGTGCCCACGCCCGGCCTCGACGAGACCGCGCCGCTCGCCAAGTACGACGGCAAAGACGCGATGAAGGAAACGCGCGACACCGTCATCGCTTCCAAGTTTGCCCTTTATGGCCCGCTCAAGGCGCTCTCGGAAAAGGAAGTGGAGAAATGGTTCCCGGGCAAGGGCTGCATCATCCGGCCCGGGTTGATCGTCGGGCCGGGGGACGAGACCGATCGGTTCACTTACTGGCCGGTGCGGATCGATCGCGGCGGCGAAGTGCTGGCGCCGGGCAACCCGAGCGACCCGGTACAGTTTATCGACGCTCGCGATCTGGCGGAGTGGACGATTCGGATGGCGGAGCAGGGCGCGACCGGCATTTACAATGCGACCGGGCCGGCGACGCCGTTGACGGTGGGCGGGATGCTCGATGGGATCAAGGAAGGGCTGAAGGCGAACGCGACGTTTACCTTTGTCCCGGCGGATTTTCTGGAAAAGGAAAAGGTGTCTCCGTGGTCGGACATGCCGGTCTGGGTGCCGCCCTCGGGCGAGGACGGCGGGCTGGGCACGATCAGCATCAAGCGCGCGCTGGCCAGGGGGCTCACCTTCCGGCCGCTGGGCGAGACGGCGCGTGGTACGCTGGCGTGGTTTCGTGCCCAGCCGAAGGAGCGCCAGGAGAAACTAGGAGCCGGGCTCACGCCCGAGCGCGAAGCCGAGGTCCTGGCGGCCTGGCACAAGGCGAAGAAGTAGGACGGCATTGAATTTGGAAACCAGGAAGCTAGGACGGGAAGGAGTATCAATCAGAAAATTAGGAAAGCAGGAGGGGGAAGGGGCGCGCTATCGCGCGCTTTCCGGCTGCGACTTCCTTTTCCTGCTTTTCTGATCTGTCTCTCCGTGAAGTTTTCGAGTTCCTGAGTTCATTGCTATTCTGGTTTCCTGGCTTCCAAATTATCTCCTGGCTTGAATCGCGCGCTCTCACTCCTGCGCAAGGTAGTCGACGTCCGGCCTAACGAGGTGGCGGCCCTCCTCACGGCCTGCCTGTTCAACTTCGTCATCCTCGGGAGCTACTACGTCATTCGGCCGATCCGGGACGATATCGCGGCCGCCGGCGGGACGGAGAATCTCTCCTGGATGTTTACCGGCACTATGGTCGTGACGTTGCTCGCCAACACCGCCTTCTCTGCCACCGTCGCCCAGATGCCGCGCCGGAAATTTCTCCCCATCGGCTACCGCTTCCTCATCGCCAACCTCCTCATTTTTTATTTCCTCATGCGCGCGACCTCGAACATCTGGGTCGGGCGCGCCTTCTTCGTCTGGGTAAGCGTGTTCAATCTCTTTATCGTCACGCTCTTCTGGGCCTTCATGACCGATCTCTTCGATAGCGAACAGGCGAAGCGGCTTTTCGCGTTCATCGCGGTCGGCGGCCAATTGGGTGCAATCGCCGGGCCGCTTTTTACCGCCTCGATGGTGAAGCATATCGGGCCGGCGAATCTCCTCCTCGTCGCCGCCGCCGGGCTCGAGATCGCGCCCTGGTGCGTGAAGTTTTTTCCTACTCCTAATCCGAATCCTGTTCCCCGGGATCGAGAGCAAGAGGACGAGGACGAGAACGAGGAGGAGGAGGAAGAGGAAGAGAGGGAGGCGGAGAAACCGGTTGGCGGCAGCATTCTGACCGCGTTCACCCACGTGGCGCGGTCGCCTTATATGCTGGGCATCTGCCTTTTTATGGTGCTGTACGCCATCACTTCGACGTTCGTTTATTTCCAGCAGGCCGATATCACGCGGGCGCATTTTCACGATCGCGCGGCGCGCACGGCCTTCTTCGCCCAGCTCGATCTGTCAGTAAATACGCTAACCATTTTTGGCCAGCTCCTGATCACGGGGCGACTCCTGAAATGGTTCGGCGTAGGAGTGACGCTGGCTTTCCTTCCCCTGCTCAGTCTGCTCGGTTTTCTCGGGATGGGCTTGTGGCCGACAATCGCGCTCCTCGCCATCTTTCAGGTCTTGCGCCGGGCGGGGAATTTCGCCATCACCCGGCCCGCGCGCGAGGTGCTCTTCACTGTCCTGAGCCGGGAGGACAAATACAAGGCGAAGAGCTTTATCGATACCTTCGTTTATCGCACCGGCGATCAGGTCGGGGCTTGGTCTTATACGCTCCTCACTTGGCTCGGGATGGGGCTGACCGGGGTGTCGTTTGTCGCCGCGCCCCTCGCCGCCATCTGGTGCGGGCTCAGCATCTGGCTCGGGGAACGCCAGGCCGCGATGGCAGAAACGCACCGCGCCTGACGGGCGCAGACGGAGCGGCGTCGATCGTTGCGACCGCTCGGCCTCCAGCGCATGTTGCGCAATGGAAGTGCCCGGACCACCCGCCCGTTCCTCCCATTCGACCCGCGCACCCGGCAGCGGCCTCAAGCTCATGATCGCGATCCTCGTTGTCTTTGCCCTCCTCGCGGGCTTCGGGCAGTGGGAACGTTCTCGGCGACCGAGAACCGAAACGGCGACCATCATTCCCGTGCCTAACGTTTCGCCGCGGCCTTCGCCCGACCACCACGACTAACGAACGGTCGACTTGCACCCTGGCGTCTCGTTTGAATAACCGGAGACCGATTTGGTCTCATCATTTTATGAACAGAAATCTCCTTCTTTCGCTCCTCTTCCTGCTCGGGCTTTCCCTCGGCGCCTGCCACAAAGAGCAGACCGAGGCGGAACGAAAAGCCGAGATCGAGCGCGAGGTGCAGCAGCGTCTCGCGGCCGAACGTCAGGCCGATGAAGCGCAAAAGCTCGACGATCGCCAGGCGGAACTGGAGGCCCGCGAAAAGGCGCTGGCCGAGAGGGAGAACCGTCCCGGGCCGACCGTCTCCCCGGTTGCGAGCGCGACGGCCACCATTCCGGCGCCCGCACCCGCGTCCCGTGATTCCGAGAACACTTCCTACGCCACTTTTTATCGCAAGCTCGATCCCTACGGCAACTGGATGGAGACGAGCGATTACGGCTACGTCTTCCAGCCGCACCAAGCCGCCCAATCGCGCGACTGGCGTCCCTATACCACCGGCCATTGGGTTTACACCGACGCCGGCTGGACCTGGATCTCCGACGAACAATTCGGCTGGGCCACTTATCATTATGGCCGCTGGATTCGTCTGCGGAGTGTCGGCTGGGTCTGGGTGCCGGGCGAGCAATGGGCCCCGGCCTGGGTCTCATGGCGCAGAGGAAACGATTACGTCGGCTGGGCACCGCTCCCGCCCGAAGCGCAGTTCGATCGCGCGACCGGGATTCGCAACTGGGCTGACACCTACTACGACATCGGTCCGGAGCAATACGCTTTCGTCCCGGCTAACGAATTCGGCCGCAAACTGAGTCCGCGCGAGATCGTGCCCGCGGAGCGCAACGTCACGATCATCAACCAGACAATCAACGTGACCAACATCACCTACAATAACTCGGTCATCATCGATCGCGGCCCGAGCTATGACGACCTGCGGGCGCGGAGCAAGCAGCCGATCGAACGTTTCCGGCTCGAACGCACGACGGATTCGACGAACGAGCGCCCGGTCTTCCGCGGCGAAGTGGTCGCTTTGCCGACGGTCGATTTTCACCCCGCGGAGCGCGAAGCGCGTCCCCATCGCGTCACCCGCAACATCGCTCAACCGGTGGTGGAACGGGGTTGGTCCGGAATCAAGGATACCGAAGCGGCGCAAAAGGCGCGCGCCAAGATGAACGCGGAAGCGACTCCGCCGCCGAATCGGTCCCCAAAAAAATTCGTCCGGCCGGATCGCCGGACGGTGATTCTGCCGCGTCCGGCGCCGGTCCAGGTCGGCACGCCGGCCGCGAGCGCGACCCCGGCCTCGACCCCGGTCGTGATCGCGACCCCAATTACCAGTGCGACAGCCTCCGCCACGCCTAACGAATCGGCAACGGCCACGGCCCATCCGCCGCGACCCGGTCCGAGGCCGTCGCCGACCGAAACGGTCGAAGCGCCGGAACGGGTCCAGCCGAGCCCGGCGGAAAACATCTATTCGCCGAAGGAAGCGGATCGCTATCGCCGTCAGAAATTGCGGGAAGAAAAGCGCCAGGAACGGAAGGAAACGCAGCCCCAACGCCGCGAGGTGCGTGAGCAGAAGATGCTGGAACGACAGGGGCAAAAGCCCAAAGAACCCGCAACGACCCCGAGTGCCACGCCGGAGCCGAGCGCCGCGCCGCCAGCTTCCCCGGCAGCCGATTCGCCTGACGAGAAATCAGCGAAGAAAGAGCGAAACAGGCGCGCCGGAAAGAAAGGCCGAAAAGGCGCGGGCGACTCCGAGCCCGCAGCCTCCCCGACGCCGCCCGCGCATCAGCCCTAACGAACAGAAGAAATGCGCTTCTCATTCCGAGCGGGCGCAGCGCGCCGAGGGACCTCGCAAGCGAAGAGCGCGGTCATGATACCGCCATCCGGCCGATCCCGTTCCCGACCATGATCTATCTCGGCGACGGGCAGGGGGTCGGAGGCCACCTCGACAGACAGGCGGGGCGTTACGCCCCGCGAAATACACACCGCGCGGTCGGTGTCTCGTGGATCACGATCTCGCACAAGCCCGGGCATTGCGGCGCGAGCTTGTCCCAAAACCACGCCGCCATCTTCTCGATCGTCGGATTTTCCAGGCCGGCGATCTCGTTCAAATACGAATGATCGAGCTGAGCGAGGAGCGGTTTCATGGCCGCACTGATCTCGGCGTGATCGTAGACCCAGCCGGTCGCGCCATCGACCTCGCCCTCGACCGAGACTTCGACCTTGAAACTGTGCCCATGCATCCGGCGGCACTTATGTCCCTCCGGCGCGGAAGGCAGGGTCTGGGCGGCTTCGAAGGTGAAATCTTTCGTTAGGCGAGCACGCATCGCGGCCCGAAAATCGCATCGCTGCGGCCGGATGTCATCCACGCCGGGATTGACCGGGCGCCCGAGATGCGATACGAGCGGCGAATGCCAACCAAAGCCCTCCGCCTCCTCGGATGCGCCCTCGCCTTTCTCACCCCCGCCGCCTTCGCGCAGCTCGCGTCGATCGAGGACATCGCGACTGAGCTCAGCGGCAAGCTCGTTAGCCTGCGTGGAAAATCGGTTTTGCCCTACGACGCGCCCGACTTGCCGAAGGCGAAATACATCGCGCTTTATTTTTCCGCTGGCTGGTGTCCGCCCTGTCACCAGTTCACGCCCCTGCTGGTGAAATTTTACCAGGAGATGAAGCCGAGGCATCCGGAGTTCGAGGTTGTGCTCATGAGCCTCGACCAGGGGCAGAATGCGATGGAGAAACACATGAGCGAATTGGCCATGCCGTGGCCGGCTATGCGTTTCAGCGCCTTGCACGGCAGCCCGCTCCTCAAATACGCCGGAACGGGCATTCCCGATCTGGTCGTGCTAAACCCCAGGGGTGACGTGCTCTCCGACAGCTTCGCCGGACAGCAATACGTCGGGCCTTACCAAGTGCTGGATGACCTGCGAAAATTCCTCTCCGCCGATTCCGCGGGGAGCGCCCCGAGCGCCGCCGGGTTGCCCGCTCCGACGGCGACAGCCGCGAAGGAGCCGGGCAAGGCGGCCGTTAAATCACCCAGCGGCACGAACTGGGACGAAGTCTTCGAAAAGAAATCGCCCTAACGACTGGCAGCTCTTCGCTGGCTTCTGTGGATGCTTCGCTGTGCGAAACGCGGGTCGGTGCAGCAACGACGGAAGCCGCCGCCGCTCTTGGCTCGACAGAGTCTCGCCCCACCGAAAAGCCATCGTGAGCTCAGCCCGCCAGGGTTGCAAGGAAGAGGGTTGGGGTGAGGGTTCCTCTCGGCCCTAGGCAAAAACACGTTCACTCCCGCGTTTCGCAGAGCGAAGCGTCTACATCGGCAGCGCGTTTGCCGAATTCGCGTTCCGTATTCGGCTGACTAACTTTTCGCCGCGCCATGGCGTCAAGCATCACCGAAACTCATTTTACCCAGAGCGAGCCGCATCCGGGCGCGACCTCCGCTAACCCGACCGTCCTCGCAATTCTTTTCGCGATCAGTTT
>DATBDG010000173.1:0-11212 GCA_036270055.1 Chthoniobacterales bacterium
ATTTGCGCAGTTGTTAGGCGCGGGCGCGGCCGCGGCGATCACCCGGCCCGCGCTTACTTTGGGCAAAGCGGCGCCGGCCGAGGCTCCAGGCGCGTCCGCCAAGGCGGGCCTGGTCCGCTTGAGTTCGAATGAAAATCCCTATGGCCCTTCGCCGCAAGCGCTCAAAGCGATGAGCGACGCTTTCGACCTCGCTTGTCGCTACCCGGATGAAAATACCGATGCGCTGGTGGAGGCGCTGGTGCAACTCAATGGCGTCGAACGCACCGAGATTCTGCTCGGCGACGGCTCGGGTGAAATTTTGAAGTTATGCGCCGATGTCTTTACCGGTCCGCTGACGGCGGACCAAGCGGCGGGTGGGACCCTGGTGGTAGCCGATCCGACTTTCGAAGCCATCCTTTACCACGCGAAAGAGAACGGCGCCAAGATCGCCAAAGTTCCGCTGACAGCCAGCTTCGCGCACGACCTGCCGAAGATGCTGGGAGCGACAAAAAAGGGTCTCGTTTACATCTGCAATCCAAACAACCCGACCGCCAGCATCACGCCGAAGGAGGAAGTGCGTGAGTTCATCGCGCAGGTGCCTAACGACACCATGGTCCTGGTCGACGAGGCCTATCATCATTACGCCGACAGTCCCGAATACGAGAGCATGATCCCGCTGGTCAAGGACCACCCGAACCTGATCGTGGCCCGCACCTTCTCGAAAATCTATGGGATGGCCGGCCTGCGCTGCGGCTACTGCGTGGCGCAGTCCTACATGATCGAACGCCTGCGCGCACGCCAATCGTGGGACAGCGCCAACATTATGGCCGTGGTCGCGGCCCGGGCGAGCCTGGCGGATGCCGAGCAGGTGACGAAGGGGCGCCGGTTAAACGCCGAGACGCGCGCCTTCACCACCGATGCGCTCGAGAAGATGGGTTACAAGAGCATCCCTTCGCAGGCCAACTTCATCATGATCGATGTGAAGCGCCCCGTCGTGCCGTTGATCGCCTCGCTCAAACAGCGCAAGGTTCAGGTCGGTCGTCTTTTTCGCCCGATGCCGAACCACTTGCGCCTAACGATCGGGAAGAAGAGCGAGATGGAAGCTTTTCTCGCCGCCTTTCGGGAGGTGATGGGGTAAAGGCAGTCGCCGCGTCGGCAGCAAATCTGGCGCTGATCGCGCTTCTGTTGGCGGCAAGGGCGGCATGAGTCTCGACGATCACGCTTCGGCCGATCACAGCCCTGCTCGGTCGCACGGCGCGCGCAGGAGATTGCCACTCGCATGGCGCGCGGCGCGCAACGCGGTGCGGTTCCGCAAATGTTCATTTTCGAAGGCGCGGTCATCCTGGCGGGCGGATTGCTTTTCGGCCTGCTTCTGGCCGCCGGCGCGGGCAAACTCCTGAGCGGAATCCTCTGCGACGCCGGCGCGCTCCATCCGCTCGCCTTCACCATCGCGCTGTTAGCGTTGGCGGCCGCAGCATTACTCGCGACCGCTGCCCGCGCGCCGCGCGACGCGAATCAGTCCAATGTCGGCGCTGCGCACATCGTAGGTGACGCGCGAAGTGTGATTGGGGATCGGTTGAGGCGTTTATTGAGAGGCGAAATCAAACCGAAGATACGTGAAATCACGCCTTGAGCCGACCCAATGTCGAAAGTTGGGACTCGGCCCCGACGCTCTGCCGACGATCACCGAAAGGCTTCGGCAGAAGCACGTGCGCCCGCTAACCCGGCCTGGACGTTCGCCATCGAAATGTCAAAACTTTTAGATGCGACCCCGTCTCACCCCCAGATGCCTCGACCCGTAATCCGCATCGCTCCAAATCCAAGCCGATTGACTTCCAGGTCACCACCGATTTTGAGCATGACGCTATTCTCCGTCGCTGCCGTCCCGCCCGCTCGAAAAATTGTCGAGCCTCCAGCCAGGACCGCCGCGTGCTGCCGACAGTCAGGCTCACAAATCGGCGGCGAGACAAGCCGCGCTCGCAACTGTGGGTCCATTCAGCGCTCATCAATTTTCACCCTGGTCCCCGCCCTCGCCGATCGCAACTTGCAGGCAGCCGCGTCCTTCCTCGCCGCCTCCGGCCGAGGAAAGGACATTCGGTCCCTGAATATGCTCGAGCTCGGAATGCCTATCGAATGGTGACTCGCCGCCCCTTCGAAGCGATACCGTTGGCTACCACCTCGATTCGGCTCTGGCCGGTCTCTGCGGTCGCCGGAACGTCAAAGGTGGTGGAGACGATCGCGTTCCCAGTGGCGATCGCCATCGTGCTGTGATCGTGGGTCCGCGCATAGAAAACGTGGCCGGTGGCCTGATTGGTGATGCGGACGAGCGGGTAATTGCTCGCCATGGTCGCGTCGTCGCCGTAATCGGAGCCGCAGGAGAGTCCGTTGAACTGCGTCCCCGAGATGACGTAGGAGTTTCCGCGGCGCAATTTTTGCGACACCGAAGTGATGTTAGGCGCCCAGGCCGCGTTTGGCCTCCCCGTTGAGGTATAGAGTTCCACGTCGATCGTCCGACCGTCGGCGACGAGCCAGAGAATCTGGCCGGTAGGCAAAATCAGTTGGCGACCTTCGTAGGAGGTGTGGTTACTGGCAGTTTGAGTCGACGGAGCAGTGGTGAAAGTGGTCCCGTCAAAAATAAAGAAGCTGGCCGGTTTTTGGAAAACACCCGGGCTGGCGAAAGTCAGCACCGTCCCATCCGGGAGCAGGCTGGCGGGGCCGTCCGCCATGTCATTGCCGCCGGGGAAATCGGGACCGACTGCCCACGTCCCCGTCGCGCTATCGTAGAGCGCGGTGTGCGGCGTTCCGCCAAAGGCGGCGACCCTGCCATCCGGGAGCTGGATGAGCGGTCCGATCTCGAGGCTGCCGGCATCGGGCAACTTTACGATCGTACTGCCGGCAGTGGTCCATGCGCCGGTCGCTGGATCGTAGGTCTCGGAGTTGGTCCCGTTGTTACAATCAACGGTCAGGACATGACCGTTAGGCAAAAGCGACAATCCGGCCTCGACAAAAGTATCCGCCTTACCTGTGCCGACCGCCGTCCAGGTGAGAGTGGTGGCATTGAAAATAGCCTGCTTTTTGAAGAAACCGCCACCCTCTCCGAGCATGAAAGTGTTGTCAGCCAGGACGATCCCGGGCGAGTCACCGATGGCCGTCCACCCGGCCGGCGGGTTGACCGTTGTCCAACTGTTGGCCACCGGATCATAGATCGCGCCTTGAGTCGTTTCAGTCGGGGAGCCGAAATTGTATTCGCCGCCTTCCACGATCACCCGGCCATCAGCCAGGACGGCGGAGGCGAAATAGAGTGGCCCATAGTTTGAGGCCATCGAGGCCAGCTGCGACCAGGTGCCGTTGAGATAACTCCCGGTGTTATCGGCCGTGAGCCGCCACCAATTTTGCGAGCTGTATTGGTGGACCATGATGGTCCCGTCGGTCAGGAGCAACGCGGTGTCGGTTTGGAAGGGTGGCTGGTTAACCAATTGCTGCCAGGTCCCGCTGGCGGCTTCATCAAGCCCGGAACGCGTCGCGCCCTGGGCGAGCGCGCCCGGCGCCGCCGCGGTGAGGAGAGCGCAGGCCGTGGCGGCCCCGGCAATAAGGTAGGCGAGACGCGTCCAAAAGGCATTTCGAGGACAGGCGATTGGTTGGTGGTGAAATGGTTTTTTTCGCATAAAGATGGCTTCGTCAGGCACGAGTTTGAGTTGAGTTTTTGAAGCGCGCCGAGTGGGATGCTGGCGGAACGACCAGCTCAATGGCAAGCATAAAATTTACCGCGAGCGACATCCGGGGTCGGCTCCGAGCGATTCTCGTCTTTTTGTGTGGAAGCGCGGGCGAAGTTCGGCAGCTTTCCGGTCGACCGTCATGAAAACGCTGCTTCTGGCGATATTGCTGATCTGTTTTGGCCGTGTCGCCTGCGCCACACAGGCCGACGACACCATCATCACGATTGATGGCCAGATCGCGGGCGCGACTCCTTTTCTTAGCCAAGTGACACTCTCGGTGAGCGACATGGCCGCGCTTAAGAGCATCCAGTTTACGATCGCTCCAAAACCCGGCTCGTCGTCGCGGGCGTTGTCGGGCGCATACACCAGCAGTTATCTGGCGGAGCGGGGCGATATCGGGGCGGGTAAGATTTTTTTACCCGTCTACGGTCTTTACGATGACTACGCCAACAGCGTCACTCTCACTTACTCGTTCAATGACGGCTCCGCCAGGCAGGCCGGCACGACGATCACGGCGGCGGTCTTTGATGATCCCTGCGGTTACAAGACGCCGACCATCCTGCAAGCCCGGACGCCGGGTAACTCCCTGAGCTATGACTACATTTTGCTCAAGGGAGCCTGCAGCACTTACTCACCCGCGATCATCGATACCGATGGCGCGCTTCGCTGGGTCGGGACGGCTGGTCTGAAGTTTTACAGTCTGGCCTTCTTGGAAAACTCGATCTACATCGCCGACGGCCCGCTTCTTTATCGCAACGACCTCGATGGGACCGTGGAGTTGCTCGGAGACTACAGCAAGAATGGCGTGAATGATTTCCATCACAATGTGGACCGGGGAAAATTCGGACTCCTTTTGGAAGCCGATACTGACGAATACGCGGAAACGGTCATCATGGAGATAGACACAGGGGGAAAGATTCTCCAGACCTGGAACATGGCTGACATCATATCGGCTGCCATGACCGCCGCGGGAGACGATCCTGATCAATTCGTTTTCGGCGCGCCGGCGGATTGGTTCCACAGTAATGCGGTGACCTACAACCGCGCGGATGACTCGCTCATTATCTCGAGCCGGGAAGACTTTCTCATCTGCATCGATTACGCGACTGGCACGATCAAGTGGATCCTGGGTGATCCGACAAAAGCCTGGTACCAATTTCCTTCTCTTCAGCAATACGCTCTCGATCTGGTTCCCGGCAGTCTGCCGCCGATCGGTCAGCATGCGGTCTCGATCACTTACGACCAGGGCGTGCTTGTTTTCGATAACGGACAGAACAGTCTTTTCCAGCAGCCGGCCGGCTCACTTCGCGACTACGCCAGTCCGCGAAAGTATCGGATCGACTTCAATACCCGGACAGCGACTGAGGTGTGGAATTACCCGATGGACGAAAGTGTCTATAACCCCTACTGCGGAAGCGTCTACGAAGATCAGCCGCTGAACTATCTGATCGATTACGCCTACATTCTCGAGAATGACGCGCTGCACGCTCGCGTGGTCGGTCTCGACCCGAGCGGGGACAAAATCTTTGACTATCAATACGTCACCGCTGGTTGCCTGACGGCTTTCAACGCCGTCCCTCTTCATCTGGAAAGCACCGCTTTTCCGGCGGTCGGCCCGCAATCGCTCAACCTCTCCACCCGCGGGCTGGTGGGATCCGGGCAGGGCTCGCTCATCGGTGGCATTATCGTTAACGGCAGCGCGCCAAAGACAGTTGTCCTGCGCGCCCTTGGCCCCTCGTTAGGCGAGGTCGGCCTTTCGGGCACCCTGCCCGATCCGATTATCACCCTTTTTAATTCTGCCGGCCAAATCGTCGCGACGAACGACGACTGGGAGGGCGATCCCAATGCCAGCCAAATCATGGCCGACGGATTGGCGCCGGGCGATCCTGCCGAAGCCGCTCTCCGGCCAACGCTGGTGCCGGGCTCCTATACCGCTGTGGTGACGGGCAAAGATGACACGCCCGGAATCGGATTGGTCGAAGTCTACGATGTTTCGACCGCGACTGGCTCCAGTCTGGCAAACATCAGCACGCGCGGAATTGTCGGCACCGACTCCGACAATCTGCTCATCGCCGGTTTTATTGTCGGGGCGGTCGATAGCTCCACGGTTGTAATCCGGGCGATCGGCCCTTCGCTTGGCTCCGCCGGAATCGACGACCCCCTCAGCGATCCGAGTTTCACCGTCTACGACGAGAATGGCTCCGCGCTGGGCGGGAATGATAATTGGCGGGACGATCCCAACGCGCCGGGTATCGAACAGAACAACCTCGCGCCCACGGACGACCTGGAGGCGGCTACGATCCTGCATTTGCCGGTCGGCGCCTACACGGCCATCGCGAGCGGCGCCGATGGCGGGGCCGGAATTGGGTTGATCGAGGTTTACAATCTCGAATAACGACTTCGCCAGGACTCGCGTCTCGCCCGCTCCGGCTTCGATTTCTCGCGCTTCAAACGCCAACCAATTCTTTCCGAATCCAAACGCCCCACTCGAAGCATCCCATGGATATGCTCCACGACTTCAGGTTTGCGTTTCGGCAGCTCGGGAAGGCGCGGGCTTTCACGGCGGCGGCGGTGGCCGTGCTCGCCCTCGGCATTGGCGTGAACACCGCCATCTTCAGCCTCGTCAACGCGCTCCTCTTCCAGCCGCCCCACTACCCGAAGGCGGACGAGGTCGTGCAGGTCTTCTCCCAGGACAGGAAAAACCCGAAGACGTTTCGCGGGTTTTCATATCCGACATATCTCGATATCCGGGAGCGAAATAGCGTCTTCTCCGGGGTGATGGCGCACAACCTGGCTATGGTCGGGTTGGGTGAGAAGGGCAGCACCCGGCGTGCGTTCACCGATGTCGTGAGCTCGGATTATTTCTCGGTCATGGGCGTGCGCCCGATGCAGGGGCGCGTCTTCACCGCGGATGAAGAGACACCCGGGCGCAACGAGGCGGTCGCGATCGTGAGCTACAATTATTGGAAGAAAAACGGGCTCAATCCCGCGCTCCTCGGTTCCAAGATCACGATCGACAGTCGCCCTTTCACGGTCGTCGGGATTCTCCCGCAAGGCTTCACCGGCACGACCCAGATTTTCGCGCCCGAGATCTGGTTGCCGATCGGAGTTTACGATCAGGTCGCAAACGATTTCGAGACGGAAAACAAGGCCCGACTGGACGATCGGGCCGGCCGGCAGTTCATGGTCGTGGGCCGATTGAAACCGGGCATGACAGCGGCATTGGCCGCGCCGGCCCTGCGAGCCCTGGCCGCGAATCTCGAGCGGGCTTATCCGGTCGCGCAGAAAGATCAGACCTTCATCCTGGAACAGCTTTCCCGTTTCAGTCTGAGCACGAGCCCAAGCAGCGGGACCAAGATCAAACGGCTCGCGCCCCTCCTCTTTGGGATGTCGGCGGTCGTGCTCCTCGTCGCCTGTCTGAACCTGGCCAACATGCTCCTCGCCCGCGGCACCGCGCGGCGAAAGGAGATCGCGATCCGGCTCGCGCTCGGCGCGAGCCGGGGGCGGATTGTGCGCCAGTTGCTCAGCGAAGGCTTTGTCCTGGCGCTGACCGGCGGCATTGGCGGGATGGTGCTGGGACTTTGGTCGTCGGATTTCCTTGTTGCGTCGTTAGGCAAAGCGCTCCCCATCGACATGGTCTGGTCGACCGGTCTCAGTCTGCCGGTGCTGGCGGCGACCTTTGCCTTTTGCCTTTTCGGCACGCTTGCCTTCGCGCTCGGGCCGGCCGTGAAATTGTCCAAGGCGGCGGTGATCGGCGACCTGAAGGAACAGGCGGGCGAAGATACCCTCGTTAGGCGATGGAAATTTTTGCCCCGCCATCCGCTCGTTGTCGCGCAGATCGCATTTTCGCTCGCGCTCCTGACCGCGGCCGCGCTCTTCATTCGCGGCGCCCACAAGGCGGCGGCGGTCGATACGGGATTGCAGACGAAGTCGAATTACCTCCTGGAAGTGGACGCGAGTCTCGCCAGCTACGACCAGACACGCTCGCAGAATGTCTACCGAACACTGGAAGAACGGCTCGCAGCTCTGCCCGGGGTCGAGAGCGCGAGCATTTCCTCGACGGTGCCCTTTGGATTAATCTCGCTCGACAAAAAAGTGCAGCGCGGCGGGGCCAATCCGTCCTCGGATGCCAGGCCGGCCACCGCCGCCGAAGGCCGCGCCTACAGCGCGAGCTGGAATAGTGTGGGCGCGGATTATTTCAAAACCGTCGGGCTTCCTCTGTTCCGAGGGCGCGCCTTCAATGCGACGGAAGCGATGCATCAAACTGCGCCGACGGTCGCGATCGTCGATGAAGTACTGGCGAAGAAGCTCTGGCCGGAGGGCGACGCGCTCGGCCAGCGGATTCAATTTGCGGAAAACGATCTCCCGACCGCGAAGGGCGGCGAGAAGGCGAAGGCGCAGATCGAAATCGTCGGCGTCGTTCCTTATGCGCGCGATCATTTGTTCGATCAGGATCCGGGCGGCACGCTCTACCTCCCCTTTGCCGAGGGTTTCCAGAGCAACGTTTTCTTCCACGTGAAGTTCGCGCCGGGCGCCGGCCGCGATGCCGCCGCGACCACAGATCTGATTCGCCGCACGGTGCGCGAAGTCGACCCGGCCGTTCCGATCCTGAGCTTAAAAACATTTTCCCAGCATCTCGACGAGAATTTCGAGCTTTGGATCGTCCGCGCGGGCGCGGCCATGTTCAGCGTCTTCGGCGGGCTGGCGCTGGCATTGGCGACGGTCGGTGTCTATGGAGTGAAGGCATATTCGGTCGCGCGGCGCACGCGCGAGATTGGCATTCGCATGGCGCTCGGCGCGCAACGTGGCGCGGTCTTGCGCCTGTTCATGTGTGAAGGCGCCGTCATGCTGGCGGGCGGATTGCTTTTCGGCCTGCTCCTCGCCGCTGGCGCGGGCAAACTCCTGAGCGGAATCCTCTACGAAGTCGGCGCGCTCGACCCGCTCGCCTTTACCCTCGCGCCGTTGGTGTTGGCGGTCGCAGCATTGCTCGCGACCTGGCTGCCCGCGCGGCGCGCGACACTTATTAGTCCGATGGCCGCGCTGCGCACGGAATAGGCGGCGACTTTAAGCGTGCGCTATCTCAGCGCATCGGGGCATTCCGCTGAGAGAGCGGACGCTACAACCGAGACCTCAGACGAGGCGAACCGGCAGCAATAGCGAAATGCGTCCTCGCATCTCAGCTTTCAGCTTTCAGTTTTTGGGAATTGCCCCGGCGCCCCCCAAGTCAAGCGCGGGGCGCCGCAGCTGCCATCCGATGCTGCGGATCTTGCGACTTGGTTACCGGGATGTGGGTAAGAGGACAAACCGAACAAACTGGGCAACGGCGGCGACCAAATAAATAAAGAGCGCGGCAAAGAAGGGCCAGAATCGGTTCCACCAAAAGAGATTGATCAGTTGGAGCACGAGCCCGCCTGTGCCGAGCACGGCCAACGAGTAATAAAGCACCGTGGTGTTGAATCCCATTTGTTCCGCCGCTGGCAGGCGCCGTGCGGAGCGCGAGTTGGCGGCGATGAACGGCACCATGAGCAGGAGGACAAATCCGCTGCACCAGCGCCAGACCGCCTCGGGCGGGGGCTCAATCGTGAGGAGAAAGATGCCAAACAGTGCGGCGACCAGCGGCAAGGCGGAGTTTGCCAGGAGCAGGCGCAACCGCAGGCGATCGAGGGCCGACCACTCGTGCACGGATTGAGGCCGAAAGACGACGACGATGCCGGCAAACCCGGCCAGAGTCACCGCCACTTGCGCGGCCACATCGAGAGCTTCCCCCGGACCCATACGGCGTCAGACGATAGCTTCAATCCCGTGCCTGTGACGGGTTTTAGTGGAGAGCCGAACGGGCGGCAACAGCGAAATCCCAGGGCATCTCTGAAAGGTGTTGAAGCTGCCCGAGGATCGCCGCGAGATGCGCCCGCGTCGTCTCGTGCATCCGCCCTTGATAACGGCCGCCGCGCCCCGCTCAAGCGCCGTCCGTTGTCCGGCGGCGCGCCCTGATTCTGACACCGTGGAGGCCATAATGGAGTTTGGCGGGAGATAAACCCGCGGCAACAGCGAAATTCTAGAGCTGACTCCGATTCTGGAACGGTGGGGCGCCGAGCGCGGCCAGCGCTTCTTCCACACTCTTCTCGACCCCGCCGAGGTTGAGCGTCGCGGAAACAGCAAAGCTGTACTGATATTGGAGATCGGCCAGGACGGCTGGATTGCTGCGAAGTGCCGCGGCGGTATCTCTCAGCGCGGCAGGCTCGACATTGAGATCGCAGTTCCTGGCAAACCCAACAATATTCCCTCGCCTATCCCGCACATCGCTGCAGCCCGCGCGCATCGCTATCTGCATGGTCATCGGAATGATCTGCCGTACGGTTTCGCGATAGGCGGAGTTAAGGCCCGATCGGTAGACATCCTGGGCGGTGTCGAAGGCATAGTATTGCGACAGACCCGACTCCGCCGCACCCGCCGGCAAAAGCCCGAGATGGCCCGAGGAAACGATCTGATCCCACGTCGCGCGCACTGGAGCATTATAGATCAATTCACTCGCGCGATAGGCGTTGACGACGAGCGCGCGCGGGTCGGGATTGGCTGCCCTGAGAAGCTCATCTGCTCGCTGAGCGCTTTCCAGGACGGCGGAATAATAGGCAATTTCCGCCTGAAGCCCGGTCAGATCCTCCTGCAGGTCGCGGGTCAGCCGCTTGACGTAATCCTGGCCGAGGCGAGCGTCCGCCCGCGCCTGGTTCCAGTTATTGACCTGCAAGCCGATGAAGACGCCGACGACGACGATCACCAGCTCGATGAACACGCCGCTCCAGTGATGTTGCTTCATGTCCTCATTCGTCTTGCGATCGAGCCTATGGGAAGAAGCGAACCGGCAGCAATCGCCAAATTACCGAGCTGACCCCGATCTAGCGCGCACCTCGGCTTTCAGCGTTTCAGTTGTCAGCTTTCTCCCTTCGGTCGGCGCTGCCCTCGGCGTTAGCGCGTTTGTTCTAGCCGCGACCGTAGGCGGGTTTCGTCTGGACCTGTTGTTGATGATCGCGGTGAGCGCCGGAACCTTCCGCCAACCGTTCGCGGCGTCGATACAACGTGGCTGACAGGTCTCTTGGCCCCTTTCGCGACAAGAAAAGCGACCGCTGAACTCAGCGCGAGCGACGAATCCCTCTTGTGTTCGCGTTCTTCTCAAATCGCCTCGGCTGTGTTGGCTCTCTTTTTGTCTCTGTCGTCGGCACGATTGTCCTCCTCGCATTGCTGCGTGGATGCAGCAGCCCGCATTGGTGACGGAGGAACGGGTCACCAGTGGCTGAGAGCAAGCGAAGTCACTCGCGCGCGGACCGCGCGCTGCTCGCGATCGCTCTCTTCAAACTGGCGAAGGGCGGGCTAATTCTCGGGCTTGCCTGCGGGGCCATCAGGTTCTTTCACGGGGACGTCGCGTCGCAGGTTGCACATTGGATCGAGCAGCTGCGAATCGATCCGGATAACCGCCTCGTTGGCGCGCTCCTGACTAAACTGCAACTGGTGCACACGAAAGA
>DATBDG010000174.1:0-14320 GCA_036270055.1 Chthoniobacterales bacterium
AGCTCACCGTTGGTCGTGAGTTCACCTTCCACCTTGCCATCTTCGTAGGTGAAATCGTTCGCCTCGATCTGGCCGATCGAGCTGAAGCCCTGCTTGCTGTGAGCGCCATGCACCACCTGGCAGCCGTAGATGTCTCCGTCTTCGTGCAGAGAGATGATGAGTGCGCTGCCGAATCTGCCAAAGGCGGCGTTCAAGCCGGGATTCTTGTCCTTCGAATGATCCTTTTCAGTGAAGACCAACTCAATGCCGGTTTTATCGCTAAATGGCTCGACCCAACGCGCGGATACAGAGCTCAGCTTTGCGTCTTTGCCGTTGCCGCGGAAGATGCCGCTCACCGTTGGTTTCACATTCGCAGCGGGCCCATACTTTCTGGCGGTCGATGGTGGAAGCGACTGGCCCGCTTTCAACAGCGCGACATCGAAATGCGCGTCGAAGCCGCTCGGAAACATTCCCTCCGTCTCAGTCGGCTGGCGGGCTTGGCCCTTTGCCCGGCCGCCCTCCACCTTTAGCTGGCCTTTGGCTTCCCCGGTATGCCGGCTGAGGGTCGTGCCTCCCGCGACCGCGCCCCAATAATTGAGTTCCCCTGTCTTCTTGAAGACGAGCCGGAGAAACGGCCGCTGGAACCGGGGATCACCGCCCTCCTTCGCTTCCTCTCTCGCTTTCTCCAGCATCTCACTCGTGACCGGCTGACCGCTCAGCACCACCGCGATCGCATCCTCATCATCAATTGTCGTCTCGTAGGCGAGCGTGCGTTTCAGCGTGTAGGTCTTACCGTTCAGGGTCAGCGTTCCTGCGGGCGCCGCGGCTTCTCCTTGTGCATGGAGCGAAAGTACAGGCAGCGCGCTCGCCGCCACCAGCAGACTGATGAATCGTTTCGTCATAAACCGCTCCTCGCTATTTTTTCCCTTGCGTGACCGGCGCGGACATCCCGCCGATGATTTGCCAACCGCCCGGAGTTCGAATCCAGGTGTGGGTGATTCGACTCGGCTGCTCGTCCTTCACGTGGCCTTCCTTATCAACCCAACGATCGCTGATCCAATAATGAGTCACGACCACGTCGCCGGTCGCCTGACTGGCGGCCGGTTGGAGTTTGTATGACTCCAGGTGCAACCCCTTTTTCGTGTAGTTGGCGATCCAATCGGTGATGTGATCTTTCTTTTTCGGCGTCGCGCTCGACTCGGGCCAGCCAACAAAGTTCGGGTGCCACAGGTTGCGATAACTCTCCAGGTCGCCGGCCTGCACATATTTCCAGTAGGATTGTTCCAACTGCCAGACCGCGCGCTCGCCCGGCGATTCTTTGGCGGCAAAAGCCGGACCGATGCTCAACATCAAGGCAACAACAAGACAGAACGATTTCATTTGAACTCCTCAGGACTTTCGACGACGCAGCCTGACCCGGAGGCGGCGGCCGGACAAGACAATTCGGAAACCATTTCGCCATCTGCGAGCGCCGGCGTCAGCGTGGCGTTTTTCGTCGAGAATTATCCCGAGATTCTAAGCCAGCGCTAAGAATGCGACGGGCCGTCGCCCGGATTGTCACCGAGCTGAAGCATTACGCACAGCCGCGACCGTGAGATCATTCTCTCGGTGTCTTTGCCTCGTCAGGCGCAGAAGTGCAAATTTGCCTAACCACTGAAGAGTACTAACTCTCTCCCGTCAGTTCTCAGTGTGGATTCACGAAGCGTTCCGCGTCTGGAGGCAGCTCGTTGTTTTCATCCACTCCGCCGACGACGAGCACGCTCCCGTCGAGCAGTCTGGTTGTGGTGTGATCCGTCCGCGGGCTGGCGAGCGTAGTTTTGAGCAGATGCCAGCGCCCGGTCGCGGGATCGTATTCCTCGATGCTGTTGAGACGCGCAGTTGCGTTCCCACCTCCAGCAACCAAAACCTTGCCATCGTTCAGGAGAGTCCCGCTGAATGCGACCCGCGGCGTGTTCATGGGCCGGGCTAGTGCCCATTCACCGGTGCCGGGATCGAAAATTTCGGCGGTGTTGGTGGGTTGTGCGTCAAACGGATCACCCGCCAAGCCGCCGGCGATCAGCACTCGCCCGTCGGGCAGCAACTGCTGGACGTGGCCTGCGCGGCCGCGGTTGAGAGCGCCTGACAAACTCCAGGTGCCAGAGACGGGGTCATAGAGCTCGCTGTCCGGGACGAAGTCCGGAGTGTGTCCATTGGGATAGCCACCGGCGACCAGGACGCGTCCATCGGTCAGTTGAGCCGCTCCGAAGAGCCATCGCCCTTCGTTCAAACTGCCCGTAATCGACCATTTTCCGGTGGCAGGATTATAGAGTTCGCAATTATCCGCATTTTGGCCGTTGCCTCCGGCGGCTAGCACGTCGCCGCCCGGGAGCACGATGGGGTCAAAGGGAGTTAGCCGCACCGTGAGCATGTTTTGGGTTAACTTCCAGCTTCCGGTGGCCGGGTCGTAGATCTCGACTGTCTTTAGGGAAAGCCCTTGATGTTGTTTCCCCCGGCGACCAGCACGCGCCCATCGGGGAGCAACACAGCGCTGTGACGATGGGTCGGGTGGTGAAGTGATCCTGTCGCGGCCTAGGAGTTGGTCGCCGGATCGTAAATTTCGCAGGAATCGGTATCGTCGAAATAGCCTGGCCCCGCGACCAGACCGCCGGCGACGAGGACCCGGCCGTCCGCGAGCAATGTGGCCGTGTGGTCGTAGCGCGGATTGATCAGGGCACCGGCATCATCGCCCTACGTCAGGCGAGAGATCGAGAGGCTTAGGAGAGTGAAGAGGAGGAGCCCTCCAGTTGTTTTCGTATAACGCAGGACCGAAACCACAGTGTTAAAGGGAGAGATTCTTTCCATAGCTTCATCTCTCACGGGGACGTCGCGAACACCTCCGCTTCCGGGACAAACAGCGTCGATCCGAAGCTGCTTCCTCCGGCGAGGAGCACGCGCCCATCGAGCAATTTTGTGGCGGTGTGGTATTGCCGGGGCATAGCCAGGGTGGTCGTGAGCAGGTGCCAGCGCCCAGTCGCGGCTTCGAATTCTTCGATGCTGGTGAGAACGTCGTTCCCCGGCCCATCGCTGCTGCCGCCCGCAGCAAAGACATTGCCATTATCCAGAAGATTAGCCGTGAAATTCACCCGCTGTGTGGTCAGCGGGCGACCCACCGTCCAGACCCCCGTGTTGGGATCGAAGATCTCTGTGATCCGGCTGGGATTGTTTTTGCCAACCCGACCTCCGGCGAGGAGAACTCGGCCATCGGCCAGAAGAACCTGTTCCCCATAGGCATGGGTTTGGTTCAGCGTGCCGGTCAGGCTCCAAGTTCCGGTCACCGGGTCATACAATTCACATTGCCGAACGTAACCGGGCGTCATCGGCTCAACCCCGCCCACCGTCAGCACCCGGCCATCCCCCAGGCGCGTCGCCTGGAGTCCGTTGCGCCCAATATTGAGGCCGCCGGTCAGAGCCCATGTTGCTGTGCCTGGATCGTAAAGTTCGCAGCTGGTGGCCATTTGTTTCTCTCCTCCTGGGGCGAGCACTCGGCCGTCGGCGAGCAGGACGAGATTACCACCCGGTGGATTCAGCATCGCCTTTGTGAAACTCCACGTTCCGCTCGTCGGATCGTAAATCTCGACGGTTTTCATCAAGCCATTAGTCGGAGGGCCAAGACCCGATGCGACAAGCACGCGGCCATCGGACAGTAACACGGCGTGATGAAACTCGCGGGCCTCATTGAGACTGCCGGTGGCCGACCAGGAATTGGTGGCTGGATCGTAGATTTCACAGCTGTCAGTGAACTCAAAGCCGCCGCCGTCGCGTTTGACCAGGCCGCCGGCGAGCAAGACCCGACCGTCGAGCAACCGCGTGGCGGTGTGGAAAACGCGGGGGTTGATGAGCGTGCCCGCGGGGTCAGCACGAATCAGTTGAATCGGGCAGAGACTTAAGCCAGCGAAAAGGAGGAGCAGGTCAATTCTTTTCGCCTGGCGGATCACGAAAACGACCGGGAGTGACGGGAAGTAATTTTTCATCACTCACGATTGTACCGTGACGGATCAGGAATGGCAACGTTCTCGTCACCCGGCAACGTCGTTGTAAGATCTTATTAATAATTCGGCCATCTGTGCGTTAGAACTGGTGATGATGCGAGTGGCCGAGACAGTTCCTGCCGATGAGAACGACCTGACGTCGTTGGTCCGGCGGTTCGAACTGCCGCTGCTCCAGTACGCGACGCGCATCCTCGGCGATCGCGATCGGGCCCGGGATGTCGTGCAGGAAACCTTTGTCGAGCTGGAGCGGAGCACGCGGCGGCAAACCGATGCCGCGCCGGCGAAGTGGCTCTTCACGGTTTGCCGGAATCGCGCCCTCAACATTTGCCGAAAGGAAAAGCGCATGACTTATCTCGACGAAGAGATTCTCGAAAACCAGCCCGGGGAAATGCCCGCGCCTAACGAGCGGATCGAGCAGGAGGAAGCGAGCGGCTTTCTCCTCCGGATCGTCGCCACCCTCCCGCCGCGGCAACAGGAAGTGCTGCAGTTGAAGTTCCAAAACGACCTCAGCTACCAGGAAATCGCCGAGATCACGAAGCTGTCGGTCTCCCATGTCGGCGTTCTCATTCACACTGCCCTCAAAACCCTCCGCGCCCGCCATGCCGCGGCGGCGCGAGATTTCATTCCCTTCAACCCACGACTTGCCTCATGAATATGAATCTTGACGATCCGAAACTGACCGCCTACGCACTCGACGAACTGAGCGGCGCGGAGAAGGCAGAAATGGAAAGCGCGGTCGCGACGTCGCCCGAGGCGCAGGAGTTCGTCAGGGAGTTGCGCCTCCTTTCTGGCAACCTGCGGGCCGAATATGCGGCCGAGCGCGAGGCGCATCCGGTGGCGCACGGCAACATCGTGCCGCTCGAACAAAAGGACGGGCCCTGGAGCATTTCGCGCCGGCTCGCGCTCGCCGCCGGGATCGCGTTGTGCGCCTGCCTCGGCGCGCTCGCGATTGGGACGCTGCATCGTTCGACGCTGGTGGGTTCGCGCATGGCGGGCTCGCCCGCGGACGGACCGAAAGTGGCCTCGAATCGTGTGATGCAGACGCCGGTCGAGGGAGTAATCGAAGCTCTCCCTTCGGAACCGGCCCCGCCCGCGCCGCCGCCGCCGCCGCTGTTCGATGAGAAGAAGGAACTCGGACTACTGGCAGGCCGGTCGCAGGCAAACCAGGTCGTTGCCGAGCCGGCCAGGGTGGCGGCGCCGCCGGCGGCTTTCGGCAAAGTGGCGATCGACAACTTCCGCCGCGACGCGCAGGAGCCATTCAACACCGCGCGTTATGGCAGGATCGAGGAGAATCCCTTCCTCGCCGCGCTCGAGAACCCGCTCTCGACCTTCTCGATCGATGTCGACACCGCTTCCTATTCCAACATTCGGCATTTCATCGAAAGCGCCTCGCTCCCGCCGAAGGACGCGGTGCGGGTGGAGGAAATGATTAACTACTTTGGTTACGACTATCCCCAGCCTAACGACGACCGGCCCTTCTCGATCAACCTCGACGCGGCCTCCTGTCCCTGGGCGCCAAGCCATCGGCTCGTTCGCATTGGGTTGCAGGGGCGGGAAATGCCTAACGAGAAACGACCGGCGAGCAATCTTGTTTTTCTCCTCGACGTTTCCGGCTCGATGGAACCAGCCAATCGGTTGCCCCTGGTGAAACAGGCGATGCGGCTCCTGATCGACAAGCTGGGCGAGAACGATCGGGTCGCGGTCGTGATTTACGCGGGCGCTTCCGGGCTCGCCCTGCCCTCGACCACCGGCGATCGCAAGGAACAAATCCTGAGCGCGCTCGAGAACCTTCAGGCCGGCGGCTCGACCAACGGCGCGCAGGGGATCGAGCTCGCCTACCAAACGGCGGCGGAACATTTCATCAAGGGCGGGGTCAACCGCATCATCCTCGCGACCGACGGCGATTTCAACATCGGGACGACGAGCGAAGGCGACCTCATCCGCCTGATCGAGGCGAAAGCGAAGAGCGGTGTCTTCCTGAGCGTGCTCGGGGTGGGAGACGACAATCTGAATGACTCCATGATGCAGAAACTGGCCGACAAGGGAAACGGCAACTACGCCTACCTCGATTCGGTCGAGGAAGCGCGAAAGGTGCTCGTCAGGCAAATCAACGGCACCCTCGTCACGATCGCCAAGGACGTGAAAATTCAGGTGGAATTCAACCCCGCCCGGGTCGCCTCCTACCGCTTGATCGGTTACGAGAAGCGCCTCCTGCGCAAGGAGGATTTCAAGAACGACAAGATAGACGCGGGCGAGATCGGCGCCGGCCACAGCGTGACCGCGCTTTACGAAGTGATCCCGAACGGCGCGGCGCCGAACCCGGCCGCTAGCGTGCCGCCGGTCGATCCGCTCAAATATGAACCCAACCCGATGTCAGTCGCGACGTCGTTAGGCAAATCGTCCTCGCCCGAATTGCTGACCGTGAAACTGCGCTACAAGGAGCCGGAGGGCGAGATGAGCAAATTGATTGAGCGACCATTCGTCGACACCGGCGCTCAATTCAGCAGCGCCGCGCCCGATTTGAAATTCGCCGCGGCGGTGGCGGAGTTTGGGATGATTCTGCGCGACTCCGCCTACAAGGGGAACGGAACGTTAGGCGCAGTGGCGGAGTGGGCGGAGGAAGGCAAAGGCGCGGATGAAAATGGTTATCGCGCCGGGTTCCTCGCGCTGGTGCGCAAAGCGCAAGAGCTGAAAGCGCGGATGTAGTCCTCAACTCCTGCTCCTGCTCGTGATCGTGCTGGTGATCGGATCGCGGGAATCCGGGTTTGGAGGGACGGGCGCCATCCCGTCCGCGTCTCTGGAAACAGGGTCGACACGGCGGTCCTCCCTCCAGGTCGATCACGAGCACGAGCAGGAGGACTCCCGCCGAACTCCGCACCCGCGGTCAAATGTTTTCCGCGGTCGCGGCCGAGACCGACGGTTTCACCCGCGTGGCGAGAAAGGCGCCGAAGAGCAACACCCCCGCGCACCAGAGCTGGCCGTGGGAAAAGCGCTCGTGAAAGATCCAGGCCGAAAGCGCCACCGCGCCTAACGGGCTGAGCAATTGCAGGCTCTGCGAAAGCGCGACCCCGATCTCGCGAATGGCGAAGTAATAGAGGACATGCGCGAGCGTGATGCAGAAGACGGCCGAGCCGATCAGGATCCAGTTCACTTCCGCGCTGACCTGAAACGGCGTCGCGATTTTGCCGAAAGCGAAAGTGAGCGGGAGAAGCATGATCGAGGTGAGAAAACTGATCACCCCGAAGCTGCGAATGGTGCCAAAGCGGGCGGCCGGTTTTTTTACAAAGACCCCGTAGAGCGCCCAGCAAAAGCTTGCGGTAAAAGCGATCGCCAGTCCGACGAGCGAGACCTGACCGGCATGGAACCTGGGTTGAAACCAGAAGACGCCGACCGCGCCAAACAATCCCAGGAGCGTGCCGAGCTGAAATTGCCATTGTCGAATGATCCAGCGTTCCTCCGGGAAAAAGACGAGCGCGAGCAGAGCCGTCATGATCACGGAGGAACGAATGAAAACCGCGTAAACCCCCGGCCCCATGTAATGGAGCGACGCGACCTGCGTGACCTGATGAACCACGTTCGGCACGGCCGGGAGGAGGCAGATGCCGAGCAGGTTCCAGCTCAACGGCCGGCCGCTGCGCCGAAAGCGGTAAAGCGCGAGGGGGAGAATGGCGAGGAAGGCGAAGGAATAACGATATAAGTTTTGCGCAAAAGGTTCGTAGTATCTCAGGAGATAAAATTGAAAGAGAGAGGGCGTCGACCAAATCACAACGGTGGCGAAAACCGCGGCATATCCTTGCGAAAGATTGTTGCGCGCGGGTTGCGCTCGCTGGCTGGTCTCGCTCGAGTGCATGGAAAAGCCGGAGATTGGGCCTCGAAATTTCTTCGGTGACAAACGATTTGTTCTTCAGATACGTTTCAACCAAGGAGAAAGACATGAACATTTTGAGGAATCGCAAAGGAGCGCTGGCGGCTGTCACGATCGTTTTTTTACTGTTCTGCCCGGCGGCGAGCTGGGCCAAGAAAAAAGCGAAAACGGACGAAGTGGCGGCGCATTTCACGGCCGGCGTGCAAGCGGCCGATCAGCGTCAGTACGACCAGGCAATAATCGAGTTCACCAAGGCGATCGAGATCGATCCAAAGGATGTTCCCGCCCTCGAAAACCGTGCCTATATGTATCTTGCCTTGCAAAAAAATGCCGAGGCGGTGACGGATTTCACGAAAGTAATCGAGTTGGCGCCCAAGGAGAGCACTGCTTATCTCGGCCGGGGCCAGGCGGAGACCAATCTGAAGCAATTTGAGCCGGCGCTGGCCGATCTCAGCAAGGCAATCGAGCTCAAGCCGAACGACCCTAACGCCTATCGCTTTCGCGGCTTCGCCAACATCGGGAAAGGCGATTGGGCGGCCGCGATCGCTGACTACGACAAGGCGATCGAGATGAATCCACAAGACGAACAAGCGTACGTCTGGCGCGCTTTCGCCAAGCGGAGCTTGCGCAACTATGACGATTCGCTGGCCGACTACACCAAGGCGATCGAGATCAATCCCAACGACGCCGACGCGTTCGACAAACGGGGTTACGTCTATTCATTGATGGACCAGTGGCAGAAGGCAATTGACGATTATCATGCGGCGTTGGCGATCAAGCCTGACGACCCGGCCACGATCCAGCGCCTCAATTATGCGCAGAAGCAGCTCGTGCCACCGCCGACACCTCCTCCGCCCACGCCGCCGCCCACGCCGACCCCGCTGCCGCCATATGTCGGCCCGTTCACGCCGCTCAACATTGGAATCGGGATCGGGATCGTGATCCTGGTCGCGATTGCCCTGATTATCTTCTTCGTCGCCCGGGGAAAGCGCTCGGAAGATGAGGAGCCGATGTAGCGACCGGTCTTGTAGCCGGGGGCGCTGACCCCGGCCTCCGCAGCGGTGGCGATCTTCGCCCGCTGGTCGAGCGTGTCCCGACGTTTCACCACAGCCGGGGTCACCACCCCCGGGCTACAACTGCGCTTCGCCCGGGCGAGAAATTGTTTTGACAGCGCGAAGCGGGCGGTTAGCTTGCCGACGCTTTTTCGGAGAACGAGGAAAAGTCCCATGGTCGTTCAAGCAGTTTGGCGGCTCTGGGACTTTCGCTTCTAACGACGGCGAGCAACCGGTTTGGCCCCCCCAGGGCGGAGCCGGGCAGAAATGAACAGCGGCCCACATAGCTCAGTTGGTAGAGCACGTCCTTGGTAAGGACGAGGTCACCGGTTCAAGCCCGGTTGTGGGCTCCCGAGCGGGCTCGCGACCGGAAATTTTAACCTAACGAAAAGACAGACAGACATCCAAGATTAAGCAACCCAAGGAGAATTCCAGATGGCTAAGGACAAGTTCGAACGCACAAAGCCGCACGTGAACGTCGGCACGATCGGTCACGTTGACCATGGCAAGACCACCCTCACCGCCGCGATCACGAGCGTGCTCGCGAAAAAGGGCATGGCCCAGGCACGCGCTTATGATTCGATCGACGCCGCTCCCGAAGAAAAGGAGCGCGGCATCACGATCTCGACCGCGCACGTCGAATACGAGAGCGAGAAGCGCCACTACGCGCACGTCGATTGCCCCGGTCACGCCGATTACGTCAAGAACATGATCACCGGCGCCGCCCAGATGGACGGAGCGATCCTCGTCGTCAGCGCTGCGGATGGCCCGATGCCGCAAACCCGTGAGCACATCCTGCTCGCGCGCCAGGTCGGTGTGCCCTCGATCGTCGTTTTCCTGAACAAGGTGGACATGGTGGACGATCCGGAGCTGCTCGACCTCGTCGAGATGGAAGTGCGCGATCTCCTCACGCAATACGAATTCCCGGGCGACCAGATCCCGATCGTCAAGGGCAGCGCGCTCAAGGCGCTGAACGGCGACGCCGAGCAGGAAGCGCAGATCATGGCCCTCGTGGCGGCGGTCGATGATTACATCCCCGTGCCGGAACGTCCGGTCGATCAGCCGTTCCTCATGCCGGTGGAAGACGTGTTCAACATTGAAGGCCGCGGCACGGTTGCGACCGGTCGGGTCGAGCGCGGCATCCTCAAGAAAATGGAGGAAGTCGAGATCGTCGGGATCAAGGATACGGCCAAGACGACTGCGACCGACATCGAGATGTTTCGCAAGCTGCTCGACGAAGCGCGCGCGGGCGACAACGTCGGCGTGCTGCTCCGCGGGGTGAAGAAGGACGACGTCGAACGCGGTCAGGTCATCGCCAAGCCAGGCACGATCAAGCCGCACCGCAAGTTCAAGGCGGAGGTTTACGTTCTTTCGAAGGAAGAAGGCGGCCGTCATACGCCGTTCTTCACCAATTACCGGCCGCAATTTTATTTCCGCACGACCGACGTGACGGGCAGCGTGAAGCTGGCCGAAGGCGTCGAGATGGTGATGCCGGGAGACAACGTTTCCGTCGAAGTGGAGCTCGGCACACCGATCGCCATGGAGAAAACGATCCGGTTCGCCATCCGCGAAGGCGGCAAAACCGTCGGAGCCGGTCGCGTGAGCGAAATTCTGGACTAAGTTGAACTCGTGCTCGTGATCCTGCTCGTAATCGAGCAGGATCGATCACGAGCAGGAGTAGGAGTAAAGTTTACGCCAGTAGCTCAATTGGTAGAGTAGCGGTCTCCAAAACCGTCGGTTGGGGGTTCGAGTCCCTCCTGGCGTGATGGGAAGGAAGAAGGCGGAAGTAAGATGTAATGAAAAAGCCAGCAGACCGATTTAGCTCTTCGGCAATCCCACTTCTTCCTTCTGCCTTCCTCCTTCCTCCTTTTCTTTCATGATCGCAAAAACAAAAAGTTTCATCTCCGAAGTCCGCCTCGAGCTGGAAAAAGCATCCTGGCCCTGGGACCTGAAGGAGCACGGAATGAAGCGCTACAAGGAGCTGACCGACTCCACCCTGGTCGTCATCATCGCGATGTTGTTGCTCGGCGGTTACGTCGCGCTCTTCGACTTCATTCTCGTCAACGTGATTCATTTCCTCACCCGCTTGTAATCATGGCCCACGTCCTCGCCCCGAAAGATCAATGGTACGTCGTGCACGTTCTCTCCGGACAGGAGAACAAGGTGCGCGACAACATTGAGAAGCGGGTCAAGAAAGAGGAGATGGGCGATGTCGTTTTCGAGGTCCTCGTCCCGACCGAGCGCGTTTCGGAAATCAAGCGCGGGAAGAAGAGTGAAACGACCCGAAAATTTTTTCCCGGTTACCTGATCGTGAACATGCACCTGCTCGATGAGGAAAATCAGCTCATCGGGCGGACCTGGTATTTCATCCGCGAAACCCCGGGCGTGATCGGTTTCGCCGGGACCAAGGATCGCCCGATCCCGATGCGCCAATCGGAAGTCGAGAACATGCTGGCGCAGATGCGGGAGCGGGAAGAGAAGGTCAAACCGAAGGTCAGCTTCGAAGTTGGCGAGACGGTGAAGGTGGCCGACGGCCCGTTCCAAAACCAGAGCGGCATCGTGGAAGAAATTGATCCCGAGCGCGGGAAGCTGCGCGTCTCCGTCACCATTTTCGGCCGCGCCACGCCGGTCGAACTGGAATACTGGCAGGTTGAGAGGGGATAAGAAAGGCAGACAGGATTTACACGATTAACCGGATGAAATCCTCGGTCTGCGGAACCAATCCTGAAAATCCTGTCTAAAGAAAATTCATCATGGCTAAAGAAATCGTCGCTCACATCAAACTTCAGATCCCGGCCGGGCAGGCCAACCCCGCGCCGCCCGTCGGCACCGCGCTCGGACCGCGCGGGGTCAACATCATGGCGTTCTGCAAGGAATTTAACGCCGCGACTCAGAAACAGGCGGGCGACATTTTGCCGGTCGTCATCACCGTCTTCAAAGACAAGTCGTTTACCTTTATCACCAAGAGTCCGCCCGCCGCGGTTCTCCTGAAAAAAGCCGCCAACATCGCCGCCGGTTCGAAGGAGCCGAACAAGACGAAGGTCGGCCAGGTGACGCGCAAACAGATCATGGACATCGTGAAAACGAAGGCCAAAGACCTGAATTCGCGCAACGACGAAGCCGGTTTCAAGATCATCGCCGGCACCGCCCGCCAGATGGGCCTCGAAGTCGTCGATTAGCGCCCTGGCGGGGATACTCCGATCCCGCTTGCAACAGATCGCTGCGAACAAGTCCAGGTGCGGACGATAGCGATAACCATGAGACAGGTCGGTATACGCGGACGGATCTGGATCACGGTCTTTGTCCAAGTCGCGATGGTTTCGGCAGCTCTGGCCTCACCAGGGTATGTCGTCTACGTGAGTAACGAGCGGTCCGGAACGGTATCGGTGATCGATGGGCAAGTTGACATCGTCAGAGCGACCTTCCCGGTTGGAAAACGACCGCGCGGCATCCACTGCTCACCGGACGGATCACGCGTTTATGTCGCCTTGAGCGGTTCGCCGCGCATGGGACCGGGAGTGGATCACGCACGAGCGCCGGCTGATCGCTCGGCGGACGGCATTGGAGTCATCGATGCAGCGACGAAAAAATTCCTGCGCAAGTTACCGGCTGGCTCCGACCCGGAGCAGTTCGCGTTATCGCGGGACGGCAGCAGAGCGATCATTGCCAACGAAGACAAGGGAACGGCATCCATCATCGACTTAAGTTCCGGGGCCTTAACTGGCGAGGTCCCGGTGTCGGAAGAGCCGGAAGGCGTGGCGGTCAACCCGGCCAACGGCTTAGCCTATGTCACTTGCGAGGCCAAAGGTGAAGTCTTTGTCATCGATCCCGATCATGCGTTTTCTCCCGCGCATTTCAAAGTTGGTGCGCGGCCACGATCGGCTGTGTTCTCGCCCGATGGTCCTCGCGGTTTTGTGCCGTCGGAGGCGGAGGCTTTTGTGGCTGTTGTCGACACCGCGCAAGATAAGATGATCGGCAAGATCGCGGTGCCAGGGATGCCGATGGGCAGCGTGGTCTCATCGGACGGCAAAGAACTTTATGTGACGACCGGGCGCGGGAATAGCGTCGCCGTAATCGATACCCAAAAGCGGTCGGTCGTGGCGATGGTTCCTGTGGGGCAGCGGGTTTGGGGAATCGCCCTGAGCCCTGATGGTAAGAAGCTCTACACCGCCAACGGCGCCAGTAACGACGTCTCGGTCGTCGATGTGCGGACGCGCAAAGAGCTGCAGCGGATAAAGGTCGGTGACGGCCCTTGGGGGATCGCGATTGGGCCAAAGTTATAGCTATCTGTAGGAATAGAGATAGCTCGCGATGTCGCGCGCGTCGGTGTCTGTTACACCGACATCGGGCATGGCGGTATCTTTGTGAATCTCGCGCGGCTTTTGGATCCAATGGATCATATTCGCCGCGTCGTTCGTTAGGTTGCCTGCCAGATAACTTCGGCTCGCCATGCGCGTGAGCGGCGGGCCGACCAGCGCCTGTGATTGAAGGCCGTCGATTGTGTGACAGGCGATGCAGCCGTAATGCTGAATGGCGATCTTGCCGCGCGCGGGATTGCCGCCGGTGGTGTTCGCCGCCCAACGCTGATCCTCCTCGCTCGGCCCACAGGCGGTCAGGAGGATGAGAGAGATTGCGGTCGCACAAATTGCTCTCAACGACTTCACGACTGCGCCTCCGGAATTTGGACCGGCTCGAAAGAATGCGTGCGCTTGCCCGATTCGCGCAGCCATCCGGCGAAGAGGACTAACCCCGCTACAATGTAAACGACCCCGGCAGGAATCCACATGATCAAGCCGCCGAGTTGTTGATCTTCCAGCGGAGTGAGACCCCAGGCAGTTGTTGTGTTGGAATACATCGGATACCAGACCCGACCCGCGAAAGTAAGCAGCGCGCCGAGCAGCCCCGAGTGCAGCGCGGTTGTAAACATGTAAAGAACGGCCGCGCCGAATCCCATCGCACGTTGCCGGCCGTGAACGACGGCCCACCAAAAAAGCAGCGCCGAGCCGAGAAAGCAGATGTGTTGCAGCGCGTGGACGAATTCGTTATGCAACGTGGCCTGGAAGAGCACCGGAATGTGCCAGCTCCAGAGCACGATGGCGTGGATGAGCCAGGCGACAAACGGCGCTGTGATGAAGAGCCAGGTGGCGCGCCACCAGCAGGCTTTCGTCCAGCCGCTGATCCATCGCGCGGTCGAGCGGGGCAAAGCCCAAAGAAAGGGAATGAGCGGGCGGCCGAGCACGAGCAAGGGCGCGGCGAGAAGCATGAGCAGTTCGTGCTGCGTCATGTGCGCGGAGAACAAGACGCTGCCCCATGGATGCAGCGGTGAAACCAGCGCGATGACAAGTGTGAGCCAGCCGGCGACGAAGCAGGAAATTTCCATCGCGCCGATCGCGTGT
>DATBDG010000175.1:0-4351 GCA_036270055.1 Chthoniobacterales bacterium
CGAATTGTTTCAGCGATTCGCTCTTGCGACCGGCGTCGAGGAAAATCAAGCCGATGGCGAGACGCGAATCGTCGCGAAACGGATTCGGATTCCCGACTGCGATGACCTGCTGATAAACGTCGCGCGCTTCGTCCTTGCGCCCGAGGTTTTCGAGGCAGCGCCCTTCAAAATAACGCGCGGAAAGAGCGAGCGCAGACGATTTCGCCTTCGCAGCCGCGCGATGAAATAAAGGGAGCGCGGTAGCGTAATCCTTTTCTTTGAAGGCGATCTCAGCCAGGCCATAGGCGGCGGGGCCGGCGAGTTCGTCGTCGGGAAAATCGGCGACCAGAGTTTGGAAACTGGTCCGGGCGGCGGCCCTGCGCTGCAGGAGGCGATACGCTTCCCCCATGTAGAAAAGCGCGGTCACCCGATCGGGCGAATTGGGATAGAGGCCGAGAAATTTCTCGTACTCGGGGACGGCGAGATCGTAAAGTTTGCGGCCGAAAAGCGCGTTGGCGTAGTTGAGCTGGCGCTGTTCCGGCGACTCGGTGTCTTCTGCGGATGGTGCGCCCGCCGGCGGCGTGTTCGGCTGGGGCGGGGGAGCGGCAACCTCCGTCTCCTCCGGCACGGGCAAGGCCCGCCGGATGGCTGGTTCGGTCGGCGCGTCCGCCGGCATCGGTGTCTCGACCGGAAGCGCGCGCGCGACCGGCGGCTCCTGCAGCGGAATGGCGCGCCGAACGCGCGGCGGAGGCGTCACCTGCGCCGGCGCGGCCGATGGCAAGAGCAAAACGGCCGCGGCAACGAGGAGCGCGGCGATCGCGCACCGCGGTTTCATTTTGCGGTGGCGAAGGCGACGTTCGTGACGCCAGCTTCGCTGCAGGCGTTGAGCACATCGACGATGTGCTTGTAAGCGCCGGCTTCGTCGCCGCGGATGACGACGGCCTGATCAGGATTGAGCGCGACCAATCCCTTAAGGAGATTCGTCAGGTCAGGACCGGACAGGCTGCGCCGATTCACGACCACGTTGCCGTCCGCTTTAACGTTCACGATCACATCGCCGATCGGGGCGGATTTTTCCTTCGCTTCACTCGCCTTCGGGATCTTTACGTCGAGTTCGTTCTCGTTCCGGGCCGCGTTCCAGGTGAGGAGGAAAAAGATCAGGAGCAACAAGAGGACGTCGACCAGCGGGGCGAGCTGGATGCCGGGATGTTGCGGAGCGGTGCGACTGCGGAAGTTCATCTGGCAAAGGCGCGTCTGGCAAGAACGCAAAGTTTTCGACGCCTAACGTCGCTCAAAATTCATCCTCGAGCAGGGCCGGCACGCGGTCTCGGCGCCGGCTCGTCTGCTGGAGCGAGAGGAGCGCGATCAGGTGCGAGCTGGCCGATTCCAGGTCGGAGACGAGCCGTTGCGCGCGTCCGCGGAAGATGGCGTAGAAAATCATCGCGGTAATGCCGATGCCGAGCCCGCCGCAGGTGTTGATAAGCGCTTCGCTGATTCCTTTCGAGAGCAGAATGTAGCGCGACGGTCCCAGCTCGGAGCCGAGCGCGCCAAACGACCGGATGATTCCGATGACCGTGCCAAACAAACCGACGAGCGGCCCGATGGTCGCGATGTCGGCCAGGTATGTGACGCGATTGTGCAGGTTGGTCGCCACCCGCGTGCCTTCCGTCTCCGCGATCTCACGGGCCTGCGCGAAATCAGCGCTCGGGTTTTTGGTCATGAAATCGAGCGTGCGCTGCACGATCCGGGCGATCGCTTCGCCGTGACGATTCGAGACCGCGAGGAGGCCGAGATAATCGCGTTTCCGCAGGAGCGCATCAGCCGTTGCCATGTAGCCGCTGCTCACAATCGCGCCCCGCCGGATGGTGAAGAGATAAACGACAATCAGCATCACGGTGAAGATGGAGAGGAGGAAAAGGATCAGCATCACCGGCCCGGCGGCGATCATGGCCTGGAGGAGATTGGTGGTGGGCGGTAGGATCGGTTGGTCGGGCGTCGCGGGAGCCTGCGCTAAGGCGGGAGCAGCGCTCGCGCAGAACACGAGCAGTGAAAGAAAACGTTTCATGCTCAATTCGGGCTTAGCATAGGCGCGAGCCTAAAGGTTGCAACTGCATCGGAGCAGAGACAACGCGCTGGGATTGTCCGTTCATCTTCTCCGTAACACAGACGTCTCGCCTGTCCCGTCGCGCGGACTTGCGGCCCGCAGCGTGGCACCGCCGGGCGAGACGCCCGCGTGACGCGACAGCTAGGACGGCGATGTTGCGTGTAGACGCTTCGGTGTGCGAAGCGCGAGACGGTGCGTCATTCTGCCTGGGGGCGGAGCCTCTCCCCGCGTGGCCGGCACGCCGACGCCTACAAACGCCGCACCCGCAGAATATGCGCCGGCTGCAGGCCGGGATGGAGCGCAACGTAATTGTGTTTGCCGTGCCAGACGTAGCGCGTGTCAGTGATGAGGTCGTGCACCTCGTAACTGTCGGTGCCGATCTCGCCGAAATCTTCGATCGGCGCCTCGACCCATCCGCTCTGGGTGTAGAGCGGATCGAGGTTCACGACCACGAGAATGATGCTGTCACGAGCGAGAGTCATCTTGCTGTAGAAAAGGAGCGCACCGTTATCGCAGGGATGGAATCGGAGGTTGTCGTAAAAGTGAAGCGCGCGATTCTCGCGCCGAATCCGGTTTAACTTCGTAATCAACTCCTTGATGTTGCCGGGCGCATTCCAGTCGCGTTCTTTGAGCTGATATTTCTCGGAGTCGTAATATTCTTCGCGCCCGGGCAGGGCCGCGTTTTCGCAGAGCTCGAATCCGCTGTAGATCCCGTAAACACTCGACAAGGTGGCCGCGAGCACGGCGCGGATTTGGAACATCGGACGTCCGCCGGTTTGCAAGTGGAAGGGGAGAATGTCGGGAGTGTTGGTGAAGAGATTGCCGCGGAAATATTGTCGCATCTCCGTCTGGGTCAGCTCGGTGAAATACTCAATCAACTCCTGCTTCTGGGTCCGCCAGGTGAAATAGGTGTAGCTCTGGTTGAAGCCGGCCTTGGCCAGCGCCTTCATCATCTTGGGACGCGTGAAAGCTTCCGAGAGAAAGATCGTGTCGGGAAATTTGTCGCGCACGGTCGCGATCAGGTATTCCCAGAATGCGACCGGCTTGGTGTGCGGATTATCGACCCGGAAAATGCGCACCCCGCGCTCCGCCCAGAAGAGGATGATGCTCGTCATCTCGTCCCACAATTCCTGCCAGTTCGGGCAACGGAAATTGAGCGGGTAGATATCCTCGTATTTCTTGGGCGGATTCTCGGCGTATTTGATCGTGCCGTCGGGACGCTTGTAGAACCATTCCGGATGCTCCGCGACGTAGGGATGATCGGGCGAGCAGTTGATCGCGAAATCGAGCGCGATCTCCAGCCCGCGGCGCCGGATTTGTTTTTCCAGCCAGGCGAAATCCTCGAGAGTGCCTAACGACGGATCGACATCCTTGTGCCCGCCGCCGTTTGGCAGGTCGAGGTGGCGGTTGCCGATCGCGTAAGGAACGCCCGGCTCGCCCGGCTGGCAGGTGACGGAATTGTTGCGTCCTTTCCGGTTCGTTAGGCCGATGGGGTGGATGGGCGGAAAATAGACGACGTCAAACCCCATCGCCTTGGCGTCATCGACCCGCCCGAGACAATCGCGCAAGGTCGAGCCGCGATCGGCCCGGCCCTCGGCGGAGCGGGGGAAAAATTCATACCAGGCGGCGGTCCGGGCGGCGACGCGGTCGACCAGAACGCGCGGGGCAGGAGCATACTGCGTCGCGCCGTAGCGCGCGGCGTAGGTGGCCATCAGAACTTCGAGCTCACCGAGGTGGGCGATGCGGTTTACTTCCGCGTTGTCGCCCGCGCGCATTTTGTCCGCCAGCTCGCGCAGGCGTTTGGCGTCGGCGCCCTTCGTGCGTTTGGCGGCGGCGGCGAGGAGCCCGGCGCCTTCGAGTTTTTCGCTCGCGAGATCGGCGAGGCCGGCTTCGAATTTGGCCGCATACTCGTGTTGCCAGCCGGCGAAGACATCCGTCCAAGCCTCGACGGTGTATTCGTAGGTGGCGTTTTCGTAGAGGGAAAAGACGCCGCGCCAGCGATCGTTCTCGAGCAGCTTCATCGCCGTTTCGTGCCAGTCGGGCTGGCCAATGGCGCGCCATCTCAAAGAAGCAGCCACGATGTCGTGTCCATCCTTGAAGATGTCGGCTTCTACCACCACGTCTTCACCGATGACCCGTTTGATCGGATAACGGCCGCCATCGATCAGCGGTGCAAGATTCTCAATGACGGCGGCCGGAAATTGGGCGGGCATCATTCAACGAATCGAAATTCGCCGGTCGCGAAAGGGCAAATTGGTTTGGAGAAAG
>DATBDG010000176.1:0-31186 GCA_036270055.1 Chthoniobacterales bacterium
GAGAAATTTGCCGGCTACGGATTCAACAAGAGCCACAGCGCGGCCTACGGCGTGATCAGCTATCAGACCGCCTATCTGAAGGCGCATTATCCGGTGGAGTTCATGGCCGGGTTGTTGAGCAACGAAATCAATAACACCGACAAGATCGCGGTCTTCGTCGGCGAATGTAAACGGATGGGGATCGCGATTCTCCCGCCCGACATGAACCGGAGCAGCCTCAAATTCACGCCGGAAGCTCCCATTGTAGCGGCGGCCTATGACTGCCGAAACGAAAGCACCGGCGGTGAAGAACTCGGCGGTGATAGACCGCCGCTACAAAGCATCCGCTACGGACTGGCCGCGATCAAAAACGTCGGCGAAGGCGCGATGGCTTCCGCGATCGCGGAGCGGGAAGGGGGAGGGGATTTCACTTCGCTCGAAGATTTTTGTGGCCGGGTCGACTCGCGAATCGCTAACCGCAAGATCATCGAGAGCCTAGTCAAAGCCGGTGCCTTCGATTTCCTCGGCCGGGATCGAGCCGAGCTTTTCGCCTGCATCGAGGAAACGCTTGCTTCCGCCTCGGCCGCGCATCGCGACCGGGCCGCCGGGCAAGTCTCGCTCTTCGGGGATCTGCCACCGGCCGCGATCGCGCCGAAGAATCGCAACTACGCCCACTGGAGCGAGCGCGAAAAATTGTCATTCGAAAAAGAGCTGCTCGGTTTTTACGTGACGGGCCACCCGCTCGATGCCTACGCCCATCTCTTCGCCACCGGGAAATATCAGACCATCGCGTCGTTAGGCGAGCTCGACGATCGCGCCAGCTTCACGATTGCGGGCGCGCTCTCCCAGGTCGATCGCAAGTTTACAAAGCGCGAGGGCAAACCGTTCGCGGTCGTTTTTGTCGAGGATCTGACCGGCACCCTCGAAGTGGTGCTCTGGAATGAAACCTACGTCCCGGTGGCGAGCCTGCTCGAGCCGGGCAAGGTGATCGCCATCCGGGGCACGATCGACAAACGCGACGATACGGTGCGCGCCACCGCGCAGAAGGTGAAGCTGCTCAAGCCGGATTCCGAGCTGCCTAACGAGAAGAGCAACGGCGCGGAAACGAATGGCGCGGCCCGCGTGCGCGAAGACCGGCCCATCATCCTGCGATTTGCGGCTGGCGCCGAGGCGGAAGAACTGCGCGGCGTGCGCGACCTTCTCGCCTCGTCGCCGGGGGCGCAGCCGGTGACGCTCATGCTGACGAGCGAAAAGGGCCAAATCGTGAGGATCGAAGCCGGGGAACCATGCGGCATAGAGCTCACTCCGGAACTCGAACGCCAACTCGCACCCTGGCTTCGGTAGGAGCAGCGCGGATTTTTGAACCTGGACTCGCCGCGGCGGATCCCTCCCCGGTCTCGGGCCGGAAAAATCACCGCACCGTCAGAACCGGCTAGCTGTTCGATTTCGGAGCGTGCTTCTCCATTTTGCTGCACTCCGCCTTCAACTGGGAATACTGCTCGGGAGAAAGGACGGTCTTCGCCTCGGCCAAATACTTTTGCATACTCTCTTCAGTGCAGCCGGACTTCTCACAGTTCGCCTGTAAGGAATCGAGCTTCGTTTTCTGCTCCGGCGTGAGATTGAGCTTGGCGTAAATCTGGGAGCATTCCATTTTTCCGGCCGCGTTGGCGCAGCAGGTCTTGCCGCCGGCGAACGCGGAGCTGCCGAGAAGAAGAACGGTGGCGAGTAAGGCAAACGTGGTTTTGAGCATGCCGGAGAGATCGCATGGTGGGGGACAATTTCAACACCTTCATAGCCCGGCGTCCGCGAGCGCACCGACCGCGCCGTAGATTTCAGCGTTTCGAGCTTTCAGCGTTTCAGCTTTTTTCCGAGTATCCTGGGCGTATGAAACCAGAGGTTGTTTTGCGCGATGTCCAACCGGACGATCTGCCGATCTTTTTCGAACATCAGCGAGATCCCGTTGCCGTGGCGCTGGTGGTCTTCCGTTCACGCGAAAGAGCGGAGTTCGACGAGCATTGGGCCAAGATCCTGGCAGACGACACCTGCCTGAAAAAGACCATCGTAGCCGATGGCCAGGTAGCCGGGAACATCGGCAGCTTTGGCCGTGACGGGAAACGCGAGGTCGGCTACTGGATCGACCGCGCACTTTGGGGGCGAGGCATTATGAGCCAGGCGCTCCCTGCCTTTCTCCAGTTGGAACAGCAGCGGCCGCTCTATGCCGGTGTGGCCCCACACAACATTGGGTCGATACGGGTCCTGCAAAAATGTGGCTTTACCTTATGCCCGAGCGCCATCGATGAAGAACCCGAGCTCGCCGGCGAGTCGCACATTCTTCTCATGCTTGCAGCGTCGTAACCCTCGGCCTCCTGAGTTTAGTGCCATTGCTCCAGGTCGAGTGTCGATCGTAAGCTCTGCCCGAGACAACCCCTTCACGACCAGCGGCAAGTTCAATCAGTGAATGATTTTTCGTGCCCGAAGGGCCTCGATCAGGACGGACTTCGCATCATCGACAACCGGCGCGCCATGCGCGACCACGATCCGCCCAAAATTCCACTCGAGAACGGCCCGCATCGATGAGGCGAGGGCCGCTTTGTCGCGAATGAGCATGCGAAAAAAGGCGCTGATCCCGACCAGTTGGGGCAGCCCCATCAAATGTCTGACGAAGAACCGCGGCCAACCCCGGATGTGCGAGGAAAAATGGAAGAGCAGATCCGCCAGCACGAGGGTGCGCGACGCGCGATGAAAAAAGGCATGCTCGTGCGTCAGACGCAGGCCATCGAGGGGCAGGACATCGACCTGGTCGAGCCATTCCGGCGGCGGTGCGGTCAACAATCTGGTGGCGACCCCGCTCGCTTTGGCGAAGCCTTCGGGTGCGAAATAGGGAACGTTAGGCAAGGCGTGCCGTGCTTCCTTCGCAAAAGTGTCGTGCGCGAGGGTCGCATCGAGCAGCCAGGCCGGCTCGCCGAAACGCCGCATATCGGCCACATCTTCATCCCGAAACGGACCGCTCGAGTGCACAATCACGCGACCATCGCGCAATCGCAGCAACGTCGTGTTGCGCCCGAAGTCGATCCCCAAAGCGCGCAATGGAAATTGCAGCAGGGCCACCTCGTCAGAAAGCTGCGCCCACCGCATGACCTAATTTGTTTCGAACGTCAGCTTCCCGTCGCGCTCGTCGACTTTGATCGTCTGGCCTTCGTGGAATTTGCCTTCCAGGATATGGAGGCTGAGCGGGTCGAGGATTTCCTTTTGGATCGCGCGCTTCAGCGGTCGCGCGCCGTAGACCGGATCGTAGCCTTCGCTGGCGATGCGGGCTTTGGCGGCGTCGGTCAGCTCGAGGGTGATCTTTTGCGCGGCGAGGCGTTTCGTTAGGCGCCGAAGCTGGATCTCGACGATCTTCTTCAGGTCATCGTCGCTCAGGCGGTCGAAGATGATGATCTCATCCACGCGATTCAAAAACTCCGGCCGGAAATGCTGGCGCAGCGCATCGAGCACGAGCCGCGAGCGGCCTTCGCTCGATGCTTCTTCCGTGATGAACTGCGAGCCGATGTTGGAAGTCATGATGATGACCGTGTTCTTGAAATCGACCGTCCGTCCCTGCCCGTCGGTGATGCGGCCGTCGTCGAGCACCTGGAGGAGGACGTTGAAGACGTCGTGGTGCGCCTTCTCGATTTCGTCGAAGAGAATAACCGAATACGGCTTGCGCCTGACCGCTTCGCTAAGCTGGCCGCCTTCCTCGTAGCCGACATAGCCGGGCGGGGCGCCGATGAGGCGCGCGACGGTGTGTTTCTCCATGTACTCGCTCATGTCGATGCGGATCATGGCGTTCTCGTCGTCGAACAAAAATTCTGCCAGCGCGCGCGACAGTTCCGTTTTTCCGACACCGGTCGGCCCGAGAAAAATGAAGGAACCGATCGGACGATTCTCATCCTGAAGACCGGCGCGGGCGCGCCTGACGGCGTTCGAGACGGCGACGATCGCTTCCTGCTGTCCGATGACGCGCTGCATGAGGCGCTCTTCCATTTTCACCAGCTTCTCGCGCTCGCCCTCCTGGAGGCGCGAGACCGGGATGTGGGTCCAGCTCGAGACAACTTCGGCGATGTCTTCCTCGGTTACTTCTTCGCGGAGGAGGCGCGGCTTCTTGTCAGTCGCTTCTTTCTCTGCGATTTCGCGCAGCTTTTTCTCGAGCTCGGGAATGCGGCCATATTGGATTTCGCTCGCTTTGCCCAATTCGCCGCGGCGCTGGGCGCGTTCCAGTTCAGTGCGCGCGGTGTCGAGCGCTTCCTTCACTTTCGCCTGGGCGTCGATCTCCGCTTTTTCCTTCTGCCACTCGGCTTTCATCGCGCCCGATTTTTCCTTCAGGCTCGCCAGCTCTTTTTCCAGCTTCGTTAGGCGCTCCTTGCTTGCCGGATCTTTTTCTTTTTTTAAGGCCTGGCGTTCCATCTCCAGTTGCATGATCTCGCGCTCGATGACGTCGATCTCCGTCGGCATCGAATCGAGCTCGATCTTTAAACGCGAAGCGGCCTCATCGATCAGGTCGACCGCTTTGTCGGGGAGGAATCGGTCGCTGATGTAGCGATGGGAAAGAACGGCCGCGGCGACGAGAGCCGCGTCGCGGATGCGGACGCCGTGATGCACTTCGTAGCGTTCCTTCAATCCGCGCAGAATCGCGATTGTGTCCTCGACCGTCGGCTCATCCACCATCACCGGCTGGAAACGGCGTTCGAGCGCCGCGTCTTTCTCGATATATTTGCGATACTCGTTCAAGGTCGTCGCGCCGATCGTGCGCAGCTCGCCCCGCGCCAGTTGCGGCTTGAGCAGGTTCGAAGCGTCGACCGAGCCTTCGGCCGCGCCGGCGCCGACGATCGTATGCAGTTCGTCGATGAACAAGATGACCTGCCCCTGCGAGTCAGTCACTTCCTTGAGGAATGCTTTGAGCCGATCTTCGAATTCGCCGCGGAACTTTGCGCCCGCCACCATCGCACCAATATCCATCGCGATCAGTCGCTTGTTCTTGAGCGATTCCGGGACGTCGCCGGAAATAATTCTGCGGGCGAGACCTTCCACGATCGCGGTCTTACCTACACCCGGTTCTCCGATGAGGACCGGATTGTTTTTCGTCCGCCGCGAGAGCACCTGCATGACGCGGCGAATTTCGTTATCGCGGCCGATGACCGGATCAATCTTCCCCTGGCGCGCACGCTGCGTCAGATCCTGGCCGTATTTCTCCAGCGTCTGGTATTTTCCCTCGGGATTCTGATCGGTCACCCGCTGCGAGCCGCGCACCTGTTGCAGCGCCTGCATGAGCTTGTCGCGAGTCACCCCGACTTGCTGCAGAAGGCGGGCGGCCGCCACTTTCGAATTCGTTAGGGCAAGAAGGTAGTGTTCCGCGCTCACGAACTCGTCCTTCAGTTTTGCCATCTCCTTTTCTGCACCGTCGAGCACGCTGCGGAGATCGTTGCCGAGGCGCTGATCGAGATTCGCGCCGGTCACGCGAGGCAGATTCTGCAGCGCGGCGCGCAGTTGTTCTTTGAGCGACTCGGCCGGGACGCCCATCTTCTCGAGGAGCGGACGCGTGATCCCTTCCGCCTGGTCGAGGAGCGCGAGGAGGAAATGTTCGTTCGTGATCTCCTGTTGATTGAACTCGGAGGCGACATCCTGCGAAGCCTGGACCGCCTCTTGCATTTTCTGCGTGAACTTGTCGATCCGCATAACAGCAACCTAGGAAGCGCAGCCAAGTCGGCAAACAGACGCCCTGATCGGCAAGCTAAGGCGGCGACGGTCGCAAGGCGATGGAACGACGGCCGCGGTGCCGTCCGCGGTTCTGCAAACATGGACGGGACAGCGCCTGTCCCTCGAAGAAGGCTCGCGGCTTCTGCCTCGCCGGCCCAAGAGTTGGCGGCGTGGGCCGTCGGGGGCGCGGTTCAGTTCCGGGATCCTTGCTCCAGATGATGGAGGGCGCGCCGTTGATCACTGGCGCACACCTCCACCATCTTTCATCGCAGGGTTGGAATTACGGGAGCGAAGTGCCGATCTGTCGCTTCACGGTCGTCGCGTCGCGCCGGTCGATCGTACCGCTGGCGTCGATGTCGGCGCGGAAATTCGTGCCATCGGTCGTCTGGCCCTGGTCGGCCTTTTCGATGCTGAAGTCGGCACTGGTTACACTGCCGTCTCCATCCACATCACCCAGAAGCAGGCCCATGACGGCTTGCGAGAAGAGGATCGTGTTCGAGGTGCCGTCGACCACATTGTTCAAGGTGACGGTCACGTCGTCAGCGTTACAGGTGACGTTTCTCAAGTTCACGATGTAACGGTGGGCATCGCCGCTGTCGATCATGCTGTTTTCCACAATGCCGCAGCTCGTCGTGACGCTGCCGACGCTGGCCAGCTCGTTGTTGAAAACGAATTCAACCGTGAAGCGCCCTTTCGATCCGCCGCTCCGGTCTTCAATGCCGGGCGCTCCGGTAAGTGGCAGATCGATCGGGAAGCCGCCCTTGATCGAGTCGGCGCTAAGAAAAGCGAAAGTGGTCGCGGCCGGCGCGACCCGCACATAGTAAACGTCTTCCTCGCCGTTGAAGGTGGCCGCGTAGGCGACATCGCCGCCGGCGTTATCGGAGACGATCGTGATGTAATCGCCCATCTTACTCTGGTTAGGATAGCCGAGAAACGGATTGAACGATCCACTCACGGAAACGTTAGGCGCCCAGGTCGCGCCGGCGTCGGTGCTATAGGAATAGAAGAGCTGCGAATCGGTATTGTTGGCGGCGTTGCGCGAGTCGAGCCAGACGCTGTCGATCCGCCCGTTAGGCGCGACCGACATGGTTCCGAACCAATGCCATTTGCTGTGATTGATGGGGTCGTCATTTACCCGCACCGGCGCGCTGAAGGTCGCGCCGCCATCAGTGCTGCGGACGAACATGACATCACTGCCGGTGTTCGATCCGGTCGGGATGACGCTCGCCATCATGTAGACATTGTTGTTCGTCGCGGTCCCGGAGCGATCGCAGGCGAGAAAGATCTGCCCGACGAGGCCGACGGGATTGATCGGATAACTGAAACCGATGTCGCCGCCCAGGTTCACTTTCGTGCTGAGGTCAAACGTCGGCGTGACGCTGCCGTCTTTCGCGTTAGTGGAGCGTTCGCACCAGATTTGGCCGGTGCCGAGATTGACTCCGCCGATGTAAAGGGTGCCGTTGCTGTCGACATCGGGCGTCCCCCATGAAGCCGAGTTAGGAAGAGTGATCGGGTTCAGCCAAGTCACGCCGCCGTCCGTCGAGCGGGTAAATTGCTTGCCGCCGAAGTTATTCCCGCTGCTGCTCCAGTGTTGATACTGGAAGCTGTGGCCGATGCTGGCGGTGCTATCGATCACGAACCATTGCTTATCGCCACCTTTGGCGGGGGCGATGTTGGTCCAGGTCATACCGCCATCGAGCGAGCGCCACATGTTGTCGAAGAAAGTCTCGAGCAGGCTGAGGTAGAAGAAGGTTCCGGTGCTATCGGCGTCCAGCACCGGGTCGCTGCGGAAAACGTTGTTCTCGAGCACGCCGGGAAAAGTCCAGCTCGCGCCGGCATTGGTCGTGAAGGCATAGCCAGCCTGACGAAAATTGGAGGCAACACTGTTAAACTGCCGCCAGCCGATCGTGATCTTGTTGCCGTTCGTCGGGTCGACTGTGATCGAGGGCTCGTTCGCGGCATCGCCGGTGATGTTTTGGCCGCTCGCGTTCACGTTTACCTGCCTGCTGATGAAGGCATCATGCTGCGAGATCATGCGGGGCGAGACCCCCGTGCGCCACAATAGAGCGGGCGCGTCATCGGATTTTTCCAGTTCTTCAGTCGGAAGCGGGTTGTGGGGGACGGCTTGACCGGAAGCGAGGGGGAGTCCGGAGATGAAAATGAGCGAGGCGCAAAGGCCGGTTTTAAAAGCGGCAAAGGGCCGCGAAGAAATTAGAAGCATGGCCGATACTGCCGGGAGCTGCCGTGAATTGTCAATGGAATTGAAATCGACCTGCGCGCGTGGAAAGAGTCAGACCGAATGGCGACGCCAACTTTCCAAGCGGCAGACTTTTACCAGCTCGACGACCTGCTGAGCGCCGACGAGCGCCAGATCCGCGACCAAGTGCGCGCGTGGGTGGGGGAGCGATTCCTGCCGGTGGTCGCGCAACATTACCGCGACGGCACCTTCCCGATGGAGCTCGTGCCCGAGCTGGCCGAGCTGCGGATCTTCGGGCCGGCAATCAAAGGTCACGGCTGCCCGGGCCTGGGGAATGTCGCGGCTGGTCTCATCATGCAGGAACTGGAGCGAGGCGATAGCGGGCTGCGCACCTTCGCTTCCGTGCAGGGCTCGCTCGCCATGACCGCGATCGATCTTTTCGGCTCGGAGGAACAAAAGAGCCGCTGGCTCCAGGAGATGGCGCGAGGGAAAAAGCTCGGCTGTTTCGCCCTCACCGAGCCGGATTTCGGATCGAACCCCGGTGGGATGCTGGCCCGTGCGCGCAAAACCGCCGACGGCGGATATGTGCTGAACGGTGCGAAGAAGTGGATCGGCAACGGCACCATCGCCGATGTTGCCGTCGTCTGGGCGAAGGTGGAAGGCGAAGCAGGCGTCGATGCGCAGAGCGCCGAGGCGATCCGCGGTTTTCTGGTCGAGAAAGGCACGCCGGGTTTCAAGGCAGAACTCATCGAAGGCAAGCTCTCGCTCCGCGCTGCACTCACGGCAGAGCTGGAGTTCTGCGATTGCGAACTGGCGACCGATGCTCTCTTGCCGCTGAGCCGCGGTTTAAGCTCGCCGCTTTCGTGTCTGAACCACGCCCGCTACGGCATCGCCTGGGGTGCTCTCGGGGCGGCCGTGGCGTGCTACGACGAAGCCCGGAGCTATGCCCTCGAGCGCGCGCAATTCGGCAAACCCATCGCCAGTCATCAACTCGTGCAGGCGAAGCTCGCGCGCATGCTCACCGAGATCACGAAAGGCCAGCTTCTGGCCTATCGTCTCGCGCAACTGAAGGACGCCGGCGCCGCGAAGCACTACCACATCTCGATGGCGAAATTGAACAACGTCGAGATCGCACTCGACGCCGCCCGCACCACCCGCGACCTGCTCGGCGGAGTCGGCATCCTTGATTCCCACCAATGTTTCCGCCACATGTGCAACCTCGAGAGCGTCAAGACCTACGAAGGCACGCACGACATCCACCTCCTCGTCCTGGGCCAGCAGATCACCGGGATTTCTGCGTTTCAATAGAGCGGCGACGGTTTCCGGAGCGACCGGCGATTCGCTCCAATACCGCGAATTGGGGACGACCCGGTGGAAGACGAAAGCGCCCAATTCGGGTCCGGCACTCCTCGATCGGTTTCGCGATCACCTTCGTCCCGGTTTTGTAATCTTCCTGTCACCGAGCATCAGTCTTTTCCGGACTACGATGCAGGCGTAATGGCGAAGTTTCATTGCGCGTAACGCGGTCGGCTGTCTCCCATCAAACGGCGCGATCTACCGCCGTCGGAAAGGTTCGTACGGCTGGATTACGAGAATGAGCTCAGTCGTCTCAGCGTAAAGCGGCGAGGCAAAAAGGAAGGGAATTCTTGGATGAAAATACTAACGATTCTGTTTTGTCTGCTCGCCTGCGTCGAAGCCGAGGCGCAATTGGCGCGCCGCCATACTCCTACACCTACGCCCACACCCACGGCTACACCAATCGGGAAGCCTTTCTTCGGTGGCATCGTCGATCTCACTCCCGGGGGCAATAATCTTGATAACCTCATTGGCAATCCAAATCTGGATAAGGCTTGGGTCGACGGCTTTCGCTGGCGCGAACACTGGGATGTCGTGCAACCGACCACTCTTTCCACTTATGACTGGTCGAACATCGATAGCGCGATCGCGACCGTCGCGGCCAAAGGCAAAAAGCTCACTCTGAGCGTGGCCGCCGGGACCACCAGCTCGCCCGCGATCTACACCGGGAATAAGCCTTGCACCCACTTTCCCTGCGACACGGATGGCGATGGGATCGATGAGAGCGACATGCCCTTCCCGGACGCGAACTATCTCGCCAAATGGGATACCTTCGTTAGCGCGATGGGGGCACGTTATGATGGCAACCCAAACGTCGCGCTGATCTTCATTACCGGGATCGGGCAGCAGGTCGTGGAGTTCCACGTCACTAATACGATCGCGAATGAAGACTCCTGGAACGCACTCGCGGTCGCAGCTGGCTATCCCGACAAATCGGCTGCCATCCAGACCGCGGCGGAGCATGTTGTCGGTACGTTTGTCACCGCCTTTCCGACTACGCCGATTCTGTTTACCACCGGAAACCCGTGGGGCGACACGGGCGGAGTGACAGACCAGCAGTTTGTCGAAGACTATGTCATATCCGTTGACAATGGCCGGGCCGGTATCTGCGACTCTTTCCTCAAAGCCAAGACGACTCACACCGGCACGATTCTCAAGCGCGCCTACCCGCACGGGGAACAGGCGATCAATGCCAGCTTCGATTCGCGCTTTTACTCCGATATCTCAATGCCCTGGCCGAAACAGCCCCGCCCTGTCTACGACCTTTTACAAAACGGAGTCGAGAAGGGCGATCAATATGTTGAAGTCTATGAGTACGACCTCAACGGCGGCCTCAAAGGCGGGACAATTAACGACGTGACTTTCATCCTCGAGCGGGTCCTGTTACTTGGTAATCTGCCTTGACCAGCTCCCGCCCTCCGGCAATTGCACTTCGCCGCTCTTCGAGAAGCGCAGCTCGACATTCTCGTCGATCTCAAATCCCGCTGCTTGCTCCGAAAAGTCCCTCATGGGCAAAAAGTGGATTGCAATTTCCGCGCTTCGGGAGAAGGGATGAGCCTCTGGGTTTATGGCAAAAAAAACTGCTTCCGCTCTCGTCAGCGTGGTCATGGGGAGTGCTTCCGATTGGGAAACGATGCAGCATTGCGTGGAGCTGCTCGGGCAGTTGGGCGTGCCTAACGAACACCGGATCGTCTCGGCCCATCGCACCCCTGATTTGATGGCGAAGTTTGCCCGCGAAGCGGCCGAGCGCGGGGTCCAGGTGATCATCGCAGGCGCGGGTGGCGCGGCCCATCTCCCCGGAATGATCGCGGCCCAGACCCGGTTGCCGGTGCTCGGCGTGCCGGTGGAATCGCGCGCGCTGAAAGGGCTTGATTCGCTTCTTTCGATTGCGCAAATGCCGGCTGGCGTCGCGGTCGGGACGCTCGCCATCGGCAGCGCAGGCGCGAAGAACGCCGCGCTCCTCGCAGCCAATATTGTTGGGCTGCATGACTCCAGGGTCCGTGCAGCGGTGGAAAAATTTCGAGCGCGCCAGACGAAGAAGGTCCTCGCGCAAAAGCTGCCATGACGCAGGAGAAACCGTTTCTCCCCGGCACGACAATCGGGGTCATGGGCGGCGGGCAACTCGGCCGCATGTTTGCCATCGCCGCCCGCCGGATGGGTTATCGCGTCCACACTTTTTCGCCGGACAAGGATGGGCCGGCCGCGCAACTCTCCGATGAGGAGACGGCCGCCAGTTATCACGACGAAGAAGCGGTCATGAAATTCGCGCGCGAGATCGATGTTCTGACTTTCGAATTCGAAAACATCCCCGCTGCGACGATCGAGTGGGCTTCGCGCGACCAGATCGTGCGGCCGCGCGGCGAGGTGCTGCTCGTCGCGCAAAACCGGCTGCGCGAAAAAGAATTCCTTTCCGGCGCCGGCTTTCCGGTCGCGCCCTTTCGCCGGGTCGCGAACTCGAAGGAACTAACAAGTGCGGCGCGAGCGATTGGGCTGCCGGCGATTTTGAAAGGTGCGGCCTTCGGTTACGACGGCAAAGGCCAGCAACGGATGGACCCGGGCGCCAACCTTGCCGATGCCTGGAAGGGTCGTGAAGACAAGGTCTGCGTTCTGGAAAGCGTGATTGATTTCGAGAAAGAAATTTCCGTTATCGTGGCGCGCGGTCCGGATGGAGCGACGGCGGTTTTTCCAGTCTGCGAAAACATTCATCGCAATCACATCCTCGACGTCACCCTGGCGCCGGCGCGGATCGAGGAACGGGTGGCGAAGGCCGCCCACGAACTGGCCTGCGAGGTCGCAACTCGGCTTGATCTGGTTGGGCTCCTCGCGGTCGAGATGTTTCTCAGGCCCGATGGCGGGTTGATCATCAACGAGCTCGCGCCCCGGCCCCACAACTCCGGGCACTGGACGATCGAGGGCTGCGTCACGAGCCAGTTCGAGCAGCATGTGCGCGCCGTCTGCGGCCTGCCGTTAGGCGCGACCGCCATCCTGCAACCGAGCGCGATGGTCAATTTGTTGGGCGAGGTCTGGAGCGCCGGCGAACCGAATTGGGCGGGTGCGCTCGCCGAGCCCAACGTCCATCTCCATCTCTATGGCAAGCGGCAACCGCGACCCGGGCGCAAGATGGGACACCTGACCGCGGTCGGAGCAACGGTCGAGGCGGCGGCGGAAAGTGCGTTGCGCGCGCGCGATTTGCTCAGGTGAAGACGGAGATCGCACCGACAAGCACGCCTAACGAAAAGGCGGAGGCCGTTGCCCAGGCGCTCGCCCTCCTGCGCATGGGCGAAGTCGTCGCGCTGCCGACGGAAACGGTTTACGGGCTCGCGGCCGATGCGCTTTCGGCCGAGACGGTGATGAAGATTTTCGAAACGAAAGAGCGACCACGTTTTGATCCGCTTATCGTTCATTTGCCGGAACAAGATTGGCTGGACCGCGTCGCGGTGAGCGAGGATGGAGCGCGCGCGATCGTCGAAAGATTGGTCGAGTGTTTCTGGCCCGGGCCACTCACGTTGGTCTTGCCGCGAACGGAGATCATTCCCTCGATCGTGAGCGCTGGCCTAACGACGGTGGCGGTGCGGATGAGCGCCCACCCGATTTTCGCAGCGGTGGCGCGCGAGTTCGGCCAGCCCCTGGCGGCACCGAGCGCCAATCGGTTCGGCCGCATTAGCCCGACTTCCGCCGCGGATGTGGCGGAGGAATTGTCGGGGCGGATTCCGTTCATCGTCGACGGCGGCCGGACGCCGCACGGGATCGAGTCAACCGTGATCGCGCTACGCGACGGAGCGATCGAAGTCCTGCGCTCGGGGCCGATCACGCGCGAAGAGCTGGCGAAGTTTGGCGAAGTGAGGGTTCGCCGAACGGGCCCGGCGGAATCTCCCGGGCAGTTGCCGTCGCATTATCGCCCGCAAACCCCGCTCATCATTGCCGAGGACATTACGCAAGTTTCGGTGCCGCGCGGCCAGCGCTTTGGCGCGTTGCTTTGGACCGATAAACCGTTTTCGGAGACCTTTGTGGAATCGCGGCGCCTGAGCACGACGAACGATTTGCGCCAAGCGGCGGCGAATCTGTTTCGCCACCTGCGCGCGCTCGATCACGCCGGCCTGGATTGCATCGTGGCGGAGGCGTTACCCGAGGAAGGCCTCGGCGTCGCCATCATGGATCGGCTGCGACGGGCCGCAACCGTAACTCAGGCGTCCTCGCCTGATCTGTAGCGGAGCCGTCCCGGCTGGTCGCATAACAGGTGGCAAAGTCCAGGGGCGACCGACCAGGCGAGACGCCTGATTTACGGCGGGGCAGGCGCGGAATTACCCCTGATGCGCGAGGCAGGCGCGAATGAAACTGCTGAAGAGCGGGTGGGGCTTGTTCGGTTTGCTCTGGAATTCCGGGTGATACTGGCAGGCGAGAAAAAACGGGTGGCCCTTCAGCTCGATCAACTCGGCTAACGAGCCGTCAGGTGAGGTGCCGCTGATGAGAAAACCTTTTTCCTCCATCTGCTCGCGGTATTTCATGTTGAACTCGTAGCGATGGCGATGCCGCTCGAGTACTTCGTCGTGCTTGTAAATTTTCTCCGCCAGCGTCCCGGGCACGATCTTGGTCGGCCAGGTGCCGAGGCGCATGCTGCCGCCTTTCTTGCGAATCTTGCGCTGCTCGTCGAGCAGGCAGATGACCGGCTCGGCCGATTCCTGGTCGAACTCGCTGCTGTTGGCGGCGGCGATGCCGCAGACATTGCGGGCGAACTCAATCGTCGCCACCTGCATGCCAAGGCAGAGACCGAGATAGGGCACGTTGTTCTCGCGCGCGAACTGCGCGGCGCGAATTTTTCCTTCCACTCCGCGCTCGCCGAACCCGCCGGGGATGAGAATACCGGCGACATCGTTGAGCTGTCCGTCGACGCCGTGCTCGATGGACTCCGCATCGATCAGGCGCAAATCGATTCCGCAATCGTGGCTCGCAGCGGCGTGGGTAAGCGATTCGTAAATGCTTTTATAAGCGTCCTGGAGATCGATGTATTTGCCCACCACCGCGATCTTGACCTGCTTTTTCGGGTTGATTACCCGATTCACAAACTTGCGCCAATCGCTCAAGTCGGGCGCGGGTGCGTCGATCTGGAGGAGCTGGCAGACGAGCTCGTCGAGCCCTTCCTCATGCAACATGAGCGGCATCTCGTAGATCGTGTGCGGCACGTCGCGCGCCTCGATGACGGCGTTCGGCCGCACGTTGCCGAACATGGAAAGTTTTTGCCTAACGTCGGCATCGAGCGGGCGTTCCGTGCGGCAGATCAGGACCTGCGGCTGGAGACCGATCTCGCGCAGCTTGGCGATACTTTGCTGGGTTGGCTTGGTCTTCAATTCGCCCGCCGCCCGGATGTAGGGGATGAGGGTGACATGCATGTCGACCACGTTCTCCACGCCCACTTCGAGAATGAATTGCCGGATAGCCTCGAGAAAAGGCAGTCCCTCGATGTCGCCGACCGTGCCGCCGATTTCAGTAATGACGACGTCCACTTTTTCCGGGTCCGCCACCTGGCGGATGCGGGCCTTGATCTCGTCGGTGACATGCGGAATCACCTGGACGGTTTTGCCGAGATAATCGCCGCGGCGTTCCTTCAGGATGACCGTCTCGTAGACCTGGCCGCTGGTGAGATTGTTGTTCCGTGAGAGGACGCAATTGGTGAAACGCTCGTAATGGCCGAGGTCGAGATCGGTCTCGGCCCCGTCATTGAGAACGTAGACCTCGCCGTGCTGGAACGGGTTCATCGTGCCGGGATCGACGTTCAGATAGGGATCGAATTTTTGCAGGAGGACGCGCTGCCCGCGCAGTTCGAGGAGGGTGCCGAGGGAAGCGGCGGCGAGTCCTTTGCCTAACGAACTGACCACTCCGCCGGTTACAAAAATATATTTCATCGAGAAGCCTGACGCGGCCGCCGCGAACGGGCGAGGAGCTGGCGCTCGATCGCCGCGGCGTCTTCCAGCGTGTCGACGCCGGGCGAGCCGCTTTGGGTAACGACCACGTGAATGTTTACGCCATTCTCCAGCGCGCGCAATTGCTCGAGCGCTTCCGCTTTTTCGAGCGGCGAAGGTTGAAAGCGCACGAAGCGCAAAAGAAGATCGCGCCGGTAGCCGTAGACGCCCTGGTGGCGAAAATATTGGATCGGGACGCGCGGGTCGCGGGGGTAAGGGACGGCATGGCGGGAGAAATAAAGGGCGCGGCCTTTGCGATCGAGGACGGCTTTGACCTGGTGCGGCGATTTGGCGTCGGCCGGATCGGAGAAAGGGTGGACGGCGGTGATCATTTCGATTCGCGGATCGCGCTGCATTTTGCGCGCGAGCCGGTTGAGGAGGGCCGGTTCGACGAGCGGTTCGTCGCCCTGGATGTTAATGATGTGCGAGACGCCGCGGAGTTTTTTCGCAACTTCGGCGATGCGATCGGTCCCGCTGGCGTGCTCCGGGCTCGTTAGGCTAACTTCCGCGCCCCAGTTGAAGGCGGCGTCCGCGATTCGCATGTCGTCGGTCGCGATGATGACAGAGTCGAGGGCGAAGGCGCGCCGGCATTGTTCCCAGACGTGCTGGAGGAGCGGCTTGCCAGCAATCGAGTGGAGGGGTTTGCCTGGAAACCGGGTCGAGGACCAACGAGCCGGGATGATGCCGACGACTTTTGTCATGAATGCCCGGAGACTAGCAGCGGCCGGAAGCTTCATGCAATGGTGCGCTACCCGGCGGGGGAGTTTTCGGGCGGCGTTTCATTCAGACTCAAGATGATGCTGGCGGCTTGGCCGAGATCTGTTGCGATCCAATCGGCTCCGGCCAACGTCTCTTCGGCCTCCCCGTAACCGGTTTTGACGAGGATCGTGCGCACCCCGGCGTTGCGGCCGCACTCGATGTCGATCGCCTTGTCGCCGATGAAGAAGGAGCGCGCCAGATCGAGGTCGTGGTCGCGTTGCGCTTCGAGAACCATGCCGGGTGCGGGCTTGCGCCGGTCAGTCGCGAGATCGGGCCGGTCGGGGCAGAAATAGACCGCATCGAAGGTTGCGGGCAGGACGGCCCGCGCCACTTCCGCTTCGACGAGGCGATATTGCGCCTCGGTAAAATAGCCGCGGCCGATCCCGGCCTGGTTCGAGATCACGATCAGTTTGTAGCCGGCCCTTTTCAGCCTAACGAGCGCGTCGACGACCCCGGGAAAAATTTCGACCTGCTGCGGATCGGCGCAGTAATTGACCTCGCGCATCAGCGTGCCGTCACGATCGAGAAAGACCGCCGCTGCTGATTCGTTAGGCGCCATCATCCTCGAAGCTCGCGATCAGCTCGGCCGGGGTGACGGTGGCGGTGCCAAGTTTGGCCACCACGACGGCGCTGGCGTAGTTGGCGATTTCCGCCGCCTCTGCGGGCGTCGCGTCGCAGGCCAGCGCGAGGGTGAAGAGCGCGATCGCCGTGTCGCCGGCGCCCGAAACATCGAAGACCTGGCGGGCCTTGGTCGGGATGTGGTGCGGCGTCTGATTGCGCTCGAGCAGCATCATGCCCTGTTCGCCGAGCGTAATGAGCAACATCTGCGCGTCCCAGTTCGAAAGCAGTCGCATCCCCGCGGTCAGGAGCGGCTTGTCTTCCAGCGGAGGATCGACCGGATCGGTGATGGGGAAACCGGCCGCCAGTAACGCTTCGCTTCGGTTGGGTTTGACGGCCGTGACCTGGCCCCAGTCCACCTGATGAAGTGGATTGGGATCGGCGGTCGCGATTTTGCCGGCCCTCCGAAGATCGGCGGAAATCTCCCTAACGAGTTGGGCGCTGAGAAAACCTTTGCCGTAATCTTCGAAGATAAAGGCATCGAGAGTGGGCAGGATCTCGCGCAACCCGCCGGTGACCTGCACCACCTGTCGCTCGGAGGGCGTGCGAACTTCCTCACGATCGACCCGCACGACCTGTTGTTGCCGGGCGATAATGCGGGTCTTCACGATCGTGCGGAAAGCAGGATCCTCGAGCACGAGACCGGTGCCGATCTTGCCCGCCCGCAGCAAATCGAGCAGTTGCCGCCCGCTCGGATCGGTCCCAACCGTCCCGATGACGGAGACGCCCTCGGTGAATTCGCGCAGGTTGCGCGCGACGTTCGCGGCGCCGCCGGGATAGAACGATTCGCCCGTCACTTCGACGACCGGGACGGGCGCTTCGGGCGAGATGCGGCCCACTTTGCCCCAGACAAATTCGTCGAGCATGAGGTCGCCGGCGACGGCGATACGCTTGCCGGCGGCGCGGGCGAGGAGTTCCCGCAGGCGTTCCAATTTCATGCCCAAAGGCCCTTGCGCCTAACCAAATTTGTCCCCAATACCACCGCCGAAATCGGTTGTGGCGAATCCAGAAGACCGGATGGTATCGCGATTTGTGCCGCGCTGCGGTTCTGCATAAAGTGACCAACTAATCCTGAATACCATTGTGAAATCAACAGTCGAAGCTGCGGATGAGACCTTTCGTTAACCTGTTTTTTATCGCGGGCTGCCTGCTCGCTTCGCTCTGTGTGGATGCCGCGGTCGCCGAACCACCCCGCCGGATCGACGTCAAACGCCTTTCCAAAAACATCGACGACGTCGTGGTGCCGCTGCCGAACGAGATCTTCGGGGCGCTGAACAAACTCGATAGCGTGAACTGGAAGGAATTCGTGCGCACGAACAAAGGGACCAACTTCACCGAGCGGCCGCGGATCGCGCTCCTCCTCGGGACGGTGATCGCCGATGGCTTCATCGCGGTCCAGGCGGAGGACGCGCCGAGCGTGAAGGAGATTGGGCAACGCGTCGTTAGTCTGGCGAAAGGGATCGGGGTGGGGAATTCAATCGTGCCTCACGCCAAGGCGATCACGGAAGCGGCCGACCGGCGCAACTGGCCGGCCGTGCGCCAGGAGCTCGATCGCACCCAAAACAGCGTGCAGCAGGCGATGAACGAAGTGCACGACGAGAAGCTTTCCCAGCTCGTTAGTCTGGGCGGCTGGCTGCGCGGCACCCAGGTCCTGACTTCAGTCGTCAATCGGCATTTTTCGGCCGATGGCGCCGAGCTCTTGCACCAGCCCGACCTGCTCGATTATTTTCAACGTAAACTCGCCAGCATGCCCGAGCTGCACGTCCCGTTGCTCAACCAGATCCAGGACTCGCTCGGGGAGGTGAAGCCACTGATCGATGTCGAGCGGCCGATCAGTCCAGCGTCGGTCAAGAAGATCAACGAAATCACGACGCGTCTCGACGACGGGATCGTGACCCGCAAGCCATGAGGCCCCCCATGCGTTTGCCCATTTCCACGCCTGGCCGCGCCGCCTGGCTGCTTGTGGCCCTGCTCGCGTTGCAGGTGGCCGCCTCCCGCGCCTCAGTCGACGACGCCCATTCCTTCGCCCTTCAGGCGGCCGAGCCGTATGTCAGACAAGGTTACCAAGTGCGCGAAGATTACTGGGGCGGCGACCTCGGGGTCGGGGAGAAAAAAGCCGTCCGGCAACAGCTTTTCAAAGGGAATGATTACTGGTTCTGGATGGGAACCGAGGTCGAGCAGGCGAAAGTATCGGTCCATATCTACGACGCTGACGGCAAGCTTTGCGAGCAGCCCGATAGCTGGCAGAAAGGGCACTTCGCCGCCGCGCATCTCATCCCGAAAAGCACCGGCAGTTACTTCGTGATCGTGGCGGTCGAGAACTCGCCTGAAGAACGCACGCACTGGGCGCTTGTATACGGGTTTCGGTAGGACCGGACCGGAAGAAAACGTTAAACGTTCCATCTCTTTAGGCACTGGGCTTTACCCCATCATCCGCGGTCGCGCCGGTTGACACCCTTCCGGCCGCCGCCGTATCCTCGCGGCTGATGATTTCCCGGCTTCGAGATGACTGAGACGCGCACGCTGCAGTTTGAGAATGCGCGCGCGGTGCAGTCGCTCTACGCCAACGACCTGAAGCTGATCAAAAACCTCGAGGAATCACTTGGCGTGAAAGTCACCACTCGCGAGGGCTGGATCAAAATGGAAGGGGACCCGGCCCAGGTCGAGAAGGCGGAGCGCGTCTTCACCCAGCTGGAGAGCGCGCGACAGCGCGGGGTGGATATCCAGCGGCACGAGTTCAACTTCGCCCTCAATTCCGTGAGCGAAGCGCGCAACGACAACCTCGGCGATCTGGTCAGCACCAAAATCATGACCTCTGCGCGCAAGCCGGCGATCGTCGCGCGCACCCTCGGCCAGCGCAATTACATCGAGGCGATCCAGAAACATGATGTCGTCTTCGGGATCGGCCCGGCCGGGACAGGCAAGACTTACCTTGCGGTCGCGATGGCGGTCGCGGCCCTGAAGAAAGAACAGGTCGACCGCATTATCCTCACGAGGCCGGCGGTCGAGGCAGGCGAAGCGCTCGGATTTTTGCCGGGCGATCTCCAGCAGAAAATTACCCCTTATCTGCGCCCGCTCTATGATGCCCTGCACGACATGCTCGAGCCGGAGGAGCGGGAGCGTTACGTGGCGCGGGAGACGATCGAGATCGCGCCGCTCGCCTACATGCGTGGCCGCACCCTGAGCAATGCTTTCGTCATTCTTGACGAAGCGCAAAACACCACGACCGAGCAGATGTTCATGCTCCTGACCCGGATCGGTCCGCGTTCGAAATGCGTCGTGACCGGGGACGGCACCCAGATCGATCTCCCGCCTAACAAACGTTCCGGCCTGCGCGAAGCTCTCCAGGCCCTCAAAGACGTGCCCGGGATCGGGTTCACATATTTCAATGACAAAGATGTCGTTAGGCACGAGCTTGTCCGCGCCATCATCAACGCCTACCAGCAGCACCGTTCGCCCGCCAATACCGGGGGCTCGGGGCGGAAATAGTCATGTTCAATTTCCTGCGCAGAACGCGCCTCGTGAAACGGGGTCTGGCCTCCGGCAAAACCCGCCGGCGCCGCGCCTCGAACGAGATGCTGCGCAATCTCGAGCATGCCCCTTGGATGAAGGTGGTCATCTTTGGCGCCTTCGCCGTCGGTCTCGCCCTCCTCATTTTCAGCGGGCAACAACAGGAGCCGACGCGGGTTTTCGTCTTCTCCCTTCTCATCCTCGCGACGGCGGTGGGCCAGCTCTGGATGAATCAACCGAAGACCTTCCTGCGCAACTCGCGCGTCTTTCTCGTTTTCGGAATCATTTATCTCCAGCTCGCCATCACCAAGCTGCTCCTCGTCATTTGCGCGAGCGGGGTTGTCCCCTGGCTGAAACCGGAGACCGGCTGGCTGATCGCTCCTTATGCTTTCGCGCCGCTCATTCTCTGCGTTTTGCTCGGGAAAAATCACGGCCTCTATGGTGCGGTTTTCGTTAGTCTTTGGAGCAGCATTCTGGTCGCGAAGATCGATGCCCCGATGCTTTTCAACGGGCTCATCAGCGGCCTGACCGCGGTTTATCTCACCCAGCAGGTACGCCGCCGCGGGCGCCTGATTCGGGCCGGGCTTTTCGTCGGGCTGGCGATCTGGCTCCTTTCCATCACCTTTGGGATCATCGGCCCGATCAACCTTTTTAACCCGAGCGCGATTGATTGGTCGATGATCGGGATCGAAAGCGCGTTCGCGATCGGCAACGGGATCGTGACCGCAATGGTGGTGGGCGGCGCGCTGCCCATGCTCGAGCAGCTCTTCCAGATCACGACCGATATCTCCTGGCTCGAAGCCTCCGATCTCAACCATCCGCTCCTGCGCCGGATGACGATCGAAGCGCCCGGCACCTATCACCACAGCCTGGTGGTCGCAAACCTGGCGGAATCGGCCGCGGAAGCGATTGGGGCCAACGCCACTCTCTGCCGCGTCTGCTCCTATTTCCACGACATCGGGAAACTGGTGAAGCCGGATTATTTCACCGAGAACATGAACTTCGAGCGCAACCCGCACGACGATCTCGCCCCGACGATGAGCGCACTCATCATCATCGCGCACGTCAAGGAAGGCGTCGACCTCGCGCTCAAGCATGGGCTCAACCAACAGGTCATCGACGTCATCCAGCAGCATCACGGCACCTCGTTAGTCTACTACTTTTACAAGCGCGCCCTCCAGCAGCTGGAAGACGCGCGCGCCGGCGGCAAGATCATGAAGATGCGCGAGGAGGACATCCCCGAGGTCTCGGAGGAGAATTTCCGTTACAGCGGGCCGAAACCGCAGACGCGCGAGAGCGCCATCATCAGCCTGGCCGACATGGTGGAAAGCGCCTCGCGCTCGCTCGAAAAACCGACCCCGCAAAAAATCGAGCAGCTCGTGACCGACCTGATCGACCAGCGCCTGGCCGATCATCAACTGGACGAATGCGATCTTACGCTGCGGGATTTGAAAAGGATCGGGGAACGTTTTCGTTTCACGCTCATGAACATGCTCCATACCCGCATCGCCTATCCGAAGGAAGGCAAGACCACGACCGTGCGCGAGGATGGGGCGCGGCCCGACGTGATGGCGGCGACGAAACGACCGGCCTCCGCCCCGCCGGTCTCGGCCGCTTGAGCGCGTGGATAGTTTTGCGATCGAGCGGGTGCGCGAATACGACGCGCAGGTGGCGATTGTTCTCGGGTCAGGGCTGAGTTCGTTAGTCAAGAATCCAGCGCGCGACCGGGTCATTCCATACAGCGAAATCGGGGGGCTGCCGCGGTCCACGGTCAAGGGGCATGTCGGTCGTTTTGTGCTCGACGAAGTTGGCGATCGGCGAGTCGTCTTCGCGCAGGGCAGGGTGCACCTTTACGAGGGTTACAGCGCCCGGGAGGTGACGGCCGGGATTCGTTTCCTGGCCCGGGCCGGGATCGCGAAGTTAATCCTGACGAACGCGGCCGGGTCGATCAACCCGGCCTTTACGCCCGGCTCCTGGATGATGCTGACGGATCATCTCAATCTGACCGGAACGACGCCATTGTCAGGCCAGAGCGGTTTTGTCGACCTGACGGAGGCCTATTCGCTCGCCTGGCGGAAACGCTTCGCGGCCGTGGCCCGGGCTGGAAATATGATCCTGCATGAAGGAGTCTACGCGGGCGTGCTCGGCCCGCAGTACGAAACGCCGGCGGAAGTAAAGATGCTGCGGTCGTTAGGCGCAGATGCGATTGGAATGTCGACCGTTTGTGAAACGATCCAGGCGCGCGCCCTCGGAATGGAGGTGGCGGGGTTCTCCTGCCTGACCAATTGGGCGGCGGGTTTGAATCCGACCGGGGTTTCGCACGATGAGGTCATCGCCGCCGGGACGGCGGCGACCGACGCTTTTGCGGCGCTCCTCGCGGGAGTGCTCGCCGAATTCTAGTTCTGGCTCGCCGGGCTGGCTCTCTTTTGGTGGGGCGAGACTCGGTCGAGCCCCCGGGGTGAACGGTGCCTGGTCGAATCGACGCCTTCCCTCCGGCTCGACGGAGTCTCGCCCCACCGGGAAAGGCGCGCAGTTATTCTTCGCGCGGAGGGTGCGCGCGAGGCTCGCGATCTTTGGTCGTCGCGGTGCTCGGCTGGGTGACGAAGGGGCCGCCCTCCATCGGCGCGATGGAGGTGAAAGCAACATCGGGCATCTCGCTCGGGAGGCCCTCGAGTGGGAATTCTTTCCGGAGCGGAAAGTACGGATAACCTTCCCACATCAGAATGCGACGCAAATCGGGGTGGTCGTTGAAACGCAGGCCCATCATGTCCCAGATCTCGCGCTCGTGCCAGTTGGCGGTTGGCCAGATGTCCGAGACGGTGTCGACTGTCGGGTCGTCTTCGGAGATGCGCAGTTTGAGGCGCAGATGGACGGCCATGGTCATTGAGTAAAGTTCGTAGACCACTTCAAAGCGTGGCTCGCTCCCGAAATTATCCACGCTCGAAATATCAAGCAGGTAATCGAAGGAAAGTTCGTCCCGGCAATACTTCGCCACTTCCCGGATATCGCTCTTCTCGATGACGAAGGTTGTTTCGCCGCGAAATTCGCTGCGCTCAAGAATCCTGGAACCGAAAAGTTTGCTGAGCGAGCTGAGCAGTTCGGGACCGGTCATGGAAGAAAGGAAGAAGCAGAAGGATGAAGGAAGAGGAGGGGATCAACCGAGCGCTTTGACTCTATCGACCAGGTCTTGCTTTTGCGAAATGAAGGAGTGCTCGCCGCTAATCTTGGCCTGCAATTTCATCAGACCCTCGATCAGGGCTTCGGGGCGGGGCGGGCAGCCGGAGATGTAAACGTCGACCGGGAGTAGCTGGTCGATGCCCTGGAGGACGGCGTAAGAGCGATACATGCCGCCGCTCGAAGCGCAGGCGCCCATCGCGATGACCCATTTTGGTTCCGGCATTTGCTCGTAAATCCGCTTCACGGCCAGAGCCATTTTGTAGGTGACGGTGCCGGCCACGATCATGACGTCGCATTGGCGGGGAGAGAAACGCATCACCTCCGCGCCGAAACGGGCGATGTCGAAACGGGCCGAGGCGGTGGCCATTAATTCGATCGCGCAACAGGCCAGGCCCATCGGCATCGGCCAGAGCGAATTTTTGCGCATCCAATTCATGGCCGCGTCGAGTCGGGTAAAAATGACGTTGCCCTCGATCTTGGAATCGTAGGCGGCCGGGAGAGTCTTTTTGGTCGCTGCCTTTTGCATCCTGCCAGCAAGCTATGGGCGGGCTGCGGCTTGGCAAGTTTTGGAGAGGCGTCGCTCTCGCGAAGCGTGGGTCTGCGCGCCGCCGGCGGAGGCGGAGCGGGCCAGCGTTGGCGGGCGCGGCAGTTTGATCAGCAGGCGTGCTGCAGATCGCAATTCGCGTTGTAGTTCACCCGGCTCGCTTCGATGACGGCGTGCACCTTGCGAGCCAGCTCCTCGGCTTGATACGGTTTTGCGATCACCCCGCGGAAACCAAAATCTTCGTAGCGACTCATGGTCGCATCCATCGCGTAGCCGCTCGAGACCACCGCGTTCACCATCGGATCGATATCGATTAACTTCTTGAGCGCCTCTTTCCCGCCCATCCCGCCGGGAAGAGTGAGGTCGAGAATCACAAGGTCGAAGCGATGGCCCTCCTCCAGCGCCTCGCGATAAAGCTCGATGCCGCGGAGCGACGTCTCGGCCGCCACCACCTCATAGCCGAGCCGTGAAAGGGTGAAATCGATCAGGAGGCGGATCGTTTCTTCGTCATCCACCACCAGGATTCGGCCCGAGCCCGTCTTGATCGCCTCGTCCTCAGGCGCAGGCGGTTCGATCGGGACTTCGTCTCGTTGCCGCGCCGCTGGCAGGTAAACGGTGAAAGTCGAGCCGCAATGCTGCACCGATTCCACCGTGATGAGGCCGTCGTGATTTTTTACGACCGAATAAGTCGTGGCCAGACCGAGGCCGCTGCCTTTCGGTTTGGTAGTGAAATAGGGATCGAAAATTTGCTTCAGATACTCCGGCGGAATCCCGGTCCCTTCATCGCGAACCCGGATGCGGATGTAATCTCCCGGCCGTAGATCGTCGATCGCGGGGCTGGTGTCGGCCTGGTAGGAAAAATTATCGCAACTGACGTGGATGGTGCCGCCCGCGGGCATGGCCTGATCGGCGTTCACGATCAGGTTGGCGATCACCTGGCTGATTTGCCCGGGATCGAATTCGGCCGACCAGAGCTCCGGCTCAATCGCCAGGTCGCTTCGGCTGTGCGAGCCGCGGAGCGAGAAGCTGACTGTCTCGCCGATGAGATCGGCGATCGAGGCGGCTTGCTTAATCGGTGCGCCGCCACGGGCAAAGGTGAGGAGCTGCTGAGCCAGGTCGCGCGCCCGGAAGGAAGCGTTCTTGGCGTCTTCGAGGCGAAGAACGAGGTCGTCATCGGCCGGGAGGAGAAGAGAGGCGAGGGAGATGTTGCCGATGATCGCGGTCAAAAGGTTGTTGAAGTCGTGCGCGATGCCGCCGGCGAGGAGGCCAAGTTGATCGAGCGCCTCCGCCTTGCGCCGTTCCGCCTCGTCGCGCTGCCGTTTGGTGATGTCGCGGAAGACGAGCACGACGCCGGAAATCTCGTTCTTTCCATTCCGGATTGGCGAGGCGACCTGCTCGATGATCCGTTCCACGCCGTCGCGCGAAGTGAGAGTGGCTCGCTCTGGCGTGCCAAGGAGAATCGCCTCCGCCTCGCTCCGATAACCGGTCGCCGGCGACGGTTTGCTGCCGCCGCTAATGGCGGAGTCGGCCGCGATCTCGAAGACAGCGCGAAGCGGCTTCCCGACGGCCTCGCTCGCTTTCCAGCCGGTCATCGCTTCGCCCGCCGCGTTGCAAACCACGACGTGACCCTTGAGATCGGTCGTGATCACACCGTCACCGATCGAGGCGAGGGTGACGGCGAGGCTTTCTTTTTCGGCCGCCAGTTCCTCCTCAAAACGTCGGCGCTCCTTGATATCGCGCACCATCGCGATGTAGAAGGTTTCCTTGTCGGCGGTCGTTTTGGTGAGGGAAATCTCGACCGGGAAAGTAACCCGGCCACGCGTCCTGCCGACAGCAAACGTGGTTCCGCCGATGCGCCTCGCGAGGCGCGCCCATTGGCAGGCGACCGGCGAGCCATCGCCCTCGCGCTCGAAGTATTTCGGAACCAGGCGCGTGAAACTCTCGCCCGCAAAGCGGCCCCCGGCATAGCCAAACATGCGTTTCGCCGCCGGGTTCATTGAGGTGATGTCGCCTCTCTCGTCGATCGTGATCATGCCATCGAGGACGTGGTCGACGACCGATCGGATACGGAAATCCGCGCTATCCAGTTTCCGGAGCTGGCGCCGGCAGATCACGAAGCTGTAGGTGCTGGAAGCGATCATGAGGAGGGCGGCGAGGGCACAGAAAACATCAATCCCGGTTGCCGTCAGGATGCGCTCGCGGGCGGCGGCGGCTGAATGTACCCGGTAGAGATCCATCTGCTCCTGTTCGAAATGCTCCATTGCCCGCCGCACCTTGCCCATGAGCGATTCGCCCAATGCGACCTGGGCCGGGTCGGCGAAAATCCTGCCCTCGCGTCGCGCTTCGATACAGGGGACGGCGCATTGTGTGACCCAGGCTTCGACCGTCTGCCGAATCTCGTTGAGCAATGCCACCTGCGCAGGGTCATGCCCGACCAGCACGGAAAGATAGCCGTGATAGGCATAGAAATCTGCGACCGCCCGCTTGTAGGAATCGATAAATGCGGGATCGCCAGTCAGAAGGTAGGCCCGTTTTTCTTTCTGCATGTCGGAGGCGGTGCGCTGCAGCTTCGGAAGAAAGGTGAGGACCTGGGTGGACTGCGTCGCCCATTCCTGGTCGCGCACCCGATGATTGAGTGCGACCTCCTCTTCGCGCTGGATCGCATCGATGGCCTCGCGGGTTTCGTTCAGGACCGGCGTCTGGAGCGCCGCTCTGGCATCTTCGGATCTGATCGGTTTTCCGTGGAGAAACGACAAAACGTTGTTCTTCAGCCAGATTTGGACGTTTCCACGCATTTTAAGAATGCGCTTGCGCTGGCCTGAATCCTCCGCCAGGACGTTAGCCAGCTCGCGGCTGTCTTTGAAAAACAGCTCCTGTAACCGGCCAAAATTCCCCAGAAAAGTTCCATCCCGGGTGAGCAATTGACCGCGATACGAATTCTCGAGTGCAGCGACATCGTTATCCACAACGCTGCTTAGTCGCATCACTTCGATCGTGTGGGAGCGCAGCCGATCCCGCTGCTGACCGCGCAGGGTCAACACGACACAAATCACCGCGAGCAGGAGGATCACGAGGACGCCGGCGATTGTGCCAAGAAAAAGCTTGAAATGAAAATGGTCAGGGCTGAGGAGCCACTCGATTTTCGCCCGCCCGAATCCTGTTTTTTTCACTGTCTCGCCGGGGTGATCGACGGTCGTTGGGACGAGAGACATACGCGAAACTCTCCACGAGCAAGTATTCTGCCATCCTGCTCGATCGCATTTGAGTAAGGCAGAAAATTTCGAAAAGCGCCGCTAATAGAGCACCCGCACCAGTGTGAGCCCGGCTGCTGGCGCGACGAGGCGAGCGCGCTCGCTCCCAGCGGAGGGAGAACCACGCAGGCGTTGCCTCACTTCATCCAAGCTGCTCCGTCCGAGACCGCAACGGACGATTGCACCCACCATCAGCCGCACCATCTTGTAGAGAAAACCGTCGCCCTCGAATTCAATCGTGGTCTGCGCACGGGTTCGCCGCACTCGCACCTTGCGGATCGTGCGCGTGGTCGAGGTCACCGGCCGACCGCGATTGGCGGCGAACCGGGCAAAGTCGTGCTGGCCGACAAACTCCTGCGCGCAAGCCCGCACGACCGTCTCATCGAGCGGCCGGCTCACGTGCCAGGCCCGGCCGAGTTCAAAAGGCGAAAGCACCGCCGTGGTCGCGATGCGGTAACGATAGATTTTCCCGCAGGCGTCGAAGCGAGCATGAAAAGTCGGGGCGACAAACCGGCAGCGCAGAATGCGAATCGGGGGCGGAAGGGAGGCGTTGAGGGCCGCGAGCACGGTGGCGGGCTCGAGGTTCGTCGTCACATCGGCATGCGCGCACTGTCCGAGCGCATGAACGCCGGCATCGGTCCGGCCGGCACCATGGACGCGAATTTTCTGGCCAACGACCTGGGCAAAGGCGGCCTCGATCCGGTTTTGGATCGCGTCGCCGTTGGCCTGGCTCTGCCAGCCGGAGAATCCGGCGCCATCGTAGGCGATGATCAGTTTCACTCGGCGCGGCCGGCTCGCCACCGTTCGCGCCTTTTTGTTAGGCAAAGGGTTCCGGCGTGAGGCCGCCTTGGTTGTGCTCCAGGCTGTCGAGATAACTCTGGAGAAGAATTTGCGCCGCCACCTGGTCGACGTAACCCCGCGTCTGTCGCGTCGATTTGCCCGCTTCCCGGAGCGAGCGATGAGCCGCCACCGTCGAGAGCCGCTCGTCCCACGTGCCCACCGCACACTCGACTTTGGTTTTTAGCTTGTCGGCAAACTGGCGCGCTTTCTCCGCCGATTCGCCCGCGGTTCCATTCATGTGGCGCGGCAGACCGACCACGATCCGTTCCACGTTTTTCTCCCGCGCGAGGGTCGCGATCCGCGTCAGCGGGTCCGGCCCTTTCGCAATCGAAATCGTCTCGGCCGGATGAGCCAGCATTTGCAGCTCGTCGGAGAACGCGACCCCGATCCGGGCGGTTCCGTAATCGATTCCCATGATCCTTTTCATTTCGTTAGGCCAGTTTCTCGGCTCATTGTAGTTCCGGCGGCAATTTGGCGACGAGGTCTTTGATCTTTTCCGCGTCGCGGCGATTGCAAACCAGGAGCGTATCCTTCGTCCGGATGACAATCAGATTGTGCACCCCGAGGAGGGCAACCTTTGTCGGATGATCGCTCAAGACAATGTTGGTGCTGGCCTGGAGAGTGGTTAGGTCGCAATTGGCCGCGTTCTCATCTTGATCCTTCGCAAGGTAGGCCGCGACCGCGCGCCAGCCGCCGACGTCGTCCCAATCGAAACTCGCTTCCACCATCAGAACGCGATCCGCTTTTTCCATGATCGCGTAGTCGAAGGAGATGATGGGCAGATTGGAAAAGCGGCTGCGCAGGGCCTTTTCCCAGTTTCCCGGGGCGCGGACTTGCGAAATGAAATCGGCCAGCTCGGGCGCGTGCCGGTTGAACTCGCTCAGGACAGTTGGAACCGACCAGACAAACATGCCGGTGTTCCAGCGAAAATTTCCCTTCTGCACAAAGGCGTCGGCCAGCTCGCGGTTTGGTTTTTCGCGAAAGCGCACGACGTGGAAGATGTCGTTAGGCGTGGGACCGCCCGGGAGCGGGGCGGGCCGGCCCTGCTCGATGTAGCCGAATCCCGGGCAGGCCCAGGTCGGTCTGATCCCGATCGTCACCATCGCGCCCGTCTCCTCCGCCGCCCGTGCCGCGGTTCGCATTGTTTCCTGAAAGGCGGCCCGGTCCTTGATCACATGATCGGCCGGCAGGACGAGCATGGTGGCGCGATGATCGCGCGCCGCGACCCAGGCGGTGGCGAGGGCGACGGCCGCGGCCGTATCGCGCTTCGATGGCTCGGCGACGATGCTTTCCTCCGGCAAATCGGGGAGCAGAGCGCGCACGGCGGCTTCCTGGTCGACGTTCGTTAGGATAAGAATTCGCTCGAGCGGGACGAGTCCCTCCAGGCGATCGACCGTCTCTTCCAGCAGGGTCTTATCGGAGACCAGCCGCAGCAATTGCTTTGGGCGTTCGCGCCGGCTGAGCGGCCAGAAACGTTCTCCGCTGCCGCCGGCGAGGATGAGCGCGTAGAGGGGTTTGGTCATTGGGAAAAGGCGGTGTCAGATCACTCGGTGAAGAATTCCCGTTTCTTTTTTTCGCGGTGAGAAGTATAAGGTTAGGCGATGTCGATTTCCTTATCCATTCCAAAAACAGCGGATGCCCTTCCGTTGGACGGACTATGGACTCTCACCCGGACCGCCTTCGGCCTCGGCCTCGGGATGCTGGTGGCCGAGCGGTTGAACCGGCCGGCCCGGCAGGCGACGGCGATCGCGCTCGTCTCCGTCGGCACGCTGGCCGTGATCCCTTTGCTCGTGAAGATGGCGCTGGAACGGATCAACAGTCCGGAATCGGATCGAGTCATGCGCCGGCGCCTGCGCTCGATCCGCGGCGATTCGCTCTATCCGGCCGAGCACGAAATCTACTAGCACTTCGCGGAGCGAGCAACGTCGCCAGAGAGGCTTGCTTCATCGGTGCGCTTCGCCGAAGTAATGCACCCGATGAGTTCACGCGCCGACACCGCTACCCGTAATGCCCTCCTCGAGCGATGCGAAGCCATCCTCCAGGAAGAAGAAATCCTGCGCGAAGGCGGCGGCAAAGTCGGCCAGGATCGCCAGCGCGCGAAAGGCCGCCTGCCCGCGCGCGAACGGATCGCGCATCTGCTCGATCGCGATGCGCCATTTTTCGAGATCGGGCTCTGGGCCGCCTACAAAATGTACGAGCAATGGGGCAGCGTCCCGGCCGCCGGCGCCGTCGCCGGCATCGGCAACGTGCACGGGATTCCCTGCATGATCATCGCCAACGATGCGACCGTGAAAGCTGGCGCCTTTTTTCCCCAGACGGCGAAGAAGCTCATCCGCGCCCAGCGCATAGCCTTCGAAAACGCGCTCCCGCTCATTTACCTGGTCGATTCCTCCGGCGTTTTCCTCCCGATGCAGGATGAAATTTTTCCCGATGAAGACGATTTCGGGAGGATCTTTCGCAACAACTCCGTCATCTCCGCGGCGGGCATTCCGCAGTTCGCGGCCATCATGGGCAACTGCGTCGCGGGCGGCGCTTATTTGCCCGTCCTTTGCGACAAGGTGCTCATGACCGAAGGCAGCGGCCTCTATCTGGCTGGCCCGTCGTTAGTCAAGGCCGCCATCGGACAGATCGTCGATACGGAAGAACTGGGCGGCGCGCACATGCACGCCGAGATCAGCGGAACGGTCGATTTTTATGAGAAGGACGACGTCGAATGCCTGAAGCGGCTTCGGTCGTTAGTCGCACATCTGCCCGAAGCCGAGGCCACGAAAGAGGATCGCGCTGCGCAAAAGGCGAAGCCGCCGGCGAACGATGCCGATGGGCTCTATGACCTGATCAATCTCGAAGGCCAAAAGCAATACGACGCGCGCGATTTACTCGCATCCATCATCGATGCCGACTCGCTCGATGAATACAAAGCTGACTACGGCAAAACCCTCGTCACCACTTACGCGCGGATCGGCGGGCATTCGGTTGGGATCGTGGCCAATCAGCGCCACCAGGTGCGCACGAAAAAAGCCGGCATCCAGATGGGTGGCGTCATCTATTCCGACAGCGCCGATAAAGCCGCGCGCTTTGTTATGGACTGCAACCAGACCGGGTTGCCCATCATCTTTTTTCAGGACGTGACCGGCTTCATGGTGGGGCGCGACGCGGAACAGAGCGGAATCATCCGCAGCGGCGCGAAACTGGTTAGCGCCGTCAGCAATTCCATCGTGCCGAAGATCACGGTCGTGGTCGGCGGTTCCTTTGGCGCGGGCAACTA
>DATBDG010000177.1:0-40290 GCA_036270055.1 Chthoniobacterales bacterium
AGGTCGGCACGGTGGGCTCGTTTACCTTGATCCCGAACTTCGTCACCAGTTTCTGCGCGTTTTCGTCCGTCTTGGCGAGCTCGACGAGGCCGCGCACCAGTTTCTCGAGGCCGGCCTGCACCTGCTTCGCCTGCTCGACGACCTTGACCTGCTGTTCGCCTAACTGCTGGGCACTCTGCCGAGTCGACACCCCTACCCAGATTTCCCACGACAAAATCACGATGAGGCTGATCCCGATGAGAAGGACAGGCCAGAAACCGTTGTAGCTCGGGCTGGGGTCGCGAACCGTGGGATGGATGTGGGGTTCAGCTTCCATCGTCAGGGGCTGGGCGAAGTCTCGGCTTTGGGTGTGACATTGAAGCCGTTCTCCTGCAGGAGTTGCCGCATCTTATCGTCGCTTTGAGCGGCTGCGGCCATTTCGCGGACCAGATTGGCGCCGATCTGCTGGCTGAGAGCGCCCTTGTTAATCACTGCCTGTTGCGCCTGGACCGCTTCCTGGAGTTTCCGATTTTCACGCGCAAAAACAATCGTGACGAGGCTGAGAGCGAGACAAATCACAGCAATCGCCATGAGGAGGGTGAATTCCGCGCGCTTCATCTCGCCCCACCGATATCAAGGTAGCAAACGGAGCGTCAAACCAAAATTTGCCTCGCGGTAAGGGCGACGCGGTCTTGGTCAATTGTCAGTTTGGACGATCCTGCTCGTTCTCCTTCGCGAGCTTTCAGGGTCGACTCGTCCTGTGGCGATCTGGCGCGGTTGGCAAGCAGGAAGTTTGCGCTACCTGATGGCGAGCAGCGCCAGCATGCGGCCGGTGCGGCCTTTTTCCGCGCGGTAGGAATAGTAGCGCGCCAGATCAGAGGCGGTGCAGCGGCCGGCGTCGTGTACCTGTTGCACTCCGGCAGCGCGCAATTGCCTCACGATCTCGGCCGCGAAATCGATTTCGTAATGCGGCGGCCGAATGCAGGGACTGAGCTGGACGACGAGATCGCGCGGGGCGGAGCCGAACGCTGCCTGCATTTTCCCAATCGCCTGTGCCACGATCGCCAGCTCGGTTCCCTTCTTCCCGGAATGAACGAGTCCGATCGCTTTTCGCACCGGATCGACCAGGAAAACGGCGCAACAGTCGGCGACGTAAATGCCTAACGAAATGCGAGGTTGATTGGTGACGAGCCCGTCGACCCCAGAAAAGCAGCGCTCTGTGCCTGACGATTCGGGGAGCAGGGCAATTTCCTTCCCGTGCACCTGCTCGGCGGTCACGAAAAACATTTCCCCGAGCCCAAGCTCGGCCCGCAGCGCGCGATGCGTTTCATCGAGGCGGGCGAGCGCTTCGGCCCGATCCGTTGCGACATCGATTCCCGGCAGGCGCCCGATAAAACCATGCCGGACCAAGCCTAACGAGTCGAGGGCCGGGAAAGATTCCAGGGCGGAACCGGAGGCGGTCGCGGGCGGCGGCATCGCGCGCGCTATTTCCCCGACGTCTCGACCTGGTTCGGTTCCTTGACCGTGGTCTTGATCATCCGCGTCTCGCCGCGGCGGCGCGCGAGCGGGTCGTCGAAGGTGTCCTTGTAGATCGTGTCGGTGGCAGTCGCGCGATCGAATTCCGCGAGGTCGGCGTTGTAACTAAAGAGAGCGGAAAGCCGGGTTGATTGCGCCTGGGTGAGCTGGACCTGTGCGTTCAAGACATCCAACTGCACACCGGCGCCGACCCCGAGGCGGGCACTCGCGAGGCGGAGCGCTTCCCGCGCCTGCTCGACCGTTTTCGACGTGGCCGCCACGAGCTGCCGATCCTGCTCCAGGTTGGAATAAGCCTGCTGGATCTCCAGTTCCACCTGCCGGACGGCATCATCGTAACTGATTTTGGCCTCGCTAAGGACCGCGCGGGCTTGCTTCACTTTGCCGACCGTCTCCAGCCCATCAAAAATCGCCCAAGTCCCGGAAATTCCGAAAAACCAGCCTTGCAAGGTGTCGTTCAGGTTGCTCGAAAATTGCGAACTCTCGAAGGCCTTACCGCCGTTAAGCCTCAGTTCCGGCTGAATGCCGGCAAAGGAGCCGCGAAGGTTTTGCACCTGGACAAGGATGTTGGACCGCTGTTGCTTGAGGAAAGGGCGCCGCTCTTTGCCCAGCTCAATCGCCACCGGGAGTGGAATGGCACGCGCCGTATAGGTCAATTCCCCAATGCATTCCAGCGGCGCTTTGTCGCCCCGGCGCGGATCGAAGTCGAGGCCAATGGTTTTCGCCAGCTGGATCTGGGCGATGCGGTAATTGTTTTGGGCCGTGATGAGCGACGGTTGCTGGTTGGCGAGCGCGACTTCGGCTTGGAGGACGTTGAAGCGCGGCACTGTCCCGGCTTCGAATCGATTCTGCTGATCCCGCAGCTGATTCTCCAGCAACCGAACAGATTCTTCCTGCACCAAAATCAGCGACTTGTTCAGGACGACTTGATAAAACTGCTGGCGGACGAGCGCGATCACACGGTCGATCGTGTCGCGCAAGGCATAGAGACTGGCGTCCGCCGAGTGGCGTGCCCCGATGATCGCTGGAATGACCGAGCCGTTGTAAAGGAGTTGCGAGGCGGTGAGGTTGAGGTTGTAGGAGTAATCACTCACGAAGGGGGAGCTGAACGTGGTAACAGTAACCGAACCGGGCGTTGCACTGGGGAGCGGAGTCGCGCTTGGCAGAGGAGTGGGCTGGCCGCCAGTGGTCGAGGTAATCGTGGTCGTGCCGCCACTTCCGCCCCGCAGACTGGGGTCGGTATAGTTAATGGCGGCGGTAGCGTCGAGATGCGGCAGCGCTTGGGAAAGGACCTCGATCTGCACGCCTTTGGTCCGCCGAATTTCCTGCCGGGCGGTGAGGATATCAGGATTACGCTGCAACGCCGTCTGGATCGCTTCGTTGAGCGTGAAACGGCGCGATGGCGGCACGGCTCCTTCACGGTCGCGTAGAGTGTCGCTGGCGCCGAAGGCCGAGAAGGAGAACGCGAGCAATGCAGTGGAAAGGGCGAGACGGCGGCGGAAGGGCCGAGGAGAAAAAAAGTTCATCTTGAAATTCTTTGGTGCCGTTACGGCCTTCGCGCGAAGCCCGCCGGCACGCGGAGAAACGCACATGCGGCGGGAAGCATTCCAGGCGTTGCAAGGCGGGACGAGATTACTGCCCCCGCCGGGTCACGACTCATTTATTTTGGCAGTAATCGTATATCTTGCTGTAAATTTGCAACCACGATTTCTGCTCACCGGGTGAGAGGTGAGCCATCATCTTCATCAGGTTACAAACCATTTCCTCACGGATGCGCCGAACGAGCGCCGACCCACGCGGCGTGATGCAAACCATCACTTTGCGCCGGTCATCCGAGGCGTGGGAACGCATGACATAACCAAGATTTTCAAGCCGCGCCACGAGTCCGCTGGCGGCGGCGGTCGTGTGCCCCATTTTTTGCGCAATGGCCGACATCGTCAGGACCTCCTTGAGATCGAGATAGGTGAGGAGGAAGAACTGCGGGAACGAGACATTGCCCGGGGCCAGTTCCTTGGAGAGGCGGAGAATAAAACAACGCTGCATCTCCATGATGATGTGAGCGAGCCGCTCGGCGTCGACGCGAAGTTCGTCGGTTTGATGAGGCGAATAAGTGGCGGCGGCTCCCATTATTTAACGGCCTAAACTATGGGACGAGACTGGAGTGTCAACCAGCACCCGCGCAAGACTCCTGCTCGTGCTCGTAATCGGACCAGATGGAGCACGAGCACGATAACGAGCAGGAGCAGGAGGAAGAGCTTCCTGCCTCGCCGGTGCGAAAATGTTCTCTTCGCCCGCTGGCCATGCCTTTGAGCCCCAAACTAAACTCCGAACAACTCGCCGCCAACTTGGCCGATATCGCTCCGTGTTATACCGAACAGCAGGCGCGGGTGGAATCTTCCCGTTGCCTTTTTTCGCTTCGACGCCCCCTGCATCACGGCCTGCCCAACCGGGATCGACGTCCCGGCTTTCATCAAGAAAATCATGACCGGCAATGTGACCGGCGCCGCCCGCACCATTCTCGCGGCCAACATCCTCGGAGCGAGCTGCGCCCGGGTCTGCCCGACCGAGGTCCTCTGCGAAGGCGCCTGCGTCATGCTCGATCGCGACCGCGACCCGATCAAAATCGGACGGCTCCAGCGTTACGCGACTGATCACGTTTCTGACAACCGAATTGTGGTCCAAACCAGCCGGGAAAAAATCCCGCAAACGCGTCGCCGTGATGTCGGACAACAAAAGCAGAGCGCATGGCTGCAAGAGCTGTTTCCCGAGCTGGAAATGAATCGTAACGGTAGCGTGGTGCGCGACCTCGAAACTGGCCGGACGAGTGTGCCAAAGGTTTTCACCGGCGGCGATTGCGCCAACGGCGGCCGCGAAGTGGTCAACGCCGTCGGCGAAGGCAAGAAAGCCGCGCGCGGGATTCACCAACTGTTTGGCGAGGCGGCGGTCGTCGGCCCGGTCCAGCTCTCGCGTTGGGGCGTGGCGTGCGGTCCCTTCGGGTCCGACCTCGACGCGCCGATCCCCGTTTCAGAGTTGCAATGAACTCGCTCTCGTCACTCGTCACTCGTCACTTCGCTGATGCGCAATCTTTCCACGAACCTTGCCGGGATTGAATCCACCAACCCGTTCTGGATCGCTTCCGGCCCGACGGCCAACACCGCTTATCAGGCCCATCGCGCCTTCGAAGCCGGCTGGGGAGGCGTCGTCTGGAAAACGATCGGCGACCCGATCCGCAACGTCTCCTCGCGCTACTCCTCGATCGATTATGGCAACATGCGCATGGCCGGCTTCAACAACATCGAGCTGATCAGCGATCGCGCCCCGGAAACCAATTTCCGCGAAATCGCGGAGGTGAAAAGCGCTGGCCTCACCATGCCGTCATCGCCTCCCTCATGGTCGACACGCGCGAGAACTGGCACGACTTCGTCCCGCGCTCGGCCGATTGTGGGGCCGACGGGATCGAACTGAATTCGGCTGTCCCCACGGGATGTGCGAGCGCGGGATAGGTTCGGCCGTCGGCCAAAATCCCGATGTCGCCGAGATCATCATCGGCTGGGTGATGGAGGTCGCGACCATCCCGGTGATCGCGAAACTCACCCCCAACATCACCGCCGCCGCCCGCGCCGCCAAACGCGGTGGCGCCAACGCCATTTCCCTCATCGACACGATCAACAGCATACCGACGTGGGGGGTTCGCCGGGCGCGCGCGCTCAGTGCATGTAGGAGGCGAGGCCGTTGTTGTTGTTGCGGTTCATGGGCGATGACTCGGTGCCCGTGGTGGTGCCGGTCTGTTGGTTGGCACAACCGGTGAAGGTGAGGGTAACGAGGGCGAAAATGAGTGCGTAGAACTTTACCATATGTGGGGCAACCAACGGACAGACCGGACCCGGCTTCAAGCGAGACGCTTTCCAGTCGTGGCGTAAGAATTTGCCTGAGATGCAGAGGCAAGGCCTCCTCAGTGCCCCGGCTCGTCGTCCGCCCCAATGGGCGAACCGTCGGGAAGGCGGGGCGGCTCCGGCAGGTCGAGGGCTTTCGGGTCGCGGTGGAATTGCGCGATCTGCTCCAAAAGCCAGGCGGTTTGGGCCTTCTCGGCCAGGTCGGTGCTGGCACCGGTTTGGGTTTTCAATTGGCTCTCGAGGTCGGTGATGCGCTGACGGGCGTAGGCGCTCACCTGTTGCTCGGTGTCGCGATTGAGCGCGAGCTGGAGGAGATGAGCCAGAAACTGTTTTTCGGTCGCGCGCGCGATTTCTTTTTGCGGGCCGGGTTGCCCAGCTGTGCGGGCTGCGGTTTGCTCGATGGCGTCGAAGACTTCGTTGACGGAGAGGGCGTTTCCGCTGCCCGCGTTCTGGCCGACGAGACGAGTGAGACGCTCCGGATTTAGGAGGAGGTCGAGCTGGGTGGCGATCCAGCTCTCAGCCGCGGCCTGCGGATCGAAGGTCATACCGGCGTGGGAATCAAACGATTCACGGTCACGCGCATAACCGGGCGGGGCCGGCGGCAGAAGCGGGACCAGCGCTGCCGGCAACTCGAGGAAATCGGGCCGGACCGTTTGCAGGACGGCGCGGAGCGCGGCGCGCTGTTCATCCGGCGGAACCGGTTCGTTAGTCGCGCGGCCGTCACCGCGCGCGGCGTAGGTGTAATTCACCCCGCCGATCAGCTTCGTGGCCGCTTCCGCCTGAAAACGATGCATGAGATAGACCGGCACGAGTACCTTTTCGAGCGTGGCCATGGGGGCGCCGGGCGGGATGTTTTTCTGGCCGAGATGATTTAAGGCCAGCGCGCGCACTTTCACCAGCCGGTTCAATTCCTCCGTCGCCGAAGCGCCGCTGTCCCAGAGATGCGCAAAGGGATTGGCGCTCCCGGGCGGGCGCGCGTCGGCGTCGGTCAGGTAACGAAAGCCTTGCGCGATGTTCGCCCGCAAAATGCCGGCGAGCGCGTCCGACTCGTTAGTCACGGTCGGGAAATCCTCGTAGCCATAGAGGATCGTGCGCTTATCCCAGGCGCCGATGCCGGTCGCGTAGGCGTGACTCAGGTCAAGGTTGCCCTTTGCATCAATCGCGATCACGGGCGGCGGGTAATCCATGACCGAGGCGCGATCCTGGGTGCTGGCGGCGAAGTTATGCTGGAGCCCGAGCGTGTGCCCGACTTCGTGCGCCGCCAGTTGGCGCAGGCGCGCGAGGGACAGATCGAGGAGGCGCGGGTCGGGGGTGGGACCGTTCGCGTAGGCCTCGACCAGCCCCTGCGCGATGAGGAAATCCTGCCGGACACGGAGTGAGCCTAGCGACACCTGTCCCTTGATGATCTCGCCCGTGCGCGGATCGATGATCGACGTGCCGTAGGACCAGCCGCGGGTCGAGCGATGGATCCACTCGATCACATTGTAGCGGAGGTCCATCGGGTCGACGCCCTCCGGCAATTCCCGCACTTGGAAGGCATCCTTGTAGCCGGCGGCAGCGAAAGCCTGGTTCCACCACGATGCACCCTCGATCAGGGCTGCGCGGATCGGCTCGGGGGCGCCGCGATCGACGTAGTAAACGATCGGTTCCACCGGCTCGCTTACGGTCGCGGCCGGATCTTTTTTGCGCAGGCGATGCCGGATGATGAAACGCTTGATCAGGGGATCCTGGATCGGCGTTGCGTAATCCGCATAGCTCAGCGCGTAAAAGCCGGACCGCGGATCGAAAGCGCGCGGTTGATACTGATCGTCGGGCAGCTCGACGAAGGAATGATGTTCCCGCACCGTCACGGCCTTGGCCATCGGGGTGACGGAACGGATCCAGTTGCCGGCGGGGTCGCCGACGAAAGTGAGGGTGGCCTCAAACTCGGTGTTCTTCGGAAAATTTTTCGTTAGGGGGAGATAGACGGCCGAACGTGTATCGTCGATTTTGTAGGTCCCCTGTTTGCTGGCCTTGAGTTTGCCGGCCACGCCGTGGGCGTCGTTGAGGAGAAAGGGCGTGACATCGACCAGGACCCGCCCCTTTTCTTCCGCCTCGACTTTGAAACCCCAGAGGACGGAGCGGGCAAAAGCCTCCTCAACCGAGCGTTTTTCCTCCGGGTTCTTCGTCACCGCGCGATAAGCGAGGTTCTGCTCGACCAGCAACACCTTGGGACCGCTGCGCTCGAACTTCACCAGGTGCTCCGGCCGGCCAGCCTCGCCGCTGAGGTCGCCAAACTGCCCGCGATCGAGCCCGATATCGTTCGACCCGATCCCAGCCGCGAGCGAGGCGACGTAAAGGAACTCGGTGTCGAACTTCGCGATCTCGAGCCAGACTTTCCCGGCGCGCGCGTCCCAGTAGAAGTTGAAATAACCGGGCATCGGCTGCATCCCGCGCGTTTTCTCCGCGATGCCGGGGAGCGGCTTGTTCTCGTCATCGGCAGGCTTGGTTTTCGGCGCGGCCCGACTTGTGGCGGAAAGGAGAGCGGTCAGGAGCAGAGCAAAAAAGAGGCGAGGCATGTTGCCGGCGAAAATAGCAGTTCCTTTCCACGGCGCCCGTGCAAAGTCGGGTGCGCTTCGCTCTCCGCTGGCTCGACGGAGTCTCGCGCTACCGGCTGCGGAGCAGCGGCGGATTCAAAAAGATGGGTCGGCGACGGCACGCCAGCGTGCGCGACGGAGGGCTGCCAGTTGCAGCAGGTGATAGGAAAGAGCGACGCGGCCTTTCTCTTGCCGCTCGCGACGCCGGCGCCAGGCGAGCAATCCCGCTGCCCCAGTCTCTTTCAACCTCATTAATGACGACGTCTCGCGAAGTTAGTCGGACTTCTGTGCGCGTTGCGCGCGCCACGCGTCCAACCCTTGGGCTCCAAAAGCCAGGAGGCCGAGGGAACCGGCAACCGAGTTTGCATTGGCCGCTTGAAGAGATTGCGTTTGCCCCGTCAAGATCACGTCGCCAGGGTCGCCCCAAGCGTAATTTTTAATCAGATCACTAGTCCTGATCCGATTGCCACGATGGCTCATCGTCTCTATTCTCGCCCACCCGTATTGCATGCCGTTACCGGTGTTGAATCGGAAACCAACAAAACCTCGCACCGGTAGGCCGTCCGGTGCAAATTGGCCACTCGACCAATTGCTGAATAAGATGCCATAACCAAGGTGTCCGGTGACAGCCACAAACCGGCCGGCAGACACGTTCTCTCCCGAACCCAGATTGGTTACAAAGTTGCGACCGGAACCCCCTCGAGCGTACCCGCGGACGGACCCGGAGGTTACCCCTTTTATGAAGAAGAGGAAGTCCTGCCAGAAGGTACTTCCTCCAACGGCTTCAAAGGCAAGAGATGCGCCGTTACTTAGTGGAAGACCGGCCTTAGCGTAACCGGTCAGTTTGATAGACACATCGCCCGAGTAATGGATCTCGGCCTCGGCGGAACCTGCTCCAGCGAAAGTGCTCGCTGCTGCCGCCGCCATGTAAGCCGTCCAGCGGCCAGTTGCGATTGCGTGCATGCTGCGCTGCTGCTTTTTCTGCGCTTTCATGGTTGTCAGGTTGATGGAATCTTGCGGCAAAGGTCAAGCCGAAAAACTCGGGACAGGCCGCACCCGAGATGCGGATCGCCGAGCTTGCCGCGTCAAGATTCGCAACAGCGGCACAGCGAGCTTGGGTTTTTCGTTACGGCTCAGCGGCCGTTTGTTTTAGCTTTTTATCGTTCTGGAGGAACAGCCGTCCTTTGTGTCCTTCGGATGCGGGGGGCGTTAAGCCTTCGGGCGGCGAAGATCCGCCTGCGAGCCCTCGCCCGTGTCTTGTCGCCAATAGATAGTATTCCGCGGTGGCGTGGCAACGGGCGGGCAAGCCAATTCAAGAGAGGAAATTAAGCATGGGGGCCTATGGCGCCGCCGATTCGCAGGTCGGAATGCTTCCGCTGAGCGTCCGCGGAGAATGCTCGTCCCGCGTTGCTCTCACGGGTCGCCAGGATTTAGCCGACAAAGAGGAGCCCAGGCAGACTCCAAAACGCCGAGTAACCATTTCATGCACTTCCGCGCTGTAACTATTCCTGCGCATAATCCTCTTCGGTATAAGCCGTCGGCCCAAACAGAACAGGTACTCCTTTCGCGCGGGCGCCCGCGATAGCGCTTTTTAGATGGCCAACCACAACGTTCATAGTCACTGTGGCTTACGTCCGCTCCCAGCCGGCCCCGCCATCGGAGAGAAAGTCATTCACCGCGTCAATGACTAGGAGAACCGTGCGTGCGGGCGCGAAGCAGATTTCCGTTCGCCTTCCGGCAGGTAAGTCGGAACCTTCATCCCATTAGCCGAGCTTATTTCTGGCGTAATCTGTTGCCTTTGTTGAACAGGGAGCATCGCGCAGGCCGAAATCTCCTCTTACCCCGTGTGCTTGCCAGCGACCCTCATTCCGTCGCTCCGAATATTCTCCACCTAGTCGCGAGGTAAGAATCTTTCGCCGGAGCTGTCGGACAAATCCTTATCCACCTAGCAAAATTCCCCGACGGGAACGGCTTTCCCTGCATTCCAAACGAAAATCTGTCGCCAAAGGGCGGCAACCCCGGGAATATTTCCCGCGATTATAACTCCGAAGAACATGATTAAAATAAAACTCGCAGTTTCAGTGATTAGTGCGGCTCTTTCGCTGGCGGCATCCACCGCAGGCGCGGCCACCGGGGCACAGGATACCAGAAGAGTCTACGTCATGAGTAACAAACCTACTAACAGTGTTCTTGTCTTTGACCGGGCCTCCAACGGCAGCCTGACGTTTCGCCAGGAGATCGGAACCAAAGGTGAGGGCACAGGGGTAACTCTCGATCCGTTCATGTCTCAGGGAGCGCTGGCCATGAATCCCGATGGGACTGTCTTGGTCGCGGTCAATGCCGCCAGTGGTGAAATTACCGCTTTCACCGTGACGGACAATGGTCTCGCCTTTGGCAGCAAGCTACCTTCCGGCGGGGATTTCCCTGTAAGTGCAACCATATATAACGGTGCGGTTTATGTGCTGAATCAACTCGGTATTCCGAACATTACCGGTTTCAGGGTCAATGATGCCGGCCAGCTGTCGCTCATTCCCTCCTCCAAGCGCGCTCTGGCCGGTGGTGCGCTCGCGCTACCCGCCGAGGTGAGTTTCACCCCGGATGGCACACAAATCATTGTGACGGAAAAGGGTACACAATTGCTGGATATCTTTAACGTGCTCTCCAACGGGCTGACTGATGGACCCGTCGCCCAACGCTCGAGCGGGAAAACTCCGTTTGGCTTTGCCTTCGGTCCTTCGAGCAGCGTGATTATCTCCGAGGTGGAAAACCGGCTTCCTCTCAAAGCGACGACTTCTTCGTATCTGCTGACAGGAACCGGTAAACTGCAGCCCGTCAGCGCGACGGTGCCGGATAATGGAACTGCCGCGTGCTGGGTGGCCGTGACTGGAGACGTAGCATGGGTGGTTAACACTGGCACGGCTACGATTTCCTCTTATCAAATAGGAGCCGGCGGCAATCTCACGCTGCTGAACCCCGCCGCAGCCTCTACTGGCGCTGGCAGCACACCGATCGATGCGGCCGCCTCCAGCGATGGCGCTTACCTTTACGACTTACTCTCCGCTACCGGCGAAATTGCCGTTTTCGCAATTAACGGCGGTAACCTCACGCCATTGTCCACGGTGAGCGGACTGCCGCTGAGCATTCAGGGGATCGTCGTGCGCTAAGGGTGCTGTATCCCATCGCTTGGCTAGCAGTTGAAATGCAGAAAAGCCGGGGAGGCCAACCGCTTCCCCGGCGACTGCTAAAGGAGCTGCTGGTCTGCTCTAAGGTTTTTCACTAACATCCGAATGGGACTGCGCCCGATTGGCAATCTGCGAAATTTTTGTCTTGATTGCGGCATGGCCGGACTAACAGAGTGAGCCTCAGCGATTCCCCCGCTTCGGGTTACGAGATAAACAGGGGACGGCACTTTACCGGTGGTAACAAAATGAACAAAACATTCAGACTCATCATCATATTGGCATGTCTAAGCGTATCGGCCGGTCGTCAGATGGTCCTGGGCGCTGGTTCCGAGACGTCGTGGTCGATCATAGCGTCGCCGCGCACAGCCGGAGTCAAGCTCTATGGAGTGTCAGCGTTCTCCCCGACACAGGCGTGGGCAGTCGGTGATATCTATAGCCCGCTAACTCCGATCATTTATCGTTGGAACGGAACAGCCTGGAGGAAATCGAGCCCCGGTCTGCTCACCGACAGTTCTCTCCGCGACGTCGTCACAACCTCGGCGAACGACGCGTGGGCTGTTGGCTATCAGCAAGATGCCGGCGCGGGTGACCTGACCGTGACGCTGCATTGGGACGGAGTGAAGTGGGCCCGCGTGTCCAGCCCGAGCCCTTCGGACGAAAACTATCTCAATGGAGTTGCGGCGGTGGGAGCAAACGATGTTTGGGCGGTCGGTTACAAGGGAACCAGCACCTTGTATGGTACATTGATCCTGCATTGGAACGGGAACGCCTGGACGGAGTCGCCTACGCGCGGGAGCGGTTACCGAGTGCTTACCGACGTAGCGGCGCTCGCGCCCAATGACGTCTGGGCTATCGGCTACAAATTTTCCTTCAATACCGGCTATCAGGGGCTGGCCATGCATTGGAATGGCACGCGATGGCTGGACGTAGCCGTCCCGGTGTCCGACAATGGTTATACTTTGCTCAACGGACTCACCGCTATCTCGCCGACCGACATCTGGGCGGTAGGTCAAGGCGGAACGACTCCGATCAAGCCTGTGGCCGCTCACTGGGACGGAACCGCGTGGACGTACGTCTCTAACCCTGAGCTTCCGACCGACTACGCGTTTTTCAAAAGCGTAACTGCTCTGGGAAGCGATGACGTCTGGGCGGCGGGCTATTTTACCGACGACACCGGTATAGATCGTAACCTGGTAGAGCATTGGAATGGAAGCGCCTGGACGCAGACAGCTGTCCCGGAAATGGACCAGGCGCACAACGAACTCTGGGCGATCGCACCCGACGGAGCTGCCGGGCTCTGGGCAGTCGGCAGTTTTTTGCCTGCCGATTTCTCCAGACCGCTGAGCAGTTTGGTTCTGCGCGGCTCGCCCTAATCGCTAGGCTTGCCGGGCAATGGTCGGTTAATTCCGACAGGTTCGCGGGCGCGAGCTTCCGATTGCTTTGGCAGTAGTGTTACTGGCGGCCGAAGCCGAAGAAACTCCGGCAAGCATAAATTATCTTTTCTGTCTCCTGCACTACCAGGTTCCGGCGGTTGCTCAGCGCGCCGCCGTTTTCCTCCCGGGTAAGGTGGGCATCCTGCCCGCCGGTTTGGGCATCCTGCCCGAACGGTCTTTCCGAATCAGGCGGAGCGTCATCGTGCAGTCTGGAAGTTCGCCCAGGCGAGACGCCCGGGCCGGCGGGCGAGACGCCCACCCTACCCGAGAACTTCTGGATGGTGGTGAATGGAGGGAAGGCGGGGCCGACTGACATAGACTGCGCAAAGCGCTGGGCATCCCGACTGAGCTGGGCAGCGAGGAAGTCAAGCCAACGAACGACGCCTGCGGAGCGAGTCGCGCAGATTGCGCGCGAGCCCGTCGATCAAGTCGTATTGGCTGCGGTGCGCTTCATCCGCGAGCACGACGATGTTCCGGCGCCCGGAGAGGAGCGGCGCCCTGCCGCCTTTCTCTTCCGGCAAGAACTTCTGGATCGTGGTAATGGAGGAGGCGGGGGCCGGTCGACCCGGCGTATCAATCGTCCTCGATACTGTTTGACAATTCGCGAGCGGCTCGCGAAAACGTCTTTTTGAGAGATTATGCCAGCGAAGAAACGTTCAGCGAAAAAGAATGCTCCCGCGAAGAAAAGATCTGCTCCTAGCAAGAAATCCGCCAAGAGAAGCGTGGGACGCAAAGGGAATCGGCGCCGAGGGTCGGGGCCAGGACATTAGGATCGAGTTCGATGTCCCAATCTGCAAATCGTAAGGGAGAGGATGGTAAGGAAAACGGCACGGAAAAGGGGGCCTTCACCCCCCGGTCGTCAGTACTTTATTAGCAATGGCACCTGCCTATACGATACGTCAAAGGAAGCGTTAAAAAGCCTCTGTGAGGGCTTCAATTACTGGACTGGAAAACTTACGGAGAGCAGTTTCGCGTTATCTCTGGGTGTGATTGGTGCGAATTGGGCTGTGTTCGGCTCCGTCGATAAGATCCGCCACAATCTCTTAGCCGAAATCTCAATGTCTTTGGTGGTGGGCAGTTTAGTTGTCGGTTTATTTGGTAATTGGCTATTGGGCGGCATGCTTCGCAAGCGTATCCGCTACGGCGAAAGAGGAAGCTGACAGATGGGCGAAAGAGTTCGCGGAAGCGCGAGGAAAGGCAGTTCCATGGCCTTCTACGTGATGGATAGACGCTTGGGCTGCGTCCTTTCGTTTTTTAAAAACGTGGCTTCCCATTGTTGGCGGTGGCTGTTTCCTTATGGCCCTGTTTTGCTCAAGCGGTGTTCCGGTCACACAAGATACGCAAAGTGTGACTAGAACGCCTAGCAGCACGGTACTATCGCGTGCGAGCGGCCATGCCCCAGCTGCGGAGCAGTCGATTTTTCCAAGTCCTTCACCTCATTAGATAATGCCATTGCAGAATCGAAAAACTGCAAATTCACAGTAAGTCCAAGAATATGCCGAAACGTAAGCCAAAAGCTGCCAAGAAGGCCATCAAATCCAAACGCAAGCCAAATGCAGCGTTCATGAAACCCGTGCAGCCCGATGAAAAGCTCGCGGCCATCGTCGGCTCCAAACCGCTTCCACGGTCTGAGCTGACCAAGAAGCTATGGGACTACATTAAGAAGAACGGCCTGCAGGACAAAAAGAAGCGCACCCAAATCAACGCGGATGACGCGATGAAGCCGGTCTTCAACGGCAAGAGCACGGTGAGCATGTTCGAGATGACGAAGCTCGTAAGCGGCCATCTCCGAGGTCCCGGTCCGGGTCATTAATGAGTCAGATTGCATCTCCTTTGTCTGTTCGCGATACGGCTTTCTAACGCCTACCGTCGAATCCACTGCGCAAGTCGAGCTGGAGAGCTGGGGTCAGTCGTGAATCTCGGCAGATTCGTTTTCGAATTGGCGAAGAGCCGCGCCGTCGGACCCTGGAAATCGATAGCCTAAGCGCCAACCGTTTCCGCCAAGTGCGGTTTGAGGCGCGGCCAACCTGTAAACAGAAGCACGAAGATCGACTTCTGAGCAACCAGCGAGATTTCGCTGGGAGCGGAGCCTAGTTCTCCCGCACGCGCAGGAGGCAGCGGTCCAATCCAGCGTTCACTTGCGAGACGTAAAAGAGCGAGGCGCTTCCATTGCTGTAAATCAGGGTCTCGTCCGTCCCCCAAGGGCTGATTGGCTCTTGCTTGGGAAGTTGCCGCGACTGCGCGCGATTGATTGAAACGTCCAAGCCGGTCACGTCGTTGTCGTGCACTTTAATCCAAACACCTCCGCCAGGCATGGGAATGTAATCGTCCTGATCGAGCGGCACTGGACGATTGACTCCGGCCGCCTTGAGCGCGGCGCGCTTTACTTCCTCCGCCACTCGTCGCATCCGATCGGCAAATGCCGCCGCCGCCTCGCGTTGTCGCTGGTCGGTGCGCGAGGGCACCACGTTCGCGCCGCCGCGTGCTTCGTCGGCGGAAGGAAGATCCGGGCTCAGGTGAGGAACGGCCGTCAAGATTGCCGGTGTCGGCGCCGTTGCCACGGTCGGCCGGGTATCCATCGTGCCTGGCCGATCCCAAAAGTAAAATAGCGCCCAGCCCAGCAAGGCGGCGATGAAGGCGCCGGCGATCGCCCGGGGCATCCGACTAACAACAACCGAGCGGGAGTTCCCGGGGCTGTGGAAGCCTCGCGTCATCACGTGATAAAGGTTCATGCATTTGGCAAAGCAAAATGGATGCCGGTCCTGCCACGTTCGGTTTGTGATCCGGGCCGCAGGAGTGGTATGATCCCGCCAGACGACTCTTTTATGCCGATGCAATTGACCAAAACTGCTTTTGGAATGTGGGGTGGCGGGCGTTTCATGCACTTCGGAGAACCGATTCCCGATGAGCGCTTCATTGATCTCATCCGGCTCGCCTATGACAACGGGATCCGCACGTTTCTCACCGCCGATGTCTACGGGACGGGCGAGGCCGACGCACTTCTCGGGCGTGCGCTCGATGGCATCGCGCGCGATAGCTATTGCCTGGTCGGCGCGGTCGGGCACGATTTTTACGAGGGAAAACGCGACGGCGCGAAGGGCTTCCCGCGCTTCACCAACCCGATGCTGCGCAAGCCGGCCGACTATGCGAGCTATCTGCGCTCCGCGACCGAGAAATCGCTCGACCGCTGCCGGGCGGATCGCTTCGATCTTCTCCTCCTCCATAACCCGGACGCGACCGGTTACACGAGCGACGCGGTCTGGAAAGCGATGGAGAAACTGAAGGACGCCGGCCTAACGACGCAGCTCGGAGTCGCGCCCGGGCCGGCGAACGGATTTACCCTCGATCTCATTCTCTGTCTCGAGCGCTTCCAGGGATTGATCGACTGGGCCATGATCATTCTGAATCCGCTCGAGCCCTGGCCGGGCAGTCTCGCTCTGCCGGCGGCGGAAAAGACTGGGACGAAAATTGTCACGCGGGTGGTCGATTACGGCGGGCTTTTCCACGACGACGTGAAGCCGGGGCACCAACTTGCGCCGCGCGATCATCGCACCTTCCGCCCCGCCGGCTGGGTGGAGGCAGGCGCGGAGAAGATCGATCGGATGCGCGTGATCGCGGAGGCGCATGGTCTGACCATGCTGCAACTGGCCTGCATCTGGAACCTCCAGCACGCGCCGGTGCAGAGCGTCGTCCCGACCCTGATCCAGGAGCCGGGCACAAACGCCAAGCGGATCGAAACCAAGGTGCAAGAACTCGCGTCGCTGCCGGAGGTAACTCTTACGCCTAACGAGTGGGCGCAGATCGCCGAGATCGGCGACAACACCAATTGCATGAGCCTGAAAGGCGGCAGCGCCGAGCACAGCGGCGATCCCCTGCCCGATCGCTGGGAGCTGAATCCCGAGCTGGAAGCGGTCGGCGAGCGTTGGAAGATTGATCCGGCGCGCGATCTTGCGCACGCCGCGCATGGTGCCGGCGTGAGCTAGCTCTTACCGGGGTCAGCGACCCCGCCTGCAACCGTGCGATCGCAAAGCTGGCCGCGATCAGCCTTCGCCAATCGCCCAATGATCAAAGCGGTTTTTCACCCGGTCGAAGTCGTGAAAGGCGAGAAGGTCATTCGTGACCGGGGCCATCGTCGGCACGACGCCGGCGGGTGCGACCGATTCAGGACACTGAACCGATTGTTCGGACCCATTTCGATTCCGCAAGTCGCGGAAACGCCAGACAAGAAACGCCCCCAAACTCGCTCCCACGAGGAGCGCGAGACTCATCAGGCGATTCCGGAGAAGGCAGCCGACCGCAATCGCCGCGGCCGCGGGGGCGAACGCAAGAATCAACATGATCGTAAGCGATACCGCCTCCCCCAGAACTCGGATCGTTTGCTCCACCACACGGCAACACGTCGCCCTAACCGCCTTCAGCATGAGGACTCATGCTGCGAATTCCGTGCCACGCCCCGGACCGACAGACCGTAACGCCGTAATCTTGCTACGCCGGGAATGCCGGTCAGACCGCCGCTACAACTGCGTGCAGATCGCTTTCGCCTCGGTGTAAAAGCTCGAGCGCTTCGGCCCCCATCTCGCGGCCCCAGCCGGATTGGCGATAGCCCCCAAAAGGCAGCGCGGCGTCGAAGATATTGTAGCAATTCACCCAGACCGTCCCGGCGCGCAGCTCGGCCGCGAGCCGGTGCGCCTTCGATAGGTCACGGGTCCAGATCGCGGAGGCGAGCCCGTAGATGCCGTCATCCCGCGCCCGATGCGCTGACCTCCCCTTCGGTTTGCCGTCACGCTACGGGTGAGTAGCGCACGCATTCGGCGTGCTGGCGACGGTGTCTCACCGTCGCGAACTTTACAGGCACGCTGCAAAGGAATCGGCGCGTCCAATCAATCCTTCGCGTGGAGGAAGTTCTTCGCGGTGGAACACCGCGACGAGAACGCGGAACGCGTGCGCTACCCGGAGCAGACTGGCCGGACCCGGCCGAAATAAGGTGGCGCATCATCACGGGCATCGCAGATTGGGTGGTGCACCAGATTTCCAATCCTTCCGTCGATTGGCCGGCGATCCGAAAAGATTTCCCGATCCTCGACCAGGAAGTGAATGGCCGGCCGCTGATTTATTTCGATAACGCGGCCACGACGCAGAAGCCGCGCGCCGTCCTCGAGGCGCTCCGGCATTATTACGAACACGACAACGCCAATGTGCATCGTGGCCTGCACGAACTGAGCTCGCGCGCGACCGAGGCCTACGAAGGCGCGCGCCAGCGCGTCGCCGATTATCTGGGCGCGGCAAGTGCGGACGAAATCGTTTTCACTCGCGGTACCACCGAGAGCATCAACCTCGTGGCGCAGGCGTGGGGCGGAACATTTCTTCAGACCGGCGGCGTGATTCTTCTCACCGAGATGGAGCACCACAGTAATCTCGTGCCGTGGCAGCTCCTGGCGGAACGGAGCGGCGCGCAGTTGCGCTTCGTGCCGGTGCGCGAGGATGGAAGGCTCGACCTTGACCAGCTTCCGCAACTGCTCACTCCGGACGTGAAATTGTTCGCTTTCACCCATGTCTCCAATTCGTTAGGCACAATCAATCCGGTGGCGGAGCTGTGCCGGCAGGCGCGCGCGATTGGCGCACTCACGCTGGTCGATGCCGCGCAAAGTGCCGGACATCTGCCGGTCGATGTGAAGGAATTGGGCTGCGATTTTCTGGTCTTCTCCGGACACAAGATGTGTGGGCCGACCGGGATCGGCGCGCTTTACGGTCGGGTGGAAGTTCTCGAGACGCTGCCGCCGTGGCATGGGGGCGGTGAAATGATCGTGAGCGTGACGCTGGAGAAAACAACCTACAAAAAACCGCCGCATCGTTTTGAAGCCGGCACGCCGAATATCGCCGGCGCGATCGGTTTGGCGGCAGCGATTGATTACCTCGAGGCCATCGGACGCTCGGCCATTTTCGAACACGACTCAAAGCTCACCGCTTATGCCGCCGAGCGGCTGGCGGAACTGCCCGGAATGCGCGTCCTCGGTCCGCAGAACGAGCGCGGCGCGCTGGTCGGCTTTGTCATGGAGGGCGTGCATCCGCACGACCTAACGACTTTCGCCGATCAGAACGGCCTGGCCCTGCGCGGCGGCCATCACTGCAATCAGCCATTGATGCGAAGATTCCGCCTGCCCGGCACGACTCGCGCGAGCTTCTATTTCTATAACACGACCGCAGAAATCGATCGCATGGTGGAAATCCTGCGCGACGCCGTCTGCTTCTTCTCGTGAACCCGGAACTCGAAGAGCTGTATCAGACGGTGATTCTCGATCACTCGCGGCGCCCACGAAATTTCGGGGAGCTGGCTGAGGCGGATGTCCATGTCCATGGCGACAATCCTTCCTGCGGCGATGAGATCGATCTGGGGGTAAAATTCGGACCCGACGGCAGCCTGGCGGAGATCAAATTTAGCGGACACGGCTGCGCCATCAGCCAGGCATCGGCCTCGCTCATGACGATGAAGCTGAAAGGGAAGTCGCGTCCCGCCGCTGAAGAAATGGCGAGCGCCTTTCACGAACTGGTCGCGGGCGAGAGCGAAGACGGCCCACCGTCGTTAGGCGATCTGCGTCTCCTCCGCGGGGTGCGAAAATTTCCGCAGCGGGTGAAATGCGCGATGCTCGCCTGGCGCGCCCTCGAGCAGGCACTGCAACAAAACCAGGGCGAAGCGACCGTCTCGACAGAAGTGGATGCCGTTAGGCCGGAGCGCAACTAACGAGCATGCCCGCCGCGAAGACCGGCGTCCGATCAACTGCTGCGAAGAACCGTTTCGGATTTTCTTTCTGATCGGCGCGCGAATTAAACCAGGGCCTAAGGAGCATCTGCCCGTTGTGCCGATCGCCCCAATTTTTGTCGTGCGCCTTCTTTGCACGTTGATCAGAATTCGCGTCATGGCGTCATCAGGGAGAAAACTGGGCGCGGGATCGCGTCCGCTCTGATTTTCCAATGGAACCGATCCACCTCGGTCTGATCGACGGCGCGATTTTGATCATCTATTTCGCCTTTGTGCTTGGGATCGGGTTCGTGCTCAAGCGGCACATGCACACGAGCACGGATTTTTTTCTCTCCGGCCGGTCGATTCCCACCTGGGTCGCCGGGCTGGCCTTTCTTTCCGCCAATCTCGGCGCCCAGGAAGTCATCGGGATGGCCGCCTCCGGCGCGAAATACGGCATCATGACGAGCCACTTCTACTGGGTGGGCGCGATCCCGGCGATGGTCTTCGTCGGCATTTTCATGATGCCGTTCTACTACGGCTCGAAGGCGCGCTCCGTGCCGGAGTATCTCAAGATGCGTTTCGATGAAAAAACGCGCGCCCTCAATGCCTGCACCTTCGCGGTCATGACCATCTTCTCCTCCGGCATCTCGATGTATGCCATGGCGCTGCTTTTGAATCTCCTCCTCGGCTGGGATTTCAACGTCAGCATCTGGCTCTCCGCCATGATCGTGCTGGTCTACATCTCGTTAGGCGGGTTGACTTCGGCGATTTACAACGAAGTGATGCAGTTCTTTCTCATCGTGGCCGGTTTTGCGCCGCTCGTTTTTCTCGGGCTGCGCGATCTGGGCGGCTGGAGCGGGTTGCAGGCGCGGCTCGGCGAGGTCGCAAGCGCACAGGGATTCGCCCCCGGCGCTTTTACCAATTCGTGGAAATTCATGGGCAGCGCCTCGGCCAACCCGATGGGGGTGCAATGGTTCGCGATGCTGATGGGGCTCGGCTTTGTCCTCTCCTTTGGCTATTGGTGCACCGACTTCCTCGTCATGCAGCGCGCCATGGCGGCGGAATCGATGGGCGCGGCGCGGCGCACCCCGCTCGTCGCCGCGGTCCCGAAGATGTTCTTTCCTTTCCTCGTTATTCTGCCGGGCATGATCGCGATCGCGCTGACCCAGCACCACGGGGCGAGCGGCTTTTCGCTTCCGGCCAAACCGGACGGTTCGCCTAACTTTGACCTCGTGATCCCGATGATGCTCGGGCACTACTTTCCTTCCGGCATCCTCGGTCTCGGGCTGACGGCGCTGATGGCTTCGTTCATGTCCGGCATGGCGGGCAATGTGACCGCCTTCAACACCGTTTGGACCTACGACATTTACCAGGCCTATCTCCGTCCCAAGGCAACCGATTCAGCGCTGCTCTGGATGGGCCGCGCCGCGACCGTGGTCGGCATCGCGGTCAGCGTCACGGCGGCCTATTTCGCGGCGCACTTCAATAATATCATGGATTTGCTCCAACTCGTTTTCGCCTTCGTAAACGCGCCGCTCTTCGCGACGTTTTTGCTCGGGATGTTTTGGCGACGCACGACCGGACACGCCGCCTTCGTCGGATTGCTGAGCGGAATTCTGGCGGCCGCTTTTCATCACGGGCTCACCCAACCGTACGGCGCCGCGACCCTCGTGAAGGGCGGCTGGCTTGGCCAGGTCGTCCACATTTATCCGAGCGAGATGGCGCAGAACTTCTGGACCGCGATTTTCGCCTGGACGACCTGCTTCCTCGTCACGATCCTGGTCTCGCTTGTGACCCGGCAACAGAAATCCGACGAACAACTGCGCGGGCTGGTTTCCTCCCTCACCTCGCGCACGATTGAGGCCGAGGTGGTGTGGTACAAACGCCCCGCGGCACTGGGCGGATTGGTTCTTTGCCTGGCCCTGATCCTGAACATCATTTTCTGGTGAGCGGCATGAAGATATTCGATCTCCGCATTCCGTTAGGCTCGCTTTTTGCCGTTCTCGGTCTGCTCCTCGTCATCGCCGGTCTGCGCGCGACCGCGGCGGCCGATGCCCGGTCGTTAGGGACGAACATCAATCTCATCTGGGGCGCGGTCATGATTGGCTTCGCCGCGCTCTGTCTTTGGCTCGCCCGCCGCGAGGCCAAGCGGCGGAAAGATGAGTAACCGACGATGCTTTTTTCGCTTGTCACCGCTCGCTCATGACTGATCACTTCCTGAAATGAAACGACCCCTTTTTCTCGTCACTGTCGCGGTTCTCCTCGCCAGTGGGCTGCGCGCTCAGACCCGGGCCCCGGCGCCTGATGCTCCGGAGCTGACTAAACTCCTGCAGGATTTCCTGGCCGGGGCGAGCCGGAACGACGCCGCCATGCACGATCGTTTCTGGGCCGACGATTTGATCTACACGACCTCGGCCGGGCAACGCAAAAGCAAGGACGACATCATGAAAGAGGTGCGGGCGGAGGTGCCGGCCGATCCGGGCGACGAAAAAACCGTCTACAGCGCGGAAGACATCCGTATCCAGCAGTACGGCGACACCGCGATCGTCGCGTTCCGCCTCGTCGGGACGACGGAGAAGAAAGGCAAGAAGGAGGTCGCCTATTACCTGAACACCGGCACTTTTCTAAAACGCGACGGCAAATGGCAGGCGGTCGCATGGCAGGCGACCAAGATGCCGGAGAAGGAAACACCCAAACCCAAGGCAAGCCGCCAGGGCAAATATTCTCGCCGGCTAGCGACCGATGAGGACCGGCCGGCGCCCGTTCGATTCTTCGTAGAAAGCGCCAACCGAGATATGGGTGTTGCCGTGGATGATTTCCCCGAGAAGGTGGCCGGCTTTGACCTCGCGATTGAATTTGCCATCGATCGATTTTCCGTAGAAAACGCTCACTTCGCCGCTGACGTAATCCGGCTGCTCGAACCAATCTAAGGCCGCATTGTTGGCATCATCGACCGGTAGCATCGGGTTGGGAACCAATCGATGCAGGCCGACTGGCGAGAATGTGGGAAGTAAATCGCCCGGCGTTCCTTCCACCCAGCCGAACGCGCTCGGAAAAGTAAACGACCGTCCGTCAACCAGCGTGAGCGGTCCGTGGCCGTACCAAACATTGTTGAGCGCACTAAAGGAGCCGGTCCGCTCCACCGCGACGTGACTTTGCACCATCCTGCGCGGGGTCGCCTGCTTCAGGGTCAGGTCGGCCGAGGGGACGGGCGGCACGGTATTTTGCGCCGACAAGGAAAGGCAAAGCGCGAAGGATGCTGCGGCGAGCAAAAGCAGGCCTTTGATCATGCAGCAATGCACAGCCGAACCGCGGATTGCGCCAGCGAAAGTTTTTCCCGCGGCGGCGACGAGAGGGGGAGTGACGCGCCGGCTCATCGGGGCACAAAGGCCTCTCCCACGTTTTGGGAGGGGCTATTCGTTAGGCGCGAGAGGCCGGGCTTAGCGATCGTCGCCGCGTTTTTTCCTTTTCTTTTTGCTTTGCTCTTGCTGGGCTTGTCCGGGGCCGCCGCGGCCAGGGGCAGCCTGGCGGGGATTCGCCGACTGGCGACGGGGCGCGGCTTCCGGGCGATGCGAGGCAGCCTTGGGTCGACGTTCAACGGTCGGCGCACGATGGACCTCCCGCGGAGCGCGCGCGGCTTTGGGCGCTTCCCTACGCCTGGCCTGGGTCGCTTCCCGGCTGCGCGAGGAAGCTGCTTCCTCGTTCCGAGCCGCTTTTTTCGATCCGCGCGAACTTTGAACCTCGGCCGATCGGGCCTTGCCGTGGGCACTGTTCTGCGGGCCCTTTGTGCGGGTGGTCACGTCGCCCTGACGATGCCCGACGGCGGCGTTGCCTTTTGTTTCCCGCGCGGTCCGGTTGTTCGTCTTGTTCTCACCGGCGCGGTTGTTCTCGCCCGCCTGTCGGTTTCCGCGTTCGGTTCTGGTCGCTGCGGTCCTCTCGGCCGCGCTTGGCCGGTGCTTGTTCTCGAAGGTTCGCACCGCATCGGGGTTCGGTCTGCCCTTGTTATTTTTGGCTCGTAAACCGGGATCGTTTCGGGCGGCCGCGACACGCGTTTTCTGCGCGGAGGTCGGCGCGATATGCTCGGCCTTGGCTGCCGCCTGCTCCCGCGCCGTCGGCTTGGCCTGGACGCCGCCGGGGCCATTGAAGCTCTTCCGAGGTCCTTTCACATTCTGCGCGACTTCGCGGTTCACGTAGGTATTCGTGATGACGTTCGTGTTCACCCGGCTCACTGCGGTGTTGTAGCGGAAGACATTGCCATCCCATCGACCACCGTAGTAGCCGCTCCCGTAGTAGCCGTAGCCGTAGTTGATCCCACCGTAGAACCCGACGCTCGAGCCCCAATAGCCGTCATTGAAATAATAGTTCCCGTTACGGTAACCCCAATAGCCGGGCGTCCACAAAAACCCGACCCGCGGAGCGAGCACCCAGGCCCCGGGCACCCAGTAATAGCCGAATTCACCCCAGGCCCAATAGCCCGGGACCCAGATGTAACCGGGTGCGGGACAAAACGGCTGTTCGTAAACCGGGATTGCCGGCGGAGCGATTCCGACCGAGACGGCAACATAAGCCGAAGAAGACGCCGGCGGCTGCCCGAAGAAAAACAGCGCCGCGAGCGCGAAAGAAAGAAGTCCGAGTTTTGTTTTCATGATGTGTGTTGTGCTGTCCGAAACAAGAGACGCGGCGGGTCGCAAATTATTCGGATGTAAGCGAAGGGCCGCCATCATCCACCCTCATCGCATCACTCTGTAATCGGACCAGGAAGAGGGAACGGGCGTATTCGGACTTGGAAAAGGAGTTCTACTCCCGGGCGCTGAACAGTTTGCGCACGCCAACTTCCCGCGGGCGGTGCCCCACTCTGATTGAGGTGCTCGGCGTAAGAGCGCCGAGATCAATCCCGTCCCATTTCTCCGGCCGCCAAAAAAGTTTAAAAAAGTTGTTGCCTGTGCAATGGTGTTATAGTTCACTACAACACTACATGAGCGGCGGAACACCGGATGAATCGTGAATGGAACAACAGTCAGCCGATCTATCGCCAACTGCGCGACCGGGGGGTGCACATGATCCTCGACGGCGTCCTCAACGAAGGCGATCCGCTGCCTTCCGTCCGCAATGTCGCGACCGAGTTTCGGGTCAATCCGCTCACCGTTCTCAAGGCTTACCAGCAGATGGTCGACGAGGACCTGGTCGAGATGCGGCGCGGGCTGGGAATGTTCGTGAAGGCGGGCGCGCGCGAGCTTTTGCTCAAGGGCGAGCGCGAGAAATTTTTGACCGAAGAATGGCCCCGCATTGCCGCCACTATCGAACGGCTCGGGGTTACGCAGAAAGAACTCGAAGCCGCCGCGCGTCCGCCGGCGACAAGGAAAAAGGAGAAGCGCTAACACCATGGCCTGCATAGAAGCACGCGGTCTGCGCAAGACATTTGACAACACGCTCGCGCTCGATGGCATCGATCTGCGCGTCGAAGAGGGTCGCATCCTCGGAATTGTCGGGCCGAACGGCGCCGGCAAAACCACCGCGCTCAACGCCATCCTTGGCCTGACTTCCTACGAGGGCGAATTGAAGGTGCTCGGCCGCGAACCCTGGAGCGCGCGCGAGGAACTGATGCGCGATGTCTGTTTCATCGCGGACATCGCGGTGCTGCCGCGCTGGATCCCCGTCACGCACCTGCTCGATTACGTGGCCGGCGTGCATCCGCGATTCGATCGCGCGAAGGCGGAACGCTTTCTCGACCGGACCACAATCAAGCGCACAAGCAAAGTGCGTCACCTCTCCAAAGGCATGGTCGCGCAACTACATCTCGCGCTCATCATGGCGATCGACGCGCGCCTGCTTGTCCTCGATGAGCCGACCCTCGGGCTCGACATCCTTTATCGGAAGCAATTCTACGACTCGCTCCTGAACGATTACTTCGACGGCACGCGCACGATCGTCATCACGACGCATCAGGTGGACGAAATCCAGGATGTGCTGACCGATCTCATGTTCATCGATCGCGGTCGGATCGCGCTCGAATGCAGCATGGAGGAATTCGACGCGCGGTATCTCGAGGTGATGGTAAACCCCGGGCAACTCGAAGCCGCGCGCGCGCTCAAGCCGATGCACGAGCGGACGGTATTCGGCCGCAGCGTGTTGTTATTCGACAACGTCGATCGTGAGCTGCTCGGGCCGCTCGGGGATCTGCGCCGGCCCAGCATCGCCGACCTCTTTGTTGTCGTGCTGGGGAAGGAAGGCGTAAAATGAACACCTCAACTTCGTCCCACGCTCCCGGGGTCAGCGACCCCGGTGACGACGTGAGTGGGACGCGCCCGTTTTACTGGTCGGTTCGGCGCGAGCTTTGGGAGAATCGCTCGATCTACATGGCGCCGCTCGCCGCGGCCGGCGTCGTCCTGTTCGGATTTGGCCTAACGTCGTTGAAGTTGCCGCGACTGAGAATGAACGCCCTGGCCTTGGAATCCACGCGCCAGCGCGCCGCCATCGAGATGCCTTACGACATGGCGGCCGTGATCATCATGTTCACGATTTTCATCGTCGGCATTTTTTACTGCCTCGACGCCCTTCACGGCGAACGCCGGGACCGCAGCGTCTTGTTTTGGAAATCCCTGCCGGTCTCGGATCGTACCACGGTTCTCTCGAAGGTGTTCGTTCCCTTGGTGATCCTGCCGGCGCTCACTTTTGTGATCACGATCGTAACGCAGTTTATCATGCTGCTAATGAGCACGGTCGCGCTGCTCCCGAGCGGCCTGGCTGGAACGACTTGGCATCTCTTACCTTGGCCACGTCTGTCGATGATTCTCCTTTACGGACTCGTGACCAGCGCCCTCTGGGAGGCACCTTTATATGGTTGGCTGCTCCTGGTCTCCAGCTGGGCCAAGCGGGCGACGTTTCTCTGGGCGGTGCTCCCATGGCTCGCCATCAGCGCGATCGAGAAACTCGCGTTCGATACCGGCTACTTCGCTCAGATGCTCGTCCGCCGGCTGACGGGCGGTTTCGACGTGGGGTTCGTCGTCGCGAGCCACCCGAAAGGCGCTCACGTGCCCGTGGTTGAGCGCCTCGCGCAGTTCGATCCGCTGAAATTCCTGCTCAGTCCCGGTCTCTGGATCGGGCTGATAATCGCCGCCGCGTTCTTGATTGGCGCAATCCGCCTGCGTCGTAGCCGCGGACCGCTCTAATCACATAGCTAACGAAATTAACTACATCGTCCCACCGATCCTATGGCCAATCTCACCGCCAATCCCTTTATCCGGCTGGCAATTGCCGCCGTCGCCGTCTGGCTTGCATCCATGTTCATCGCGCATGGCCAGCCTAACGACCTTAAACAACGCATTCTGGCCCAGGCGCAAAGCGTCGGCGCCGATGATTACGCCTATACCCGCACTGTCCGCTCCGAGCCGACGCCAGGCGGCAAAACCGAAACAACGATCACTGTCGATCACTACGACCCGGTTCTCGTCGAACAGGTGGCGAGCATGACCGGCTCAGGTCTTGGCCAGGAAGGTCTTCTGCATCAGGTCATCATCTACAGCGACTATCGCGCGCTCAAGTAATCGAATCGCCTAACAAACACAGCGCCCCTTATATGCTCTCCACCCTTCGTTTCGCCCGTCGCTCGATGATGCGCAGCCCCGGTTTCGCCTTGCTCGCCCATCCTCATCTTCTGGCCGCGACCGATCCAGCCATGAACCTAGTTGCGTCCTGGCTCCCGGCCCGTCGTACGGCGCGCAGCAACCCGATCGAAGCTCTCCGCGCCGAATCAGTATGAAACTTCAATGCCTGCTGAAATGGACTACCGGCGGCGTGCTGCTCGTGCTCCTCGCGCTCGTCGGGTGGGGCTTCATCTCCTATTGGACCGGAACCAATGAATGCGATGAAAATAAAACGGGCGCTCTGACCCATCCAATGAAGGTAGTCCGTTACTGCGAATACGGCGTCGTGACGTTCGATGACGTCGAGAAACCTGTGCCGAAGGATAACCAGCTGCTGATCAAAGTTCGAGCTGCGTCGTTGAACTGGCTTGATGCTGCCGTGATCCGCGACATGTGGCTTGTTCGCCTCGTGGCCGGCTTGCGTAAACCGAGGGACACACGGCTCGGCCGCGACCTAGCCGGCGTGGTGGAAGCGGTGGGCAAGGATGTCACGCAATTCAAACCGGGCGATGAAGTGTTTGGTTCTGCTTACGGCTCGCTGGCCGAGTATATCTGTAATTCAGGGCGAGCGTTGGTTATTAAACCGGCGAACATCAGTTTTGTGCAGGCGGCTTCGGTCCCGCACGCCGGACAGACTGCGCTGCAGGGTCTGCGAGCGGGAAAGATTCGAGCCGGACAGAAGGTTCTGATCAACGGCGCGACTGGAGGTGTCGGAACATTCGCGGTGCAAATTGCCCAGTCTTTTGGCGCGGAGGTCACGGCGGTTTGCAGTACACGAAATATGGAACTAGTCCGTTCCATCGGCGCAGATCACGTTATCGATTATACGAGGGAGGACTTCACCAAGGGCGAGCAGCGTTACGACATGATTTTCGACAACGTCGGCAATCGTTCAGCGGCCGAGCGTCGACGTGTGCTAAAGCGTAATGGCATCTGCGTGTTAGCCGGACTCGGGGGGACCAGCACAAACTCAGATCAGACGGTGAAGCGTATCCTCGCTACGTTCACGACGTCGTGGTTCGGATCTTCCGGCGAGCAAAAGTTCGTCCGGTATACCACCAGGCTTAACAAAGAGGACGTCGCCCTGCTGGGCGAGCTCCTTGAGACGGGAAAGATCAAGCCGGTCATCGAGCGGATCTGCAAATTGCGTGATGCCCCCGAGGCCCTTCGCCTTTTCGATCAAGGTCACGCGCGCGGCAAAACAGTGATCACAATGGAATGACCACCATGCACGATCTCAAGTCACTCAAGAAGAAGTCGCGGATCGCGGCCCTCTTGTATTTCATAAATTGCCTGCCCGCCCCATTCGCCCTTCTGTATGTTCCCAACACGTTGATTGTCCGAGGAGATGCCGCAGCTACGGCTAACAATATCCGGGACTCGGAAACTCTTCTTCGGCTCGGCATGGCAGTCGAACTCTTCTCCTGCACTGTCGCAATTTTCGCCTTGCTGGCGTTCTACCGCCTGTTCAAAACGGTCAGCCACAAATACGCCCTGGCCTTCATGATTCTTTTTCTGCTTTCCATTCCTGTCTCGTATCTGAACGTGCTGAACGATCTGGCGGCGCTGACCTTTGCCCGCGGCCCCGCCTTTCTCACCGCTGTCTTTGATAGGGCGCAGCTCGATGCGCTTGTTTTATTCTTCCTGCGTCTGCACAATCAGGGAGTGATTCTGGCTCAGATCTTCTGGGGCCTTTGGCTCTTTCCTTTCGGAATCGTCGTCCTGCAGTCCGGTTTTATCCCGCGCTTTGTCGGCATCGCTGTCATGGTTGCCGGCAGCGGCTACGTGATCAGCTCCTCGGTCTCTCTATTTCTGCCCGCGTCCGCGCAGGGCATCGGCCAGCTCGCGATGATTCTGGGAATTGGGGAACTGGCGTTCTTCTGGCTCTTGATCTGGGGCGCAAAGGCGCCTCCGCCCTTAGCCCAGCCGTTGCCTGATCCAATTACTTGAGAAGATACGAGACCATGAGCACCGACGTAATGACTGATGGGTCTGCCAGACCCAAAACAATACCGGCTGCGATCACGCCGACCCAACATCGCGCCGCCAAGTGGGTCGGTGCGCTTTATCTCATCCAGATGGCGCTGGCCATCTTCGGCGAATCCTGTGTCCGGGGCCGTTTGATCGTGCGCGAGGCGGGCCAGACCGCGGCGAATATCACGGGGTCGGAAACGCTGTTTCGGCTCAGCATCGCGACCGACCTTCTCGTCTACGCCACGGTCATTGGCCTGGTCTGGGGCATCTACGTCATCCTTAAGCCGATCAACCAGGATGCCGCCCTTCTCGGCGCATTCCTGCGCCTGGTCGAGAACGCCATTCTCGCGGTCACCGCCTTGACTGCCTTCATCGCCCTGCGCCTGCTGAGCGGCGCGACCTACCTGCAGCCGTTCGAACCGGCGGAATTGCAGGCGCTGGCGCGTTTGTTCCTCAGCGTTTATGGGGTCGGGCTCAGCATCGGCTTCGTTTTTCTCGGATTCGGCTCGGCGATCTTCAGCTATGTCTGGTTTCAATCGCGTTATATTCCGAAAGCCCTGGCAGGATGGGGAATTTTCGCGTCGGTTCTCCTCGCGATCGCCAGTCTCGTCACCATGGTCTTTCCTCGACTCTATGCAGTGCTCGGAATGAGCTACATGATGCCGATGGGTATTTACGAAATCGGCCTGGGCCTTTGGTTGCTGATCAGGGGGCTGAAGCCGCCAACTCCTCAAACCGTATGAAACTAAAACGCATCATCAAAGGTACAATCAAGTGGACCATCCGCGTTGTTCTTGTTTTGCTCCTCCTCGTCAGCGCGTGGCTCTTTATCGCCTACTGGCGCTCGACGAATGACTGCGAAAGCCTCCTCGCTGCACCGGGCGCGAGGATGAAAGCGGTCATTTACTGCGATTACGGGGAGGCGGACGTGCTCCACCTGGCCGAAATCGCGAAACCGGTGCCTAACGACAACCAGCTCCTGGTTCGGGTCCGCGCCGCCTCCGTCAATCCCTACGACTGGCATTTCATCCGCGGCACACCTTACCTCATGCGGCTGGGCGTGGGTCTGCGAAAGCCGAAAAACTCGCGTCTCGGAGTCGATTTCGCCGGGACTGTCGAAGCGGTCGGCAAGAACGTGACAGAGTTCAAACCCGGCGACGAAGTTTACGGCGGCAAAACCGGCGCCTTTGCCCAGTACATCTGCGTTTCGGAAAAAGGTGTCGTCCGGAAGCCGGAGAACCTCACCTTTGAGCAGGCCGGCAGCGTGCAAATCGCCGGCATGACCGCGTTGCAGGCGCTGCGCAAATTCGCCCACGTGCAGCCAGGCCAACGCGTCCTGATCAACGGTGCCTCGGGCGGGGTCGGGACCTTCGCCGTCCAGATCGGCAAGGCGCTTGGCGCGCATGTCACCGGCGTCTGCAGCGGGAGGAACGCGGACATGGTCCGGTCACTCGGCGCCGATGAGGTCATCGACTACACCAAACAAGACTTCGCCCAGAGCGGGAAGCAGTGGGACGTCATCCTCGATAACGTCCCCAACCACTCGCTCAGCGATTGCCGCCACTCCCTCACCGCCAAGGGCAAATACATCATGATCGGCGGCGGCGGTCCCGAGGACGGACGTTGGATCGGGCCGTTCGCGCGCGTCATCAAGCTCATGTTGTTAGAGCCATTCGTGAACCAGGAGATGCGGATGATGATGTCGGATCCGACGAAAGACGACATGACTTACCTGCGCGACCTCATGCAAAGTGGAAAGGTCACTCCAGTCATCGATCGCAGGTTCTCCTTAGGCCAGGTGCCGGAGGCGATATGGTATCTGGAAAAAGGGCACGCCCGTGGAAAAGTCGTCATCACGGTCGACTAGTGACCTTTGATTGTCGCGGCGAGTCTTTTCGAAACTGATCGTCACGGACAGAAGGGCCCTGCCCACGTGGAACTGTTGCGGCAAGCTCGATCGTTAACCCGACGCGCGCTCATATGCATCGCCTATGTATTGACTCATCTCGCCACGCTGTTCTTCGCCGTCTGCATGGGGCGCGTCCGATGGCTCGGTCGCGGCGCGTCGCGCGCCTTCGTGATTGTAAACCTGCTTTTCTTGTTTCTGATAATAATCAAAGGGTTGTTTTACCCTGATCCCACGGCACGCTCCGCCCCGTGGTGTTTGAACCTCGGCTTTATCGCCGGGATTCCATCCTCGCCGTCGTCCTTGTTCTTCAAGAACAGGTGGAAAGACGAGGAGGAGAACGAGCAGGAATTCTCCAAACCGACAAGTGACCGATTACCCCATAGCTCGCGGCGCCTTATTGTTCTCACAGGATGCTACGAATTGCCTTCTCATTGCCGCGGCGACGTGCTTTGATGCCGTCCGATGAATAAAGCGAAGACGAAATCGCCCGCCGATAAACACAGTTCCTATCAGAAACCAGCTCTGCGCAGCGAAGCGTTCGCCCGGGCCCTCGCCGATGCAAAATTGCGCCTCGTTGGTTCCGGAGGTTTGCGCTCGCTTCTGGAACGAGCCGCGAAAGAGTGTGCGTCGCTCCCCAGGCAACGCTTCAAGGAGAATTGGCCCTATCTCCAGACGATGCTGCGGCTCCTCCGCGCCTACGAGCGAGGTGAATACAAGCAGGTCTCGAAGGATGCTCTCATCTGGATGGTAACAGCGCTCAATTACCTGGTCGATCCATTCGATTTGATCCCGGACAGCACTCCGTTTCTCGGCTTTGTCGATGACGCGATCGTGGTCGAATTTGTCCTGGATAAAACCCGGCAGGCGCTGGACGATTTCATGATCTGGGAAACGATTGATGCCAGTTGAGGGTTAGCGCCAGCCGACTTTATTGCAGCCGGCGACAGTTTGAAGAGCGCATTCCCGCTGATGCGCCAGGCTCCCCTCATTCGATGAAGCCGAGCGAGGCCAGCGTTTCCCGGTCGATGATGCCGGTGACGGCCAATCCGTAGTCGCTTTGATAATTCTCCAGCGCCGCGCGCGTGGTCGGGCCGAGCACGCCATCAACTTCATCGAGATAGTATCCGAGTTCCTGCAACGCGGCCTGCACATTCGCCATGACGTCATCGGGAGAGAGATCCTCGTAACCGTAAACCGGCTCGTCGAAGGCATAGTTGGAATAGACCGGGTTGTAGCCCCAGGCCGGATACCACCAGCCGGCATCCCAGGCCCAGAAACCTCCCCCGACCAGGACGAAGATGTCGCAATGATGCCGCCACCAATCCCGATTGTGATGATGATGCCGGTGGTCGTCGTGCTTCGCCCTGACGGTAGCGACGCCGTCCCCTTTCCCGCGCCAGCCGCGCAATCGGTCGACGCTGTGCCGGTCAAGCCTGCGCCTGGCGCCGAGCGCGTCGGGGGCCGAATTGCGGGCCTGTGCGCCGGTTGCTCGCGTCCGGTCGGCGCCCCTCTGGTGCGGCCCGGAGTGGCGCGGCGTCGAGTTTTCATCGGTCGCCGGCCTGCGGGGCTGGCGCGCCCTAACGACACCGGGAGCCGGTTTCCGTTCGCTGACCGCGCCCGAGGGTCGGCGCGAAATAACCGGCCGATTCGTGGATGTGCCCGGACCGCTGGATGGGCGACTGGCGGCGCCCGGACGAGCCGAGGCGGCGGGGTAACGAGCCGGCACCGCCCGGTAGGATGGTGCCGAGACGCGAGCGGCTGATGATGGTGCCGCGGGCGCGGCAGAACTCGTGCTCGAGGCAGTATCTGCGTCATTGGAGGAGCGCGCACGATCTCCCTGGCCGTTTTCTTTCGCCAGCGCCACCGCACCGTTCATCAAGACGACAAGAGCCGCGACGATGATGCCTTGCCTGCGGTCTGAGACTTTCATGACCATGCCAATCGTGTGCACCAAGTATCGCACAAATCTGCGCGATGAGGAGGCGATTCGCGGCGGCGCTGACAGATTGCTGGGCAGTTCCTGCGGGGAATTCGTGTGCCCCGGAATGGATCACCGGGCGGACCCAAAGGGCTACCGCTTGCGTCGCCGAATCCAGCGTTGGAGGGGGAGCAAAATGGTCATGGAAAAGTAGATCCAGCCGCTCCAGGCGATCTTGTCGTCGGGCGCGACAAAGGCGATGAGAAGCGAAGTAAGCCCAACGCAGAACGGGACACTCCAGCCGAACATTTCGCCTCGGGCGACGCGCTCCTCGCGGTCGTTGAGGCGCAGAGGAACGCGCAGCCGCCAGGCATGCCAGTTCAAGAGCAGGATCTCGAGCGCGAGCGCACTGAAGCCGGCGGCGTAAAGCGCAAAAAGAGCGCGACCCTGCCCCATCGTTTGGACCGTGAGCCGGAGTCCGAAGGCGCCGCGGCTAAGGCCGTAAAACATGCCGCCGAAGACAAGCTTCAACGGATAGACGTAGACCAGCATGGTGAAGATGAGCGCCCAACTGATGTAGATGGAAGCGTTATCCTCCAGCCCGAAACGCCGGCTCCAAAGCCAATGGCCTTTCCAAAAAATCGCGAGGACGCCGATGGAAGCGGCGAAGGCTGGGACGTCGTTGAAGGCCTTGAGCAGGGCGCTGATGTTGTCGGGCACCTGCTGGCCGGCGATGACGAGCATGGTGACAGCAAAGGCGAAAGCGGCATCCACGAACCCCTCGAGCCGGGTCATCTCGAGCCCGCGCAACCGGAAGCCCTTGAGCCGCGGGAGCGCGTCGAGGTCCGCTGGCAGCGCGCTCGTGATGTTTTCGTGGCGGTCTGTCATCGCAGTGCCGTGATGACAGAGCGGCGCGAGATTGGCAATACTGGAGGGACGCGCGCTGTCGCGTCCGTGTTTCTTTTTGCCTAACGAAATCGAAACGGCCGGGCGATCTGCTCGCAGTGGCCACAGAGCACCGCGGCCAACAGGTTTGAGAAACTCCGACGACACTCCGAAAGCGTTCGCGAGCAGGCAGGCGGTCGTCCCTCCAGCGCGACGCGCGCAGATTTGCGCCCGGCCCACATATTGCGAATCATCTCAGGATTCTCATGACGAGGTGGACTCAAATTTCCAGTGCGCTCCTGGCGGCGGCTCTTTTCGCCAGTTGCGGATCCGCGCCGCAGCGAACCTCCTGGCGCGAGGCGGCGACCCAGTCGCACCCCTGGGGTTATTTCTCCGGCGCCCCAGTGACGCAGTGGAATCCGGATGGACGGAGCATGACGCTGCTGCGCCAGTTCAGTTACACCGATCCGAACGGGGTGCGCTGGGTCGCGCCCGCCGGCTCGGTCGTGGATGGCGCTTCGATCCCGCGCACGCTTTGGTCGCTCATGGGCGGACCCTTCGAGGGTCGATATCGCAACGCTTCGGTCCTGCACGACGTCGCTTATACGATACAAAACCGCCCGCCGCGGGAGTGCGACCGGATGTTTTACAACGCGATGCGTTGCAGCGGGGTGGGGCCGATAGAGGCCAAAACGATGTATTACGCCCTTCTGCGCTTTGGCTGGCATTGGGATTTTTCGGTGAAAAAGGCGAGGCCGTTCAAGATCGGCCGCAAGATGGTGGCGCGAGCCGAGCCGAAAGCGCCTCCGACCGTCGCGGCGCAGCAGGAGATTCAGGGAATGCGCGATTGGATTCGCCAATCCGAGCCGAGCGTGGAGCAGATCGAAGAGCGCGCCGATGTGGAAACGCCTTGATCTGGAAGGAGTCTGGAAGCCAGGAAACCAAGAGGAGGATTTCTTTTCCGCGCTTCCACGTTCCCCAATTCAATTTTTCCTGGTTTCCTGATTGATCCGATTCGGCTTCGGTTCGATAAAGTACCGCTGGACGCTGGGACCGGGAGACTGGCACGATGCGCCCCCGAATGACCCCGCTGCCCGCTCCCGCCGCCGCTTCGCAAATCCCGAAGCTCGAATCGGACGCCCTCATCAACGACGATCTCGCGCCCGTTCCGCTCACGGAACGAACCTGGTCGATGTGGAGCATCGCCGCGCTCTGGGTCGGGATGGCGATTTGCATCACCACCTACACCCTGGCCAGTAGCCTGATCGAGCAGGGCATGAGTTGGAAGCAGGCCATCCTCACGATTTTCCTCGGCAACCTGATCGTGCTCATCCCGATGACCTCATCACCCTCGCGGTCGCCACCCTCTCGACCAACATCGCGGCCAACGTCGTCTCGCCCGCGAATGATTTCTCGAATCTCGCGCCCCGCCTGATCAGCTTCAAAACCGGCGATATCATCACCGGGATCATCGGCATCCTGATGTGTCCCTAGAAACTGTATGCCGACCCGGGCGGCTACATTTTTACCTGGCTCATCGGTTACAGCGCATTGTTAGGCCCGATCGGCGGGATCATGATCGCGGAGTATTTTTGTCTACCGGAAACGGCAGTTCGATGTGAACGATCTCTATCAGCCGCATGGCCGCTATCGTTACAGCGGCGGCTTCAGCGGCGTCGCCCTCGCGGCCCTCGCGCTGGCGGTCTTGCCGAACATTCCCGGCTTCCTCGCCACGATCAAAGTCCTGCCGGAAAGTTCGATCGCGCCGGCTTTTCTCTCTCTTTATCGCTACGCCTGGTTCGTCGGTTTCGCCCTGGCCTTTTTTATTTACCTCGCGTTCGCGCCGACTCGCGAGCGGGCGTTACTCCGGGTAGCGCACTCGTTCCGAGTGCTGGCGTCGGTGTTTCACCGTCGCGAACCTTTCTTGCGTTATTCGAACCCGGCCAGGAAGTCTGACGCGATGGCGCCCACCGCGAACAGTCTGCAATGAGAAACAGCCGGACGGGATCTCTGCTCCTGTCGCCTCGCCGGCTTGCGCATTCCCCAAAGGATTGTCAACATGAGCAGAGCGAAGGATCGCTGACCATTTCCGCGCGGGACAAAATTGAAATGGTCAGGACGTTTCGTTCCGCCCAACATTACCATAGACCAAAGATGCAAGCACCTGAACTACCGCCCTTCGCTCACCAACCGCAGCCTTACACCGGCCCGTCGCCGGACGAGATCCTCCGCCTGCGCAAAGAATTCCTGAACCCGGGAATCTTTCTCTACTACAAAAAGGCCCTCACGCTCGTGGAAGGCAAAATGCAGTACGTCTGGGACGAATCCGGCCGCCGCTACCTCGACGCGCTCGGCGGCATCGTCACGATCAGCGTCGGGCATTGTCACCCCGATGTGGTCGCCGCCGCCCAGCAACAAAACGAGCGGCTCCAACATTCGACCACGATCTACCTGCACCCAAACGTCGCCGAATACGCTGAGCAACTCGCTTCCAAAATGCCGGGCGAGTTGAAGGTCTGTTACTTCGTTAATTCCGGTTCGGAAGCGAACGATCTCGCCCTGCTCATGGCGCGCGCCTACACCGGCAACTACGACGTGATCGCGCTCCGCAACGCTTACCACGGCGGGAACGCTTCCGGCATGGGCCTGACCGCGCATCACACCTGGAAATTCAATGTCCCCCACAGCTTCGGCGTGCATCACTCCATTACACCCGATCCTTACCGCGGGCATTGGGGCCACGACGATCTCGATGCCGGCAAAAAGTACGCGGCCGACGTCAAGAACCTGATCGACTACGCGACCCCAGGGCAGATCGCGGGCTACATCGCCGAGTCGATCCAGGGCGTGGGCGGCTGCGTCGTCTTTCCGGATGGCTATTTGAAACAGGCCTACGAACACGTGCGCGCGGCCGGCGGCGTTTGTATCGCGGATGAAGTGCAGGCCGGCTTTGGGCGCACCGGGTCGCATTACTGGGGTTTTGAAACTCAGGGCGTGATTCCCGATATCGTCTGCATGGCGAAAGGGATTGGCAACGGCTGTCCGTTAGGCGCGGTCGTGACAACGCCAAAGATCGCGGCCACCCTTGCGCAGCGGATTCACTTCAACACTTTCGGCGGCAACCCGGTCGTTTCCGCGATGGGCAAGGCTGTCCTGGAAGTGATCGAGCGCGAAAAGTTGCAGGCCAATTCCCTGACCATAGGCAATCACCTCATCGCCGGTCTCCAACGCTTAAAGGAAAAACACAGCGTGATCGGCGACGCACGCGGCAAGGGGCTGCTCCTGGGGATCGAACTGGTGAAAGACCGCGCCACGAAAGAACCGGCGAAGGCGGAATGCGCCCAGGTGCTCGAGACCTGCAAAGACCTCGGTTTATTGTTAGGCAAAGGTGGCCTCTACGGCCAGACCGTCCGCTTCTCGCCGCCGATGTGCATTCACCAGCAGGACGCCGATTTTATCCTCGAGGTCCTGGATCAGGCGCTGATGCGACTCTGAACCCCACCGGCCAAACCCGCTCTTCCTCCTCCGGCCGGGGTGCGCTGCGCGATCTCTCGCCGATCCGGCAGCGCACGCCTGCACCGTCACAGACTAGTTCGCGGGGACCGCTACAATCGCGACCCTTGTCAGGGTGTTGGGATCAGCCGCGCGGCCGGTGATCTGCCCGGCGTTATTGATGTCTTTCGCCTGGTCGATCACACCGACGAAGCCGGTGTTATCCGGATCATTCAGGTCGTGTGCGACTCCATTTTCCCAAAGGACACCGCGACAGTCGCTGAAGTCAGGGTCGCAGGAAATACCGACCGCCTGACCCTGCTCGTTCAAGCCGTAGGGCTCACTGTCGACGTGTTCCGGCGTCCGATTCGCTAATGGCGGGAGCGGCTGAATCCCGGTCGCCTTCGTCCAGATAAAACCATGCAGGATGTCGCCTTCTGGGAAAGCGGGATCGCCGGCGAAGCCGACCACCGTCCCGCTGTTATTGATCGCGGTCGTTGTGTTCCAGAACTCGACGCCAAGGTTACCCAGCTCGGTCACCGTGCCTCTCTCCCAAAGGACCGCGTGTTTGGCCGTATAACGTCCAATCGCCTGATCGCAGATCCCGGTGATGCCAACGGCCCGACCAACATCGTTGATTGCGACCGCCGCGCCGGATGTATCGTCGGGTCCGAAGAGCGGAAACTCGCCGATTTGATCGCCGTGTCTCACATCCCAGTGCACGGGACGGAACTGATAAATCTGGGGCGGGACACAGGTCTCATCCACGCACGTGTTCGCCGCAGCAAGCCACGATCAAAGTAATCAGACGAATTCCGGCGGATCGATAACTTAGTTCTGCTCTCATGATTGATTAACTCCTTGGTTAGTGTTTCAAACATGATCACAACCTCGCCTTCTCTCGGAAATAGCCACTTCGCGGTTTTGCCTAAGACCACTTGACATGCTTCCGCATGTCCAGGACCTGCCAGAACGTTCCCGCTTCGTCTGGTCCACCGCACTACTTCGCTGCCTCGAGCGCGGCGGCGAGTTTGCGCAGACCCTCGCGAACTTGCGCTCGCGTCCAGGCGGCGAAGCCGAAGGTAAGCGCCGGCTTCGTTTCCGGCCTCATGAAGCAGGAGGAGAGCGGAGACGGCCTGAGTCCGAGCTCGGCGCAGACTCGAGTGATCCTCGGTAAGTCCTCCTTCCGCCGCAGCCAAGCGACAAAATGCAAACCAGCCTCTGGAATCTGCAGGCTGAAATATTTTCCGAGCAGTTTTTCGAAGTGCTCGATGAAAAATTCACGACGATCCGCGTACAACCGTCGGATCCGCTTGATGTGACTCAGGAAGTAGCCGTCGGCGATAAAGCGCGCCAAAGTCGCCTGATCCATCGCGGGCGAATGTTGATCCATGACCGCGCGAATTTTGATCATGGGCTCAACCAGTTGTTCTGGCGCGAGGATCTAACCCAGACGCAACGACGGGTAGAGAATCTTGCTCAGCGTCCCGGCATAGATAACTCGCGGCGACCGAGAGCGCGCGGTGCTTTCACAATAAGAATGCTAGCTACATTGCGCGTGAGCAGAAGGCGGTCCGCCGTTCGCTCCATCGCGAGGCTGTGTGGAGAGTTTGGCATCTGGCAGGTGATTTTCTTGGACGCCAGGTCGGGAGCTTCTGGCAAGCTCCCATTTGAATTACATCGGTGGAAGCGAGCGGAGAACGTTATTGACTTCTCAACCGCCGCATTTTCTTATCGCCCCGGTTGCCCGGTGGCGACAACTTCGATGTGGCCGAAATCTTTACCGAAAAGGCCCGAACAACGCCGCTGGATCTTAGGCGCCGGGCTCGCACTCATCGTTCTCGGATTTGCCGGGCACGGGCTCGGTCGCATCTTGACCGGCGCGACCGGCGATTTCGTGCACTTTTGGCGGGCGGCGCAGGGCGCTTGGCGGGGCCAAAATATCTACAGCGCCGGGCTCGGCCGCTATGTTTACCCGCCTTTGCTCGCTTTTCTTTTCCAGCCGCTGGGCCTTTGCTCCCTAACGACCGCGGCGACGATGTGGGTGTTGGCGAATATCGTTCTTATTTTTACCGCCGCCGCGGTGGCCGCGCAGGAAATCACGGGCCGCTGGCTCAGGCACCTGAGCGCACGCGATTTTTCGATCCCCTGGGGTATCGCGGCGGCCGCCGGCCTGCTCGCTTCGGACAAGATCCACATTATTTTCACCCAGGGTCAGACGGATTTCGTCATGCTTCTCGGCTTCGCCTGCATTCTGCGCTGGATGGAGCGCAGACCGCTGCTGGCCGGCGTGATCGTCGGTCTCACAGCCAATATCAAGTATTTCTCGCTCATCTTCGTCCCTTACTTTTTGCTTAAGAGAAACTTTCGCGCCGCTCTCTCTTCCCTCGCCTCGTTCATCTTTTTCCTCCTGGTCCCCGCGATCGAGGTCGGCCTGCAACGGAACGCGCAATATCTTGCCATCGCCGGGGGAGGTCTGGTCCGCATGACTGGCGTACGACTGCACGTTCAGCGGCTCTACATTCCGAAAATCACCTGGGACCATTCGGTCTCCGTGACCTCTGCCCTTTTCCGACTGACGCGTTCCCATCGCTGGCCCGACCTCCTCGCGATCGGTCTGGTTCTGTTGGTCCTTGCCCTGATGACCACTGCGCTCTTTCTGGTTGCACGCCGTCATGGGGTCGCACTTTTTTCCGGAGCGCCCGACTCTTCTTCGGAGCGGGCACGCGCTGTCGCCAGCCTCGAATGGGCCATCCTTATCGCCATCGTCATCGCCTTCAGTCCGCAGGCGACGGCGCGGCACATGTTGCTTTCTTTTCTGCTCTACGCGCTGGGGGCGGGTTTACTCTTTCTCGAACATTCCAGGGTGCGGCGCGTCCTGCTTCTTGCGGCTCTGCTGGGAATGGCGGGCGCGACCTCTTTCCCGCCGCGCGGCATCGGACTGGATTGGATCTTGAACGGGTGGCGGGCCATCGGCGGCGCCGGCTGGTGCGCTGTCTTTCTTATTATTGCGTTGGTCTGGATCGGCAGCCGGTCGTTGCCCTGCTCAGAGCTCCGTGCGAAAAAGACGGCGGACTAAGGCGATTGAGTACCATCACGGACGAGGGCGCAATGGCTCGCAGTGAATGGAGTGG